>JBJOPV010000102.1:0-11677 GCA_046050625.1 Pseudomonadota bacterium
GACTCGACCGCCGTCACCGCATGGATGGTGGTGCGCAGGTCGAAGGTCTGCAGGCCGCGCCCGCCCGAGTCGCGGTCGGCGAAGGCCTGCTGCACCTCGCGCAGCACCCGCAGGTGGTCGCCCACCGCCTGGCCGACGACCAGCGCGCGCGCATCCTCCAGCGTCTGGCGGATCTTCTCGCCGCCGGGCACCTCGCCGACGCCGGTCCGGCCCGCGCTGTCGGTCAGGATCAGCAGGTTGCGGGTGAAGAAGGGCGCATGCGCGCCGCTCAGGTTCAGCAGCATGCCGTCGCGGCCGGCGACAGGCACGACGCGCAGCGAGGCGATGCGCGGCAGCGCGGACAGGCCGGAGGTCGGGGAAGTGGTCATCGTGGGGCGGAGAATGAGGATCGGGGGGAAATCAGTCGGCCGTGATCTTGCGCGTCTCGATCAGCTGCTTCCAGCGCGCGCTCTCGCGCTGCTGGTAGGCGGCGAACTGTTCGGGCGTGTTGGCGACGATCTCGAAGCCCAGCGCGGTGAACTGCTGGCGGATCTTCGGGTCGTTCATGACCGCCACCAGCGCCTCGTGCATCCTGGTGCGGATGTCGGCCGGCAGGCCCTTCGGGGCCGAGACCGCCTGCCAAGACTGCACGTCGGCGCCCTTGACGCCCGACTCCGACAGCGTCGGCACGTTGGGCAGCACCGACGAGCGCTTCTCCCCGGTGATCGCCAGCACCTTGAGCTTGCCGGCGTTGATGTGGCTGAGCACCGAGTTGATGTTCATGAAGCCGGCATCGACCTGGCCGCCGAGCAGGTCGGAAATCGCCGGGCCGCCGCCCTTGTACGGGACATGGGTGCCGCTGGTGCCGGTCTGCAGCCAGAACAGCTCGGCCGTCAGGTGGTCGGACGAGCCGTTGCCCGAGGACGCGAAGGTCATCTTGTCCGGATTGGCCTTCAGGAAGCTCAGCACGTCGGCCAGCGACTTGTGCGACGAGTTCGCCGGCACCACCAGCACGTTGGGCGCCTGCACCAGCACCGAGAGGTGGTCGAAGTCCTTCGTGGCGTCGTAGGGCACGGCCTTCATCAGGTGCGGTGCGATCACCAGCGGACCCAGCGAAGTCACCAGGAAGGTCTGGCCGTCCGGCGCGGCGCGCTTGACCTGGGCCGCGCCGATCGTGCCGGTGGCACCCGCCCGGTTGTCGACCATGAAGGTCTGATTGAAGCGCTCCTGCAGCTTGGTGCCGATGGTGCGCGCCACCATGTCGGAGGCGCCGCCCGGCGGGAAAGGCACCAGCAGCGTGACCGGCTTGGCGGGCCAGGCCTGGGCCTGGGCGGCGGCGGCCAGCAGCGTCAGGGCGCAGGCCGCAAGGAGCTTCTTCGCGATCTTCATGGTCGGATGTCTCCGGGAGGATTCTTTGTGGTGCTTGTGGTGGTGGCAGGACGGACGAAAGCGTCAGCCGATCACTGCGCGCCCAGCGGGGCCATCAGCGCGCGCAGCTCTTCCACCTCGGCAGGCAGCATGTCCGACAGCGGCGGGCGCACCGGACCGGCCGAGTGGCCGGCAATGGCCGCGCCGGCCTTGACGATCGACACCGCATAGCCCTCGCCCTTGTTGCGCAGCGCGATGTAGGGCAGGAAGAAGTCGCGGATCAGGCGGTCGCAGGTGGCGGTGTCGCCGGCGGCGTGGGCGTTGTAGAAGTCCATCGCCGTCTTCGGGATGAAGTTGAAGACGGCCGACGAATACACCGGGCAGCCCATCGCCTTGTAGGCGCCGGCGAAGACTTCCGCCGTGGGCAGGCCGCCCAGGTAGGCGAAGCGCTCGCCCAGGGTCTGGCGGATGGCGACGAACTTCTCGATGTCGCCGAACCCGTCCTTGAAGCCGATCAGGTTCGGGCAGGTCTCGGCCAGCACCAGCAGGCTCTTCGGCGTCAGGCGGCAGGCGCCGCGGTTGTAGACCACCACGCCGAACTTCACGCTGCGGCAGACGGCCTGCACGTGGGCGATCAGGCCTTCCTGGCTGGCTTCGGTCAGGTAATGCGGCAGCAGCAGGATGCCCTGCGCGCCCAGGCGCTCGGCTTCCTGGGCGTACTGGATCGCCACGCGGGTCGGGCCGCCGGCGCCGGCCAGGATGGGCGTGCGGCCGCGGCAGGTGTCCAGCGCCACCTTGATGACCTCGCTGTACTCGCCCGGCTCCAGCGAGAAGAACTCGCCCGTGCCACCGGCGGCGAACAGCGCCGAGGCGCCGTAGGGCTGCAGCCACTCCAGGCGCTCGGCATAGCCCTTGGGCTCGAAGTTCAGCTCGGCGTCGAAATCGGTCAACGGGAAGGACAGCAGGCCCGATTCGAGGACCAGCTTGAGCTCTTGAGGCGACATGGTGATTGGCTCCGTGTGGGGATCAGTGAGGGCTGGGGTTCAGTTCAGCGTTGACAGTCATCGTACAACTAAAGGCCATCATCAACCAACAAGTGAAAACACTTATCCCTGACACGGGCACGGAATCGGGCTTTCACAGGCTTTCGGATTGCATGTTGTCGTACAACAAGGAACAATCCAGCCTTCCCCGCCCTGCCCAGCTTCGACGATGAACGATTCCTCCTCATCCGCTCCCCGCGCGCCGCTGACGCTGCGCATGCATGCGAACGACAACGTGGCCATCGTCGCCAACGACGGCGGGCTGCCCGCCGGCACGGCGCTGGCCGATGGCCTGGTGCTGCGCGAGACGGTGCCTCAGGGGCACAAGGTCGCGCTGCGCGATCTGGCCGAAGGCGAGGTGGTGCTGCGCTACGGCGTGCCGATCGGCTACGCGCTGCAGCCCCTGCCCGCCGGCTCCTGGGTGAACGAGCGCCGACTGCAGATGCCAGCCGCGCGCGAGCTCGAAGGCCTGCCGATGGCCACCGTGCGGCCCGCGCCGGCCGAACCGCTGGAGGGCTTCACCTTCGAGGGCTACCGCAATGCCGATGGCTCGGTGGGCACGCGCAATCTGCTGGCGATCACGACGACGGTGCAGTGCGTGGCCGGCGTGGTCGACCACGCGGCGCGGCGCATCCGCGAGGCGCTGCTGCCCCATTACCCGAACGTCGACGGCGTGGTCGCGCTCGAGCACAGCTACGGCTGCGGCGTGGCGATCGACGCGCCCGACGCGATCATCCCGATCCGCACGGTGCGCCACCTGGCGCTGAACCCCAACTTCGGCGGCGAGGTGCTGGTGGTCAGCCTCGGCTGCGAGAAGCTGCAGCCCGCGCGGCTGCTGCCCCCCGGCTCCTTCCCCATCCACGACGGGCGCGACGCGCAGGGCGGTCCCGACACGGTGTGCCTGCAGGACGAGGCTCACGTGGGCTTCATGTCGATGATCGAGGACATCGTCGAGCGTGCGAAGCCGCACCTGGCGCGGCTGAACGCACGTCGCCGCCAGACGATCCCCGCCAGCGAGCTGGTGGTGGGCGTGCAGTGCGGCGGCTCGGACGCCTTCTCCGGCGTGACCGCCAACCCGGCGGTGGGCTTTGCCGCCGACCTGCTGGTGCGCGCCGGCGCCACCGTGATGTTCAGCGAGAACACCGAGGTGCGCGACGCGGTCGAGCAGCTCACCTCGCGCGCGGCCACGCCCGAGGTGGCCGAGGCCATCGTGCGCGAGCTGGGCTGGTACGACCGCTATCTGGACCGCGGGCGCGTCGACCGCTCGGCCAACACCACGCCGGGCAACAAGGCCGGCGGCCTGTCCAACATCGCCGAGAAGGCGATGGGCTCGATCATCAAGAGCGGCTCCTCAGCCATCTCGCATGTGCTGGCGCCGGGCGAAAAGCTGCGCGCCGACCAGCGCGGCCTGGTCTTCGCCGCCACCCCGGCCAGCGACTTCATCTGCGGCACGCTGCAGCTGGCCGCCGGCATGAACCTGCATGTCTTCACCACCGGCCGGGGCACGCCCTACGGCCTGGCGCAGTGCCCGGTCATCAAGGTGGCGACCCGCTCGGACCTGGCGCGGCGCTGGCACGACCTGATGGACGTCAACGCCGGGCGCATCGCCGACGGCGAGCAGACGATCGAGGAGGCCGGCTGGGCGATGTTCCGGCTGATGCTCGACGTCGCCAGCGGCAGGAAGACCTGGGCCGAGCACTGGAAGCTGCACAACGCGCTGGTGCTGTTCAACCCGGCGCCGGTGACCTGAGATCCGCCCGTCGACCGCGCCAGTCCTGCACGATCCGGTCGCTGATGTAGCTCGCCAGCGCGTAGACCGTCTCCGACGGGTTGTAGCCGATGGAGGTCGGCAGCAGGCTGGCGTCGGCGACGTAGAGGCGGCGCACGTCGTGCGTCTGTCCGTGCGGATCGACCACGGTGGTCTTCGGATCGCGCCCCATCCGGCAGGTGCCCTGCGGATGGAAGGAGGTGTAGCGGTAGCGCGCCGGCTCGTTGCGCAGCGCGCCGATCGCCGCCTCGACCTGCTCGGGGCGCTCGATCGTCGCCACCTGCGAGGTCGGCAGCAGCAACCGCTTCGCACCGGAGGCGAACAGCACCTTCGCGGTGGTCACCAGCCCCTTCTGCATCGACGCGAAGTCGGCATCGTCCACCCGGTAGTCGATGCGCTTCATGTCTCCGTCCCAGGACACCCGCCCGACGTTGCCGTCGTGGATCAGGCTGATCAGCCGGATCATGTTGCGGTAGCCGCTCATGTAGGCGACATAGGGCCGGCCAGTGCCCGGCTCGGCCTGGAAGCCCGCCTCGACCGGCTCCTGGATCGCGTTGAGCAGCAGGTAGCCGCCGCGCTCGGGCAGGGTGTCGCGGTCCATGTAGAGCGAGTGGGTCGCGCCGTGGAAGTCCTTGACCTCGTGGTCGAACTCGGCGGTGACCGACAGCGTCGGGTGGCAGGCGAAGTTGCGCCCGACCTGGTCGCTGCTGTTGGCCAGGCCGCTCCTGAGCAGCAGCAGCGGCGTCTGCACCGGCCCGGCCGCCAGCACGACGATGGGCGCGCGCACCGTCATGTCGGCCTTCTTCGCGCCGCTGGCCGGATCGATGACCTCGGCGCGAACGCCGCGCGCCTGCCCGCCCTCGGCCAGCACCTCGGTCACGCGGGTGTCGGCGTGGATCACCGCCCCGTGCGCCACCGCCCACGGCAGGTAGGTCACCAGCATCGACTGCTTGCGGTCGGTGCGGCAGCCGCTGAAGCAGAAGCCGCTGAGGGTGCACTCGCGCACGTTGCGCCGCGCCGCGCCCGGCGGCAGGCCCAGCGTCGACAGGCCGGCGCGGATCAGCTCGGCGCCGGGGCTGGTCTCGTGCGGCCCGGCGGTGCGGATGTGCAGGTTGCGCTCGACCCGCTCGAAGTAGGGGCGCATCGTCGCCGGCGTCAGGTTGCTCAGGCCGAACTCGCGACCCCACCGCTTCAGGTAGTAGTCGGGCGTGCGGAAGCACAGCGCGGCGTTGACCACCGTGGAGCCGCCGACGCAGCGGCCCTGCAGGATGCTGATGTCGCCGTCGGCATTGGTCTGGCCGCCCTGGTCCTGGTAGAGCGAGCCCATCGCGACGGCCAGCATCTCGGCGAACTTCTCCGACGGCACATAGGGGCCGGCCTCGAGCACGACCACGCGCAGGCCGGCGCGAGCCAGCTCGTAGGCGGCGATCGCGCCACCGGCACCGGAGCCGACGATGACGGCGTCGGCCTGCAGCTCCAGGCGCTCGGTGCGCAGGTCGCTGGCCTGGGTGACCTTCAGGCCGTGGGCGGGCACCTGCAGCGGGACGGTCTTGCGGGAAACAGAGGGCATGTTGAACAGTCTCCAGATCGTTGTCGTTGTGGCGGTCGCTCGGATCAGGCGCGCGGCATCGGTGCGTTGCCGAGCGACTTCAGGCCCAGCCGCTCGCTGATCGGGCCGTCGTAGCCGACGGCCGGCCAGCTCGACGGATGGGCCCAGTAGGACAGCTGCACCAGCTTCTTCAGCCCGGTGACCAGGCCGCGCTGCATCGGCTCGGTCGAGGCGCCCCAGGCGTCGCAGAAGGCGCAGGCCTGCGCGTCGTCCAGCGCGGTGAAGGGCCGGCCCAGCGTGGCGCGCGGCGCGGCCTCGAAAGCCTCGATGCCGCCCCTCAGCCCGGCGCGCACCCGCGCGTCCATCGGCCCGAGCAGCGCCGCGTCCAGCGTCTGCAGCAGCACCTCGGGCTGCCAGGGGGCCAGCCGGCTGCCCTCCACCGGCAGCGTCACCTGCGCCAGCCGCAGCATCACGGCCGCCTGCGCCGCATCCAGGTGCACCAGCCCCGCGGGCAGCGCGGCCCGCGCGCTCGCCGGCGCCAGCAGCGGCGCGCTGCCCAGCGCCGCCAGCGCGCGCATCACGTCGCGCCGCGACAGCCGCGTCATCGCCTCGACCGCGGCCGCCAGATCGGCGGCGCCTGCCGGGCTCGTCTTCAAGGTCTTCATCGTCATGGGCGCTCTCCCCGGTCAGAACGGATAGGTGATCGCGCGGTCGGCCACGCTGATCCATTGCGTCTGGGTGAACTCCTCGAGGTTGGCCGGCCCGCCGAAGCGCCCGCCATTGCCCGACTGGCCCATGCCGCCGAAGGGAATGTGGAACTCGTTGTTCACCGTCTGGTCGTTCACATGGACCATGCCGACCTTCATGCGCTCGGCCAGTGCGGTGGCACGAGCGATGTCGCGGCCGTGCACCGCCGCCGACAGGCCGCAGGCCGAGGCATGCACCAGCGCGAGCGCCTCCTCGTCGCTGTCGAAGACGGTGATCGGCGCGACCGGGCCGAAGATCTCCTCGGTGAAGGCGGGCATGTCCGGCGTCACGCCGGTCAGCACCGTCGGACGCACGAACAGGCCCTCGCTGGTGCCGCCGGTGCGCACCGTCGCGCCCTGCTCGACCGAGCGGCGCACGATGTCCATGACCCGGTCGCGCTGGCGCGGGTTGATGATCGGCCCCAGGTGGACCGGCCCGGCGGCCGGATCGCCGACCTGCAGCGCCTCGGCGCGGCGCGCCAGCCGCTCGGCATAGGCCTCGGCGACGCGGCGGTGCACCAGATGCCGCCCGGCCTGCATGCAGATCTGGCCCTGGTGCAGGAAGGCGCCCCAGGCGGCGCAGGAGCTGGCGGCGTCCAGATCGGCGTCGTCGAGAATGACCATCGCGTTGTTGCCGCCCAGCTCGAGCGCCACCTTCTTCAGCAGGCGCCCGCAGGTCTCGCCGATCAGTCGGCCGGTCGCGGTCGAGCCGGTGAAGGAGATCATCTCCACCTGGGCATGGCGCACCACCGCGTCCCCGGTGGCCGGTCCGCCCGGCAGCACCTGCAGCACGCCCTCGGGCAGGCCAGCGTCCTGGAACAGCTGCGCGATCAGCGCGCCGCCGGTCACCGCGGTCTGCGCGTCGGGCTTGAGCAGCACCGCATTGCCCAGCGCCAGGGCCGGCGCGACCGAGCGCATCGCCAGCAGCAGCGGGAAGTTCCACGGCGCGATCACCCCGACCGTGCCCACCGGCACGCGCCGCCACAGGTTGCGCCGCCCAGGCCGCTCGGACGGGAACAGCTGCCCGCAGGGCTGCATCGGCAGCGCGGCGGCCATCAGCAGCTGCTCATGCGTCGCGTCAAGCTCCCACTGCGCCTTCGGCGGGATCGAGCCGGCCTCGCGCACATTCCAGTCGATGAAGGTCTCGGCGCGGGCCATCAGCAGCCGCGCGGCCTCGCGCATCACCGCCGCGCGCCGGGTGAAGGGCGTGGCGGCCCAGGCCGCGCGCACCTCGGCGGCATGGCCGGCCGCGCGGTCCACATCCTCGGCAGCGGCGAGGCCGATGCGCCCGAGCGTGCGGCCGGTGGCCGGCTCGACGATGTCGGTCTCGCCGCCGACCGGCTCGACCCAGCGGCCGCAGAACACCCGGCCGTTCCAGGGCGCGAGGTTCGGGGTGAGGGGTGCGTTCATGACGGTCTCCTTCTCATGGGTTCAGGGTTCGCGGGCCCAGCCCGCACCCCCGGGGACAGCGCAAGTCGCGTGCCACGAATGAAGCAAAGTGCATCGAATGCAGGCTTTGCAGGGAATTCACGCGGATCAGTGGCGCAATGCATGCACTAGATTTCCCCACCATCGATCTCAGGCGTCTCGGTCGTCTCGAATCGAGACGCCATGAGACGAGACCTTCACCCGCCAGGACCGTGCCGACCGCCGTGCCACCGACGATGCCCGCTCTGCCTCTGACCCCACCCTGCCCGTCCAGGCGAGCGCCCGCCGAGGCGCTCTGGCGGGCCCGCCACCAGTTCCTCGAGGCCGGCACCGTGCCCCCCGATGCCCCGCTCGACGCCGCGGTGCTGCGCTCCTGGCAGCGCTGCGTGGCGCAGGGCCGGCGCGCCGACGAGTCGGTGGTCTTCGATCCGGTCGCGCAGGCGGCGCTGGCGCGGCTGCTCGACCGCCACCGCCCGCTGCTGGCGCAGGCTCGGCCGGAGCTCGATCGGTTGGCCGAGACACTGGCGGGCACCGGCGGCGTGGTGCTGCTGACCGACGCGGCGGGCCGGGCGCTGGCCACCGCCGGCGCGCTCCACACCTGCAGTGCGCCGCTGCGCCAGGCCTTCCGGCCCGGCGTCGACCTGTCGGAGGCCGCCATCGGCACCAGCGCGATGAGCGCGGCACTGCAGGAAGCCCGGCCGGTGCAAGTCAGCGGGGCCGAGCATTTCTTCGAAGACAACCAGATCTTCCACTGCGCCGCGGTGCCGGTGCGCGACCCGCAGGGCCAGCTGCTGGCGGTGCTCGACATCAGCCGCGACCGGCCGGGGCTGCCGGCGCTGGCCACCGCGCTGCTGCAGCAATGCGCCGCGCGCATCGAGGCGCGGCTGCTCGAGGCGGTGCCGGGCTTCCTTCACCTGCAACTGGATGCGGGAGGTGGCACGCCCGCCAGTCTGGTCCTCGGCCCCGATGGCGAGGTGCTGGCGGCCAGCGCGGTGCTGCGCGAGGCCGGCCAGGCGCCCTGTCCGGCGCTGCCCTTCGGCACCCTGGTCGACGCGGTGCGACGGCAGGACCTCTGCTCGCTTGCGCTGCGGGGCGGGCCGAGGCTGACGGTGCTGTCGGCCCGGCTCGGTCGGGGGTCAGCGTCCACGAACAGCGGGACCAGCGCGGTCCGGACGCCGAAGCCGGCGGGGCGGCCGGTCTTTGGCGATGGCGCCACGCACCAGCGTTTCCTGCAGGCGCTGCGGGCCCACGACGCGGAGCTGGCGGTGCTGATCGGCGGCGAGACCGGCACGGGCAAGGAGGTGGCGGCGCGCGCCCTGCATGCGGCCGGATCGCGCCGCGACGGCCCCTTCGTGGCGCTGAACTGCGGTGCACTGGCGCCGGAGCTGGCCGCCGCCGAGCTCTTCGGCCATGTCGAGGGCGCCTATACCGGCGCGCGGCGCGGCGGCAGCCCCGGCCGCTTCGAGGCCGCCGACGGCGGCACGCTGCTGCTCGACGAGATCGGCGACATGCCCATGTCGCTGCAGGTGGCACTGCTGCGGGTGCTCGACAGCGGCGAGCTGACCCGCGTGGGCAGCCACCGGCTGCTGCGGCCGCAGGTTCGCATCATCTGCGCCACCCACCGCGACCTGCGCGAGGCGGTCCGCGCCGGGCGCTTCCGCGAGGATCTCTGGCACCGGATCTCCGGATTCGAGCTGCGGCTGCCGCCGCTGCGCGAGCGCGACGACTTCGACGCGCTGCTCGATGCGGTGATGGGCGAGCTCGGCCTGGCGCCGCAGCGACTGGGCGCCGCCCGGCGGGCCGAGCTGCGCCGACGCCACTGGGGCGGCAACCTTCGTGAGCTGCGCCAGCGGCTGCGGGTGGCCCAGGCCCTGGCCGACCCGGATGAGCCGCTCGACGACGGGATGGCTCCTGCGCCGACACCCGCACCGGCAGCCGTGCCGTCATCGGCCCCCCTGCCGCCGCCCGTGCGGCCCGCCGGATCACGCTGGCACCAGCTCCAGCAGGAGGCCATCGAACAGGCGCTGCGGCAGTGCGACGGGCAGGTCGGCGCTGCCGCAGCGCTGCTGGGCATCGGCCGGGCCACGCTCTACCGTCGGCTGGCGGCCGCACGCCCGGTCTCGACCGACAGCGCCCTCACCCGCCCTGCCTCAGCTGATGGTGAGCCGCCCGGTGCAGATGCGTCAGGAAATGGCGCACCACCGGCCTCAGCGCGGTCTCGACCCGGGTGATCGCGCCCAGCACCAGCCCGAGCGGCGCCTCCTGCAGCGGCGGAATCTCGATGAAGGGGGCCGCAGCCGGATGCAGGGCCAGCGGCCGCGGCATCAACCCGACGAAGTCGGCGCCGCCGATCAGCGACAGCAGCCCGAGCGTGGAATTGACGGTGGCGCCGCACTCGGGCGGCTCCAGGCCGTTCTGCTCGAACAGCCGCCGGCCGTAGCCGGTCACCCCCGACAGCCCGGTATAGACCCATCGCGCCCCGCGCAGCGCCTCCAGCGAGCGGGCCGTGGCGTGCACGCTGCCACGCCGCGCCACCACCACCATCGACACCGGCATCAGCACCTCGACATGGAACTCGCCCGGCGGCAACCGGTCGGGAATCGGCCCGAGCGCGATGTCGACATCGCCCCGGCGCAGGTTCATCAGCTGCTCGATGTAGAGCTCCTCGTGGATCTGCAGATGCACGGCGTCGAACTCGCGGCTGAAGGTGCGCAGCGTCTCGGGCACCAGCAGCATCACCGCCAGCGGCACCGCGCCGATGCGCAGCTGCCCGCTCATGCGCCCGCCGAGCTGCCCGATTTCCTGGGCCGCGCCGGCGAGCTCGCGCAGCGCCAGGCCGGCGCGCTCGTAGAGCACCTTGCCCTGGGCGGTGGGCGTCACGCCGGTGGTCGAGCGCACCAGCAGCGGCGCAGCCAGCTCCTGCTCGAGCTCGCGGATCATCTTGGTCAGCGCCGGCTGCGACACCCCGATGCGTCGGGCCGCCGCGCGCAGGCTGCCTTCGTCGATGGCGGAGATCAGGGCACGCAATGCAGGGAGCTTCATCACCAGAATGATAGCTCCCTGGGGTAAACCCTGAAAACGTGATAACCAGAGGTTATTACAGCGGCGGACGCGACATCTTTTGCGCTCCGGACGCTCTGCCTAGAGTTCGGGCATTCCAGATTGACCCGGCGCAAGACCGGGTCGCTGCCCCCCTCTCAACCTGCCAGCGACGCCTTCCCCCGAGCGGGACGGCATCGAGGAGACGACATGACGACTGGATCGGACACCGGCACCCGCCGGCCCGAGGACGGCGACCGCCTGTTGCGGCGCCTGTGCGATTTCAACGCCGCCATCGGTGGCCTGGTGCTGGTGGCCATGGCCGGCATGACCACGGTGAGCGTGGTCGGCCGGGCCTTCTTCGCGCACCCGATCCTGGGTGACGTCGAGCTGGTGCAGCTCGGCAGCGCGGTGGTGGTGGCCTGCTTCCTGCCCTACACCCAGTTCAGGCGCGGCAACCTGATCGTGGACTTCTTCACCACGAACGCCTCGGCCGGCACGCAGCGCCGCATGGACGCCTTCGGCACGCTGCTCTACACGCTGGTGATGGCGCTGGTGCTGTGGCGCGTGGGCGCCGGGGCACTGGCGATGCACGCGTCGCAGGAGAGTTCGATGCTGATGAGCCTGCCGCTGTGGTGGCCGTATGCGCTGATGCTGCCGGGCCTGGCGCTGTGCGTGCTGATCGGCCTGCAGCAGACGCTGGGGCTGCTGCGCGCGCCGGCCGGCGAGACGGCGCAGACGGCGGAGGTGGCGCCAT
>JBJOPV010000103.1:0-11651 GCA_046050625.1 Pseudomonadota bacterium
CAGGATGCTGTAGGCGATGCCCGGCTTGTCCGGCACGCCCATCACGGAAATCTTGGCTTCGTCGCGGTTGAACGCGATGCCCGACACAACGGCTTGTTCCATCTTCTCGTCTTCCTCGAAAGTGATCAGCGTGCCCGACTTGGCTTCTTCCTCGATGGCGATGTCCCACGGGGTGAAGCTCGAGAGCACGCGCAGCGGCACGCGGTACTTGCCAGCGAACTCGACCGACCGGATCTGCAGCACCTTGGAGCCCAGCGAGGCCATCTCCAGCATCTCCTCGAAGGAGACGGTCTTCAGGCGCTTGGCCTCCGGCACGACACGCGGGTCGGTGGTGTAGACACCGTCGACGTCGGTGTAGATCAGGCACTCGTCGGCCTTCATCGCCGCGGCGACCGCGACGGCCGAGGTGTCCGAACCGCCACGACCCAGGGTCGTGATGTTCATGTCCTCGTCGACACCCTGGAAGCCGGTGATGACGACCACGCGGCCGGCGGCCAGGTCGGCGCGCACGCGGGCGTCGTCGATGCTCTGGATGCGGGCCTTGGTGTAGGACGAATCGGTGCGGATCGGCACCTGCCAGCCGGAGTAGCTGACAGCCTCCATGCCTTCGGCCTGCAGCGCCAGCGACAGCAGGCCCACCGAGACCTGCTCGCCGGTGCAGGCGATCATGTCGAGCTCGCGGGTGACGGCCGGCGTCTGGACGGCAGGCGAGACATCCTTGGCCAGGCCGAGCAGGCGATTGGTCTCGCCGCTCATCGCCGACGGAACGACCACCATCTGGTGGCCGGCGCGGGCCCACTTGGCCACGCGCTTGGCGACGTTGCGGATGCGCTCGGTCGAGCCCATCGACGTGCCGCCGTACTTGTGAACGATCAAAGCCATGAGTGTGTGGCTCGCGCGGAAATGGCGAGTCGCAGTGGAGTGGCAGGACGGCCGCCCTGGGTTTCCTGGATTGAGAACAGGCTGTCCAGGGCGGAAAACCGTCGATTTTAACGACTTTCCGACGGACATTTCCCGAAAGCGTGACATCGAAGCGTCATCCGGCCCAGCGCGGATGCCACTGGAGCGCGCCCGGCGGCGCCTGCTCACGGGCATCGACCCCGAGCGCAGGCACGCAGACCAGCCGCTCGCCGTGCCACAGCAGCGGCGCATCGCGCAGCCAGGCCGGCACGCCTGCCGCCTGGAACTGCTTCTTCAGCGCACGCGGCATGCCGGCCGCATGGCTCTGGAACTGCTCGCCGCCCCGGCGCGGCCGTGCCACCAGCGCAGCAAGATCAGCCCACGCCAGCCCGCCCTGCGCCACCGGCGCGAGATGCAGACCGCCAGACCAGCCCGGCAGCGCCAGCGTCAGCGCCTGTCCGGCCGACAGCTCGGGCGGCAGCAGCGGCGCCAGCGCGATCTCGTCCGGCGGCGTGCCCGACAGGACATTCGCGCCAAGCTCAGTCCGCGCGTCCGGCGCCAGCCGACCACGATGCAGTCGCAGCACCCGGCCAGCCTCCAGCGGCCAGACCGCACCCGAGCCCGCCTGCGGCAGCTCCTCGGCCAGACGCTCGAGCAGCGACGCGCGCACCGCCAACCCCTGTCCCGCCAGCCAGTGCCGCAGCAGATTGCGCCGGCGTGCGGGCGACAGGGCCGCCAGCAGCCCGACCTGCAGCGCCCGGCCGTCCGGATCGCGCACCGCCGCGAGATCCAGATCGGCCAGCGCGTCCAGGCACTCGGCCGCATCCTGCGCCCGCGCAGCCACATCGGCCAGCACCTGAGGTGCCTGCGGGAAGGCCTCGCGCAAGGCCGGCATCACCTGCAGCCGCAGCCGGTTGCGGGCGTGGCGCGGGTCGGCATTGCTGTCGTCGTCGACGTGCGCGATGCGATGCGCGGCGACATAGGCCTCGATCTCGGCGCGCGGCCGCGCCAGCCAGGGCCGCAGCCAGCGCAGACCCTCGCGCTCGATCGCGCGCGGCATCGCCGCCAGGCCGGCCGCACCGGCACCGCGCAGCGCCTGAAGCAGGAAGGTCTCGGCCTGGTCATCGCGGTGGTGAGCCAGCAGCACGACCGGGCAGCCAGCCTCGCGCGCCATGTCGGCCAGCGCGCGGTAGCGACCCTCGCGCGCCAGCGCCTCCAGGCTCTCGCCGGACTGTGGCTGCAGCCCGAGATGCCGGACATGGAAATGCAGATCGGCGCCCTCGGCACGCCAGCGCTCGCACTGGCGCGCGCAGTGGTCGCGCCAGTCATCGGCGAAGCGGCTCAGGCCGTGATGCACATGCAGCGCATGCACCGGCAGGGTCGGCGCGCCCTGCCCGGCCAGATCGCGCGCGGCCCGCCAGGTGGCGTGCAGCAGCGCCATCGAGTCGCGCCCGCCACTGCAGGCGACCGCGACCGGACCGGGCTCGAGGGGATCGAAACAGGCAGATCGCAGGGGCGGATCAGGCCTTGGTGTCGGTGAAGCGGCCATAGGCACGCAGGCGCCCGTAGCGCTGGTCCAGCAGCTCCTTGGCCTTCAGGTCGCCGACCTGGCGCAGCGCATCGTTGAGCGCGCGCTTGAGGTTGGCGCACATCTGGCGGGTGTCGCGGTGCGCGCCGCCCACCGGTTCGCTGACGATCTTGTCGACCAGCCCCAGCGCCTTCAGCCGGTGCGCGGTGATGCCCAGAGCCTCGGCGGCGTCGCTGGCGCGCTCGGCCGTCTTCCACAGGATGGAAGCGCAGCCTTCCGGCGAGATCACCGAGTAGACCGAGAACTGCAGCATCAGCACCTGGTCGGCCACCGAGATCGCCAGGGCACCGCCGGAGCCGCCCTCGCCGATGATCGTGGTGATGATCGGCACCTCGAGCTGCGCCATCTCGAAGATGTTGCGGCCGATGGCCTCGGACTGGCCGCGCTCCTCGGCGCCGATGCCGGGATAGGCGCCGGGCGTGTCGACGAAGGTGAACACCGGCAGACCGAACTTCTCGGCCAGCTTCATCAGGCGCAGTGCCTTGCGGTAGCCCTCGGGGCGGGCCATGCCGAAGTTGCGCGCGGCGCGCTCCTTGGTGTCGCGGCCCTTCTGGTGGCCGATGACCATGCAGGCGCGGCCGTTGAAGCGGGCCAGGCCGCCGACGATCGACAGGTCGTCGGCGAAGGCACGGTCGCCGTGCAGCTCCTGGAAGTCGGTGAAGATCTCGCCGACGTAGTCCAGCGTGTAGGGGCGCTGCGGATGGCGGGCGATCTGCGTGACCTGCCAGGGGGACAGGCTCGAGTAGATGTCCTTGGCAAGCTGCTGGCTTTTCTTCGACAGGCGCTCGATCTCTTCCGAGATGTCCACCGCCGACTCGTTCTGCACGTAGCGCAGCTCCTCGATCTTGGTCTCGAGCTCGGCGATCGGCTGTTCGAAGTCAAGGAAGTGTTTCTTGCTCATGGGCATCGATCCTGGTTGGCTCCCGAGGCCCTGTGTCCGTCGGACGGAGTGGGGTCGGGAATTGATCACGGACTGTACTTTAGTTTAGCCGCCCGCCGACTGCGGGTCGAGACTGCGCCACAGATACCAGGTCGCGACCGACCGGTAGGGCGCCCAGGCATCGCCGACCTCGCGTGCCTCGGCACGTGAGACCGGCTCGCCGCTGAAATAGTTCAGGCTGATGCCGCGGATCAGCCCAGCATCGTCCAGAGGCAGCACGTTCGGGCGCATCAGATAGAAGATCAGGAACATCTCGGCGGTCCAGCGGCCGATGCCGCGAATCGCCACCAGCTCCTCGATGATCGCCTCGTCGCCCATCGAGCCCCAGTCGGTCTCGTGCACGCAGCCCTCGACGAAATGGCGCGCCAGATCGCGCAGGTACTCGACCTTGCGCACCGACAGGCCGGCGGCGCGCATCGACTCGACCGACTGGCCCGACAGCGCGACCGGATCGATGTGATGGCGCTGGCCCAGCCCCAGGCCGACGACCCGCTCCCAGACCGACTGCGCCGCCTTGACCGAGACCTGCTGACCGACGATCGAGCGCGCCAGCGTGGTGAAGGCGTCGCCGCGGCTGCGCAGCCGCGCGGTGCCGAAGCGCGGAATCAGCTTGTTCATCACCCGGTCGCGACGCGCCAGATAGCGGCAGGCCTCGTCCCAGTAGTCCGGCGTGACCAGCGCGACCGGCGCGCCGGCGTCCATCGCTGCTGCAGCGTCGCTCATCGTGTCAGGCGTCAGGCGCTTGGCAGCGGGGCTCAGGCGCGCACCCAGGTCGTGCCCTGCGGGCCGTCCTTCAGGACGATGCCGGCGGCCTGCAGCGCCTGGCGGATGCGGTCGGCCTCGGCGAAGTCGCGTACCTTCTTGGCCGCGGCGCGCGCCTCGATGCGCGCGAGGATCTCGGCCTCGGCCAGACCGCCCGCCTCCGAGCCGGTGGCGCCCTGCAGCCAGGCACGCGGCGCCTGCTGCAGCAGCCCCAGCACGCCGGCCAGCGCCTTGAGCAGCCCGGCCACCTCGGCCGAGCGGGTGCGGTTGACCTCGCCGGCCAGCTCGAACAGCACCGCCACCGCGATCGGCGTGTTGAAGTCGTCGTCCATCGCCGCCTGGAAGCGGGCCGCGGCCGGCTGCGCCCAGTCGATCTCGACCGGCGCGGCCTCGACCGCGTCCAGCGCGGTGTAGAGCCGGCGCAGCGCGCTGCGGGCGTCGTCCAGACCGGCGTCGCTGAAGTTGAACGGGCTGCGGTAGTGCACGCGCAGCATGAAGAAGCGCAGCGTCTCGCCGTCGTAGCTCTTCAGCACGTCGCGGATGGTGAAGAAGTTGCCCAGCGACTTGGACATCTTCTCGTTGTCCACGTTCAGGAAGCCGTTGTGCATCCAGGTCCGCACGAAGGGCTGGCCGGTGGCGCCCTCGCTCTGGGCGATCTCGTTCTCGTGGTGCGGGAACTGCAGGTCCAGGCCGCCGCCGTGGATGTCGAAGGTCTCGCCCAGCAGCGCGCAGCTCATCGCCGAGCACTCGATGTGCCAGCCCGGGCGGCCAGGACCGTAGGCGGACGGGTACTTGGCGTCCTCGGGCTCCTCGGGCTTGGCCGATTTCCAGAGCACGAAGTCGAGCGGATCGTCCTTGCCGTCGGCCACCGCGACGCGCTCGCCGGCACGCAGGTCGTCGAGCGACTTGCCCGAGAGCCGGCCGTAGCCGGGGAAGCGGCGCACCGCGTAGTTCACGTCGCCGTTGCCGGCCTGGTAGGCCAGGCCCTTGTCCTGCAGCCGGCCGATCATCGACAGCATCTGCGGCACGTACTCGGTGGCGCGCGGCTCGTGGGTCGGGCGCTCGATGCCCAGCGCACCGATGTCGGCGTGCATGGCAGCCGTCATCTCGTCGGTGAGCTGGCGGATGGTGATGCCACGCTCGACCGCGCGGCGGATGATCTTGTCGTCGATGTCGGTGATGTTGCGCACGTACGTGACCGCGTAGCCGCTGGCGCGCAGCCAGCGCTGCACCACGTCGAAGGACATCATCATCCGCGCGTGGCCGATGTGGCACAGGTCGTAGATCGTCATGCCGCACACGTACATCCGCACCTGGCCGGGTTCGAGGGACTGGAAGTCTTCGAGCGTGCGAGTGAGGCTGTTGTGGATGCGGAGAGTCATCGATCGGCGGAAATTCGGTGGCGGGAGGCGGTCGGCAGGAGGGTCGCGAACGGACCTCGGGATGTCGACCGGGCAGCCAGTATAGCCCCGCCGGCCGGGCAGCCGCCCGGTCCCGGCACCCCGGCTGGCGGGGAGCGATCGCACCGGACTATGCACAATCCCGCTCATGATCCAGCCTGCCGAGGAAGCCACGCCGCGCCGCAGCATTGCACCGACCGCCTTCGATGCCCCTCGTCGGCCGGCCTTCAGCCTGCGCGTGCTGGCACTGGCGGCCGGACTGGCGGGCGGGTCGTCAGCGGCCATCGCCGCGGAGCTGCCCACGCAGCAGCAGCGCTTCATGCAGGCGCTGGAGCTGGCGCAGCGCCACCAGGACGGCGAGGCGATGCGCCTGTTCGAGCAGCTGGTGCGCGAACAACCCGGACGACCCGAGCCGCTGGTCAATCTCGGCGTGCTGCTGGCACGTCACGGCCGCGTCGACGAGGCCCGTGTCGCCTTCGAGCAGGCGCTGCGCACCAGCGCGCCGCATGCGCTGGCCCATGACAACCTGACCCGGCTGCAGGCCCAGGCCACGGCGGACGCGCTGGCCTGGGCGGAGCCCGGCACGCCCGCGCCACCCGCACGCGCATCCTCCTGGCCCGCGCGGGCGCTGCTGCTGGGGCTGCTGCTGGGCGGAGGCGCCGCCGCCGCGCTGTGGATGCGACACCGGCGCCCGGCAGCGGCACCCCGGCCGAGCCGGCTCGATCCGGAACCGCATGCGCCCGGCACCACGCTGACACCGCGCGAGAGCTTCATCAGCCTGACCGACACCCCGCTGCCGGCGCCGCCGGCCTTCGAGGCCACCGTGCCGGCCCCCCCGCCCGCGACACGGCCGCCAGCCCGACTGGCGGGTGCCCCAGCCCACCGCCTGCCGGGCGCCGAGGAGCAGCTGCTGGCGGTCTACCGGCTGATCGGCCAAAGCCAGCTGGAGGAGGCGCGGCGCCAAGTCGAGACGCTGCTGCGCCAGACGCCGCGCTACCCGCTGGCCCGTCTGGCCTGCGCCGACCTGCAGCTGGTGCTGACCGGCGGACTGCAGCCCATGCCCGCCGGGCTGGACGTGCAGCGGCTGGCCCGCTGGCGCCAGGCCAGCGCGCTGCGGCTGCAGTCCTGGCAGACGGCGCCGCCGCCCGAGCATCTGCCGCGGCAGGTGGTGCATCTGGCCGATTCGGTGCGCCAGATGGTGGCGATCGAATGCGCGACCTCGCGGCTGTTCGTGCTCGAGCAGCGTGCCGGACAGCTGCGGGTGGCGACGACGTGCCCGGTGCTGGTCGGCCCGCGCACCGACGAGCGCGACCTGCTGCGCCGCGGCACGCCGCTGGGTCTGTACCAGATCGCATCGCGCCTGTCCCCGCGCCAGATCGGCGAGGAGCATGGCGCCGGTGCGCTGGTGCTCGATCATCCGAACGAACATGACCGCAGGCTTGGCCGCCCGGCGCAGCCCTTCTGGCTGCATGGCCCCTCGCCGCGCCCGCCGGGCCTGCTGCCGCCGCCCTCCGGCCACCTGGTCTTGACCGACGAGGACCTGCAGCGGCTGATGTTCGAGCTGGTGCCGCAGCGCACCCCGGTCCTGGTGGCCGAGCGGCTCGAGTGGGTCACGCCGCGCAGTCTGGCCCAGGTGCGGCTGCGCACCCGCAACCTGATCGAGGTGTGGCGGCTGGCCCGCGCACGCGGCGATCCGGAGGCCCTGCGGGCGTTGTACGCGGCCGACTTCGATGCGGGCACCGGCCCACGCGACCCCGACCCCCGACTGGCCGGGAAATGGGCCGCCAGCGGCGGGCGCGATCGCCAGCTGGCAGACTTGAGCCTGTTCGTCTGGCAGGACCGCGAGGAGGTGCTGCTGGCGAGCTTCCGCGAGGTGCTGCGCGGACATGCGCCGGGGCCGCTGCGCCGCCAGTACTGGGCGCGCGAGCACGGACAATGGAAGATCTTTTCCGAAACCGTTTCGAAGGACTGAAGGAGTGAAGCCGATGACCGCATCCCCGTTCGCCCGCATCGCGACCGCGCTGGCCCTGGGCCTGGCGCTGTCCGGCGCGGCCCAGGCCGAGAAGGTGCGCCTGGCCACGTCGATGGGCGACATCGTGGTCGACCTGGACGCCGCCAAGGCGCCCAAGACCGTCGCCAACTTCGTCGAGTACGTCAAGGCCGGCCACTACGACGGCACCATCTTTCACCGCGTGATCGGCAACTTCATGATCCAGGGCGGCGGCATGGAGCCCTCGATGAAGGAGAAGCCCACCCGCGCGCCGATCCCGCTGGAGAGCCGCAACGGCCTGAGCAACACCCGCGGCACGCTGGCGATGGCCCGCACATCCGTGCCGGATTCCGCGACTTCCCAGTTCTTCATCAACGTGAAGGACAATCCCTTCCTGGACCAGCCGAACTCGCCGGACGGCAATGGCTATGCGGTCTTCGGCCGCGTCGTCGAAGGCATGGACGTGGTCGACAAGATCCGCGCCGTGCGCACCGGCTCGGCGGGCATGCACCGCGACGTGCCGGCCGAACCTGTCCTGATCAAGAAAGCCTCCCTGGAGAAATGAACACCATGGCATCCCCGCAAGTCGAACTGCAGACCAACCTCGGCACCATCCGCATCGAGCTCGACGCCGAGCGCGCTCCGCTGTCGGCCGAGAACTTCCTGAACTACGTGCGCAGCGGTCACTACGACGGCACCGTCTTCCACCGCGTCATCAAGGGCTTCATGGTCCAGGGCGGCGGCATGGAGCCGGGCCTGAAGCAGAAGCCCACGAAGGGCGAGATCAAGAACGAGGCCAACAACGGCCTGAAGAACGACAAGTACACGCTGGCGATGGCGCGCACCAACGCGCCGCACTCGGCCACCGCGCAGTTCTTCATCAACACCGCCAACAACGACTTCCTGAACTTCCGCTCGGAATCGGCGCAGGGCTGGGGCTACGCGGTCTTCGGCCGCGTCGTCGACGGCACCGCCATCGTCGACCAGATCGAGAAGGTGCGCACCGGCTCGCGCGGCTTCCACGACGACGTGCCGGTCGAGGACGTCGTCATCACCCGCGCGGTGATCGTCGAGTGATCGCGCTGCTGGACGGCCCGCTCGGGGCCGCCAGCGAGATCCATGCCGCGCCGCACTGGCGCGGCATCGAGCTGCTGTCCGACCTGCACCTGGGCGAGCACACGCCCGCCACCGCCCTGGCGCTGGCCGGGCACCTGGCCGCCAGCGATGCCGACCTGATCGTGCTGCTGGGCGACCTGTTCGAAGTCTGGATCGGCGACGAGCAGCTCGACGCCCCCGCCGATCCGACCCGCCCGATGGCGCAGGCGCTGCAGGCGCTGACCGAGGCCGCGCGCCGCCGGCCAGTGGCGATGCTCACCGGCAACCGCGATTTCCTGCTCGGGCCCGCGGCCGCCCGCCACCTGGGCTGGACGGTGCTGCCCGAGCGCTGCGTGCTGCAGGCCTTCGGCCACCGCCATGTGCTGGTGCACGGCGACGCCGAATGCCTGGACGACCGCGACTACCAGCGCTTTCGCGCCCAGGTGCGCACGCCTGGCTGGCGCGAGGCCTTCCTGGCCCGGCCACTGGCCGAGCGCATGGCGGTCGCCCGCTCGCTGCGCGACGGCAGCGAGCAGCGCAAGCGCGAGCAGGGCCTGGCCGGCTATGCCGATCTGGACCGCGCCGAAATGCGGTCGCTGCTGTCCACCGCCGGCGCCGACCGCCTGATCCACGGCCACACCCATCGCCCTGGCGACGAGCGGCTCGGCCCCGGCCTGAGCCGTCATGTGCTGTCGGACTGGGATCTCGACGGCCAGCACGGCACGGCCCGCGCCGAGGTGCTGCGACTGGACGCCAGCGGCCTGCACCGCCAACCGCCGTCACGCCTCGCCTCAGGCACATGCTGAGGCGCTGGCAGCAGGCCTGGCGCGACTGGCGCCGCCGCCGCGTGCTCGAGGCGCGTGCGATTCCCGACGCGCTCTGGCTGGAGACGCTGCGCGGCTGGCCCTTCCTGCGCCACCGGTCGCTCGAGGATCTGCTGAAGCTGCGCGAGATGACCTCGCTGCTGCTCGACCGCAAGGAGTTCAGCACCGCCGGCGGCCTGGTGCTCGACGACGCGATGGCGGTCGCGGTGGCCGCGCAGGCCTGCGTGCCGGTGCTGCACCTGCCCGGCGAGCTCGACTGGTACGACGGCTTCGTCGGCATCGTGCTGCACCCGTCCGAGGTGGTGGCGCCACGCCAGTGGCACGACGAGGACGGCGTGGTGCACAGCGGCGACGAGGTGCTGGCCGGCGAGGCGATCGAGGGCGGCCCGCTGATGCTGTCCTGGCAGGACGTGCGCCTGGGCGGTCGCGAGGGCCACAACGGCGGGATCGATGCGGATCTCGCCTACAACGTCGTCATCCACGAGTTTGTCCATGTCATCGACATGCGCGACGGCGCGGTCGACGGCATGCCGGCGCTGCCCACGCGCGCGCAGCGCGAGCGCTGGCAGGCGGTCATGGGCGAGGCCTTCGCTCGCCATGCCGCCGAGGTCGACGCCGACCGGCCGACCTGGCTCGACCCGTATGCGGCGCAGGGGCTGGAGGAGTTCTTCCCGGTCGCGGCCGAGACCTTCTTCGTCGCGCCGCACGGCCTGGCGCTGGAATTTCCCGAGGTCTACGCGCTGATGCGTGACTTCTTCGGACAGGATCCCCGGCGACACGCACGCTGAGCGACAACGCGCCACGCCGGTCTGCGGTGCGTCAAGTGGGCAGGCCAGCCGTCTGGGGACAATCGCGCCCGACTTCCCTTTCTGAACGGAGCGCCTGATGAACACCCTCGCCACCGCGACCCATCTCTGCACGCTGTGCCACTTCGTCTACGACGAGGAGGTCGGCCGCCCCGAGGACGGCATCGATCCGGGCACGCCCTGGGCCGCCGTGCCCGAGGACTGGTGTTGCCCGGAATGCGGTGCGGGCAAGGACGACTTCCGCCACAGCGGCGCCTGAAAACCGACTTCTGACAAAAAGAAGGGAGCCCTCGGGCTCCCTTCTTCAGGTCCGCACCGGCGCGCCAGCTCAGGCGGTGGCCGGTTCGGCCTTGGGCTTGTCGCTCTTGCGTGGCTCGATGTCGAGCTGCACCTGACCGGCTTCATCGACGTCGACCGTCAGACGACCGCCATCGACCAGACGGCCGAACAGCAGCTCGTCGGCCAGCGCACGCCGGATCGTGTCCTGGATCAGACGCTGCATCGGGCGCGCGCCCATCAGCGGATCGAAGCCCTTCTTGGCCAGATGCTTGCGCAGCACGTCGGTGAAGGTGACCTCCACCTTCTTCTCGCCGAGCTGGCCTTCGAGCTGCAGCAAGAACTTGTCGACCACCCGCAGGATGATCTCCTCGTCGAGCGCACGGAAGGACACGATCGAGTCAAGGCGGTTGCGGAACTCCGGCGTGAACATGCGCTTGAGATCACCCATCTCGTCGCCGCTCTCGCGCTGGGTGGTGAAGCCGATGGTCGCCTTCTGCATCGTCTCGGCACCGGCATTGGTCGTCATGACGACGATGACGTTGCGGAAATCGGCCTTGCGCCCGTTGTTGTCGGTCAGCGTGCCGTGGTCCATCACCTGCAGCAGCACGTTGAAGACATCCGGGTGCGCCTTCTCGATCTCGTCGAGCAGCAGCACGCAGTGTGGCTTCTTCGTGACCGCTTCGGTCAGCAGGCCACCCTGGTCAAAGCCGACATAGCCCGGAGGCGCGCCGATCAGGCGGCTGACCGCATGGCGCTCCATGTACTCCGACATGTCGAAGCGGATCAGATCGATGCCCAGGATGTAGGCCAGCTGCTTGGCGACCTCGGTCTTGCCCACCCCGGTCGGGCCGGAGAACAGGAAGGCACCGATCGGCTTGTCCGGCTTGCCCAGACCCGAGCGCGCCATCTTGATCGCGCCCGAGAGCGCGTCGATGGCCGCATCCTGGCCATAGACCACGCTCTTCAGGTCGCGGTCCAGGCTCTTGAGCTTGCTGCGGTCGTCGCTGGAGACGCTCGCCGGCGGAATGCGCGCGATCTTGGCGACGATGTCCTCGACCTCGCCGCGG
>JBJOPV010000104.1:0-11604 GCA_046050625.1 Pseudomonadota bacterium
GCGTTGTCCGGGATGATGATGCCCAGGGCGGTCTTGGTCTCGTTTTCCAGACGCTTGACGATCACGCGGTCGTGCAGGGGACGAAGGTTCATGGCGACTCCTAGAAACAGAGCTTGGATCGGACAGATGGGGTGGGAGGCGACAGGGACGGCACACCGCCCTTCGCGATCACTAGCACTCACCGGTGGCGAGTGCTAACGGATCTGATTATAGGAACGCGATCGCGGCTTTCAAGAGGGGGAGGCCCCAGAAACCCCACGGAAAGCCGTTACGCTCGGGGGGCAGTACGCGCCCGACCGTCCATTTCTGCCGACTTCGATCCCCCGATCCCGCGATGACCGACGCTCTTCCGCCCTCGCCCTCCTCTTCGCGCAGCGCGCTGCCGCCCGACGACACGCAGCGCGCGCTGCTGCACAACGAGGTCCACGCCCGGCCGACCGCGCGCATCCGCCTGCCGGCGCTGGTCGTCTATGTCGCGGTGCTCAACGAGGGCATCGGCCGCGAGCAGGAGCTGGCGCACCTGCGCCTGCTGCCGGGCCAGCAGCACCTGCCGCTGGAGGCCCTGCGCGACCACTTCGTGCGCCTGCGCCTGGGCACCTGCACGCTGAAGTGGGAGCGCCACAGCGAGTACACCCGCTACTCGATCGTGCAGTCGCTGCCCGAGGGCGCCGGCCTGGAGGCCGAGAATCCGCCCCTGGACGCTCTGGCGGTCGATCCGGCCTGGCTGGCGGCCATTCCCGGCAAGACGATCACCGCGATCAAGCTGGCGATGGTCATCGGCGACATCGCCAATGCGCCCGAGGCGGCCAAGCGCGGCCAGCGCTGGCTGGGCGGGCGCAGCGTGGTGGCCTCGATCATGGGCACCTATGGCCACTCGATCGCGGTCACCTCGTTCCGGCTGCGCGACGACGGCTTCGAGCACATGCTGGTGATCGCGCCGGAGCGCACCACCGAGACACGTGCCGGGCGCGTCTCGCAGCGCCTGCTCGAGCTGGAGACCTACCGGATGATGGCGCTGCGCGGGCTGCCCGCGGCCAAGACACTCGGACCGATGCTGGCCGAGGCCGAGGCGCGTCTGGCCGAGATCACCGCTCGGCTCGAGAACAAGGCCGCCACCGACCAGGAGCTGCTCGACACGCTGGTGGCGCTGGCGGCGCGGGTCGAGCGCGCCACCGCCGAGAACCAGTACCGCTTCGCCGCGACCCAGGCCTATGACGCCATCGTCAGCCAGCGCATCCAGGAGCTGCGCGAGAAGCCGATCTCGGGCACGCAGACCATCAGCGAGTTCATGCAGCGACGCCTGTCGCCGGCGATCCAGACGGTGGCGGCCACTGCGCAGCGCCTGAGCGGCCTGTCGCAGCGCATCGAGCGCACCAGCGCGCTGCTGCGCACCCGCGTCGACATCGCCACCGAATCGCAGAACCAGCAGCTGCTGGCGCAGCTCACCCGCGGCCAGGACCTGCAGCTGCGCATGCAGATGACGGTGGAGGGACTGTCGATCGCGGCGATCTCGTACTACGTGATGAGCCTGATCTACTACGGCGCCAAGGCGATCAAGGTCGCGGGCGCACCGATCAGCCCGGAGCTGGTGGCCGGCGCCCTGATACCGGCGGTGCTGTGGGGCGTCTGGCGCACCAACCGGCGCATCCACGAGAAGCTTCACGCCGAGCAAGGTCACTGAAAAGAGCGGCGCGCAGAATCGGCCGCTCCCACCCACGACACGAGGAGACTCGCCGATGAAGCCGATGAAGCTCGAGACCCTGGCCGTCCACGCCGGCTACCAGCCCGATCCGACCACCAAGGCGGTGGCGGTGCCGGTCTACCAGACCGTTGCCTATGCCTTCGACAGCGCCCAGCACGGCGCCGACCTGTTCGACCTGAAGGTGCAGGGCAACATCTACACCCGGATCATGAATCCGACCCAGTCGATCCTCGAGGCGCGGGTGGCCGCGCTCGAGGGCGGCATCGGCGCGCTGGCGCTGGCCTCGGGCATGGCGGCGATCACCTACGCGATCCAGACGATCGCCGAGGCCGGCGACAACATCGTCTCGGCCAGCACGCTGTACGGCGGCACCTACAACCTGTTCGCGCACACCTTCCCGCAGATGGGCATCACGGTGCGCTTCGCCGACCCGCGCGATCCGGCCTCCTTCGCCGCGCTGATCGACGAGCGCACCAAGGCCATCTTCTGCGAATCGGTCGGCAATCCGCTGGGCAACGTCACCGACCTGCGCGCGCTGGCCGACGTGGCGCACGCCGCCGGCGTGCCGCTGATCGTCGACAACACCGTGCCCTCGCCGGCGCTGTGCCGCCCGATCGAGCATGGCGCCGACATCGTCGTGCACTCGCTGACCAAGTACATGGGCGGCCACGGCAACAGCGTCGCCGGCGCGATCGTCGACTCGGGCAAGTTCCCCTGGGCCGAGCACAAGGCGCGTTTCCGGCGCCTGAACGAGCCCGACGTCAGCTACCACGGCGTGGTCTACACCGAGGCGCTGGGCGCGGCCGCCTACATCGCCCGCGCCCGCGTGGTGCCGCTGCGCAACACCGGCGCGGCGATCTCGCCGATGAACGCCTTCCTGATCCTGCAGGGCATCGAGACGCTGGCGCTGCGCATGGACCGCATCTGCGACAACGCGCTGGCGGTGGCACGCTTCCTCGACGATCACCCGAAGGTGGCCTGGGTCAACTACGCCGGCCTGCCCGAGCACCCCGACCACGCGCTGGTGCAGTCGCAGATGGGCGGGCGCGCCTCGGGCATTCTCAGCTTCGGGCTGAAGGAAGGCGGCCGCGAGGCGGGCGCGCGCGTGCTCGACGCCTTCCAGCTCTTCACCCGGCTGGTCAACATCGGCGACGCCAAGTCGCTGGCCACCCACCCGGCCTCGACGACGCACCGCCAGCTCGACGCGGCCGAGCTGAAGAAGGCCGGCGTCAGCGAGGACATGCTGCGCCTGTCGGTCGGCATCGAGCACATCGACGACCTGTTGGCAGACTTGGCGCAGGCGCTCGACGCGGCCTGACGCTCCGGAACGGTCTGCGCCGGCTCAGCGCGTCGGCTGGGCGGCGGTCGCGGCGGTCGGCGCCTTCATCACCCGGGTGCGACCGCCGGTGGTGACCAGCACCACCGCCTCGCCCGGCGCGAAGCTCTCCTGCGCCTTGGCCTGCACCAGCGCCCGGCGCTCGCCGCTGGGCAGCTGCAGCAGGATCTCGATCGCCTCCTCGCGGGTGCCGAAGCGCTCGACCGAGTTGCCGATCACCGCACCGGCCACCGCGCCGAGCACGCTGGCCACGCCGGCATCACGCCGACCGCCCACCGAGCCACCGGCAATGCCGCCGATCACCGCGCCGGAGACGCCGCCGACGCCGCTCTGCTGGCCCTCGACGACCACCGGCCGCACGTTGAGCACCACCGCGTCCTGCACCGTCGACAGCCGCTGCGCATCGCCGGGCCGGATCACGTCGGGACTGGTGGTGCTGCAGGCGCCCAGCAGCAGGGAGGCGGCGACGGCCGCCGCAAGGAAAGCGGTTTTCATGATGCGGATCCCGGGAATCTCGGTGCTCAGCCGTGCAGCCGGCTGTGTCGCGGCACGCTCGCCAGCAGGAATTCCATCTGGTCCGCCAGGATGCGCCGCCCCTTGAGGATCATGTCCTCGTGCAGATTGGGAATGTAGGGCAGGTAAAGGAGTTCCATGCCGGCCTCGTGCAGCAGCCGGTTGCCCTTGCGGCCGTTGCAGCCGCGGCAGGCGGTGATGCAGTTCATCCAGCTGTGGGTGCCGCCGCGCGAGGTCGGGACAATGTGCTCGCGGGTCAGGTGCTCGCGGGGCTCACGCAGGAAGCGCTGGCCGCAGTAGGCGCAGGCGTGGCGGTCGCGGGCGAACAGCTTCGGATTGGCGATCGCCGGCACCTCGCGCCAGGCCCGGCTGGGCACTGCGCCGCGCACCGCGATGATCGAATGCAGCTCGACACGCGACTGCAGGCCGCTGGCGCGCTGGATGCCTCCGCGCATCACCAGACAGGGCTCACCGATCGTCCAGGCGACTTCGCCGGCGACATAAAGGGTCACGGCGTCCTTCGGCGAAATCCAGGCCTGAGGGCGCCCCGAGACATCGAGCTGCAGCACATCCATGGCAAGGTCCTTGCGTGAGGCAAGCTTAGACCAGAGCGGCCTCCGGCTTCAATCTCGGGTTCTTCACCGGTCAGAGGCTGTCCGCGCCTGTGAGGCGTGCAGGTCGCGGCGTGCCCGGACGTGATGCGCGACCGCCTGTCACCGACTAGAGTTTCAACTCTAGGACTTTCAGGGCGCACCCGACTTGCCCTGGACGGGACTTCGATCAGAATAGAACGATCGTTCGTTTTACAGCCACCGTGACCCCTCATCCTCTCGAACCCCGGCCGACCCGCAGCGGCTCCCGCGCGGCCCACAAGGGCCAGCAGACCCGCGCGTCCATTCTGGATGCTGCCTTGAACCTGGCATCGCAGAAAGGGCTCGAAGGCCTGTCGATCGGCCTGCTGGCCGAGACGACCGGCATGAGCAAGTCGGGCGTGTTCGCGCATTTCGGCTCTCGCGAGGAGCTGCAGATCTCGGTGATCCGCGAGTACCACGCCCGCTTCGAGGAAGAGGTCTTCTACCCCTCGCTGCGCGAGCTGCGCGGCCTGCCGCGGCTGGAGGCGATGTACCGGCGCTGGCTCAAGCGCGTCAGCGTCGAGATCGACTCCGGCTGCATCTACATCAGCGGCGCGGTCGAGTTCGACGATCGCCCCGGCCCGGTGCGCGATGCGCTCGCCGACATGGTTCGCACCTGGCACACCGGCCTGGTGCGCTCGATCACCATGGCGCGCGAGGCAGGCCACCTGCGGGCCGACACCGATGCCCGGCAGATGCTGTTCGAGCTGCACGGGCTGGTGCTGGCGCTGCACCACGACGCGCGCTTCCTGCGCACGCCCGGCGCAGTGCAGCGCGCCGAGCAAGGTTTCATGAACGTGCTCGATCGCTACCGCGCCACACCCAGTGGCTGAAGACTGAAGCCTCGCGCGGCGCCTCCCGATATGCCGTCCGCGCTTCCCTGTTCCGTCGACCGATTCCGACTGTTCTCGATCTGAAGGAGACACAGATGCCCCGCTACGTCCCTCCGCTGCGTGACCTGCAGTTCGTCCTGCATGAGCTGGTCCAGGTCACCGAGACCTTCAAGGAGATCCCGGCCCATGCCGAGGTCGATGTCGACACCGTCAACGCGGTGCTCGAGGAAGGCGGCAAGTTCGCCGCGCAGGTGGTCTTCCCGCTCAACCGCAGTGGCGACGAGGCAGGCTGCATCCACGACAAGGCCACCCGCGAGGTGCGCACGCCCGCCGGCTACCCCGAGGCCTACGCGAAGTATGTCGAGGGCGGCTGGCCCTCGCTGAGCTGCGACCCCGCCTACGGCGGCCAGGGCCTGCCGCATGTGGTCAACCAGTGCTTCTACGAGATGCTCAACAGCGCCAACCAGGCCTGGACGATGTATCCGGGCCTGTCGCACGGCGCCTACGAGGCCCTGCACGCGCACGGCACGCCCGAGCAGAAGTCGACCTATCTGCCGAAGCTCACCAGCGGCGAGTGGACCGGCACGATGTGCCTGACCGAGCCACACTGCGGCACCGACCTGGGCCTGCTGCGCACCAAGGCCGAGCCGCTGGCCGACGGCACCTTCAGGATCAACGGCGCCAAGATCTTCATCTCCGCCGGCGAGCACGACATGGCCGCCAACATCGTGCACCTGGTGCTGGCGCGTCTGCCGGACGCACCGGCCGGCTCCAAGGGCATCTCGCTGTTCGTCGTGCCGAAGTTCCATGTCGCGGCCGACGGCAGCCTGGGCGCGCGCAACGGCATCTTCTGCGCCGGCCTCGAGCACAAGATGGGCATTCACAGCAACGCCACCGCGCAGCTGGTGCTCGAGGACGCGATCGGCACGCTGGTGGGCGAGCCCCACAAGGGCCTGCAGGCGATGTTCGTGATGATGAACGCCGCGCGCCTGGGCGTCGGGATGCAGTCGCTCGGCCTGACCGAAGTGGCCTACCAGAACGCGGTCGACTACGCGAAGGACCGGCTGCAGATGCGCGCGCTGACCGGACCGAAGGCGCCGGACAAGCCGGCCGATCCGATCATCGTGCACGCCGACGTGCGCAAGATGCTGCTGACCGCACGCGCCTACGCCGAGGCCGGCCGCGCGCTGTGCGTGCACACCGCGCTGATGCTCGACAAGGAGCTGAGCCACCCGGACGCGGACGTGCGCCGCGAGGCCGCCGACGAGGTCGCGCTGCTGACCCCGATCGTCAAGGCCTTCCTGACCGACAACGGCTGGATCGCCACCTCGGCCTGCATGCAGGTCTTCGGCGGCCACGGCTATGTGCGCGAATGGGGCATGGAGCAGTACGTGCGCGACGCGCGCATCAACATGATCTACGAGGGCACCAACACCATCCAGTCGCTCGATCTGCTCGGGCGCAAGGTGCTGGCCGACAACGGCAAGAAGCTGCGCGCCTTCGGCAAGAAGGTGGCCGAGTTCGCCGAAGACGCCGGCGTGCGCGAGGACATGCAGGAGTTCATCAACCCGCTGGCCGACCTGGGCGACAAGGTCACCAAGCTCACCACCGAGCTGGGCATGAAGGCCTTCGGCAACGCCGACGAGGTGGGCGCGGCGGCGGTGGACTATCTGCGCGTGGTCGGCCATCTGGTCTTCGCCTACTTCTGGGCGCGCATGGCGCAGGTGGCGCTCGACCGCATCCAGGCCGACGGCGACGCGGTCGATCCGTTCTACCGCGCCAAGCTGCACACCGCGCGCTTCTACTTCGCCCGGCTGCTGCCCGAGACCGCCTCGCTGATCCGCACCGCGCGCTCCGGCCCGGCCTCGCTGATGGCGATGGACGAAGCCCTGTTCTGAAACGGAGGCCGCGCGATGCAACGCTCCCTGATCGCGCTGGCGCTGGCCGGCGCCGCGCTCGCCCTGCCGCTGGGCGCGCTGGCCCAGGCCACGCCTGCCGGCCTGTGGAAGACCATCGACGACGACGGCAGGACCGAGAAGTCGCTGGTGCGCATCACCGAGGCCGGTGGCGTCTTCTCGGCCCGGATCGAGAAGGTCTTCGACCCGGCCAAGCAGGACGCCCGCTGCGAGAAATGCAGCGACGAGCGCAAGGACCAGCCGGTCGTCGGCCTGAGCATCGTGCGCGGCGTCAAGGCCAGCGCCTCCGACCCGACGCTGTGGGACGGCGGCGAGATCCTCGACCCGAACAACGGCAAGACCTACAAGGTCCGCATGAAGCCGGTCGACGGCGGCCGGCGGCTGGAGGTGCGCGGCTACATCGGCGCGCCGCTGCTGGGCCGCACGCAGACCTGGGTCCGCGCCGACTGACGCCAGGGCCCCGCCACGACATTTCCCCGGAGACAAGGAAGCACTCATGAGTCGATTCAATGTCCGCCAGGTCGCCGTGCTCGGCGCCGGCGTGATGGGCGCGCAGATCGCCGCCCATCTGGTCAACGTGCGCGTGCCGGTCGTGCTGTTCGACCTGCCCGCACCGGCAGGCCAGCCCGGCCCGAAGAGCGCCATCGCGCTGAAGGCGATCGAGAACCTGAAGAAGCTCAAGCCCGCGCCGCTGGGGCTGGCCGCCGAGGCCACGCGCATCCGCGCCGCCAACTACGAGGACGATCTGGCGCTGCTGGCCGAGTGCGACCTGGTGATCGAGGCGATCGCCGAGCGCCTGGACTGGAAGCACGCGCTCTACGCGAAGATCGCGCCGCACATCGCGCCGCACGCGATCCTGGCGTCGAACACCTCGGGCCTGTCGATCACCGCGCTGTCGGAGCCGCTGCCCGAGAGCCTGAAGCCGCGCTTCTGCGGCATCCACTTCTTCAACCCGCCGCGCTACATGCAGCTGGTCGAGCTGATCGCGACGCCGACCACCGAGGCGCCGTCTCTCGACCAGCTCGAGACCTTCGCCACCACCACGCTCGGCAAGGGCGTGGTGCGCGCCAAGGACACGCCGAACTTCATCGCCAACCGCGTCGGCATCGCCGGCATGCTCTCGACCATGATCGAGGCCGAGCGCTTCGGCCTGTCCTACGACCTGGTCGACGACCTGACCGGCAAGAAGCTCGGCCGCGCCAGCTCGGGCACCTTCCGCACCGCGGACGTGGTGGGCCTCGACACGATGGCCCACGTCATCCGCACGATGCAGGACCAGCTCGGCCCGGACCGCGGCAACGACCCCTTCCACGCCAGCTACGCCACGCCCGCCGTGCTGGCCACGCTGATCGCGCAGGGCGCCCTGGGCCAGAAGGCCGGCGCGGGCTTCTACAAGAAGGTCGGCCGGGACATCCAGCGCCTGGACCCCGCCAAGGGCGAATACGTCGCGTCGGGCGCCAAGGCCGAGCCGATCATCGACCGCATCCTCAAGAAAGCGCCGGCCGAGCGACTCAAGCTGCTGCGCGAGTCGACGAACCCGCAGGCCCAGTTCCTGTGGGCGATCCTGCGCAACGCCTTCCACTACGCGGCGGTGCACCTGGGATCAATAGCCGACTCGGCGCGCGAGGTCGATCTGGCGATGCGCTGGGGCTTCGGCATGCAGCAGGGCCCGTTCGAGCTGTGGCAGGCCGCCGGCTGGCAGCAGGTCGCCGGCTGGGTGAAGGCCGACATCGACGCGGGCAAGGCGCTGTCGAACGCGCCGCTGCCCGACTGGGTCTTCGACGGCCGCACGGCCGTGCACACGCCCGAGGGCTCGTGGTCGGCGGCGCAAGGCGCCTATCTGGCCCGCCCGGCGCTTCCGGTCTACCAGCGCCAGCATTTCCCCGAGACCGTCGTCGGCGAGAACGCGCTGCCGGCGCTCCAGAGCGGCACCGAGGTGTTCCGCAACGAGGAGGTGCGCGTCTGGACGCTCGACGGCGAGGTGCTGATCGCCAGCATCACGGCCAAGCTGCACCTGATCAGCCCGACCGTCACCGCCGGCCTGCTGAAAGCCGTGGAGCTGGCGGAAAGCCGCTATCAGGGCCTGGTGATCTGGTCGCCGGACGACGTGTTCTCGGCCGGCGCCAACCTCGAAGCCCTGATGCCGGTCTTCATGAAGGCCGGCGCCAAGGGCATCGCGCCCGAGGAGAAGAAGCTGCAGGACCTGATGCTGCGCATCCGCTACGCCAGCGTGCCGGTGGTCGCAGCCATGCGCGGGCTGGCGCTGGGCGGCGGCTGCGAGCTGGCGGTGCACTGCGCGCGCCGGGTCGCGGCGATGGAGAGCTATGTCGGGCTGGTCGAGGTCGGCGTCGGGCTGATCCCGGGCGGCGGCGGGCTGACCTACGTGGCGCGCCGCGCCGCCGAGAAGGCCGCGGCCGCGCCGGGCACCGACCTGCTGCCCTTCCTGAAGGACGCCTTCCAGGCCGCGGCGATGGCCACGGTGGGCACCAGCGCGCTGGAATCGCGCCAGCTCGGCTACCTGCAGGACGCGGACGTGATCGTGGCGCACAAGGACGAGCTGCTGCATGTCGCGCTCGGCCAGGCCCGGGCGCTGGCCGACGCCGGCTACCGCCCGCCGCAGCGGTCGCTGATCCCGGTGGCCGGGCGCAGCGCCATCGCCACCATCCGCGCGAGTCTCGTCGGCATGCGCGACGGCGGCTTCATCAGCGCGCATGACTTCCACATCGCCGGCCTGATCGCCGAGGTGGTCTGCGGCGGCGAGGTCGACGCCGGCACGGTCGTGACCGAGGAATACCTGATGGCGCTGGAGCGCCAGCGCTTCTGCGCGCTGCTCGAACACCCCAAGACCCAGGAACGCATCATGGGCATGCTGCAGACCGGCAAGCCGGTGCGCAACTGACGCGGCGACACGGAGAACCCCACATGAGCAAGCAACTGCAGGACGCCTACATCGTCGCCGCCACCCGCACGCCGATCGGCAAGTCGCACCGCGGCGTCTTCCGCCACACCCGCCCCGACGACCTGCTGGTCGCGGCGCTGCGCGGCGCGCTGGCCCAGGTGCCGACGCTCGATCCGGCCGCGATCGAGGACGCCATCATCGGCTGCGCGATGCCCGAGGGCCCGCAAGGGCTGAACATGGCGCGCATCGGCGCGCTGCTGGCCGGGCTGCCGAACACGGTCGGCGGCATCACCGTCAACCGCTTCTGCGCCTCGGGCCTGTCGGCCATCCAGATGGCGGCCGACCGCATCCGCGTCGGCGAGGCCGACGTGATGATCGCCGGCGGCGCCGAGAGCATGAGCCTGGTGCCGATGAGCGGCTTCAGCCCGAGCTTCAACCCCTCGATCTTCGAGCGCGACGAGAACGTCGGCATCGCCTACGGCATGGGCCTGACCGCCGAGAAGGTGGCGCAGCAGTGGAAGGTCAGCCGCGAGCGCCAGGACGCCTTCGCGCTGGCCTCGCACCAGAAGGCGCTGGCGGCGCAGGCGGCGGGCGAGTTCGACGCCGAGACCACGCCGGTCGAGGTCACCGAGCGCACGCCCGATCTGGTCAGCGGCGAGCTGCGCGTCAGCACCCGCACGGTCAGCCGCGACGAGGGCGCGCGGCCCGACACCTCGCTCGAAGGCCTGGGCAAGCTGAAACCCGTCTTCGCCGCCAAGGGCAGCGTGACTGCCGGCAACAGCTCGCAGACCAGCGACGGCGCCGGCGCCCTGATCCTGGCCAGCGAACGGGCGGTGCGCGAGCATGGCCTGACGCCGCTGGCGCGCTTCGTCAGCTTCGCCAGCCGCGGCGTGCCGCCCGAGATCATGGGCATCGGCCCCATCGCGGCGATTCCGGCGGCGCTGAAGTCGGCCGGGCTGCAGCTCGGCGACATCGACTGGATCGAGCTGAACGAGGCCTTCGCGGCGCAGGCGCTGGCGGTGATCGACACCGTCGGGCTCGATGCGGCCAAGGTCAACCCGATGGGCGGCGCCATCGCGCTGGGCCACCCGCTGGGCGCCACCGGCGCGATCCGCGCCGCCACCGTGGTGCACGCGCTGCGTCGCCGCCAGCTCAAGTACGGCATGCTGACGATGTGCGTCGGCACCGGCCAGGGCGCGGCCGGCCTGTTCGAGCGCGTCTGATCTTCTCGCCGGCTGTGGCCGGCCCTGTGCTGGCCGCCGCCTCCGAGGGATCGGATGCGGCGGCCGCGTCTTTTCCAGCCCGGGAGCTTAAGATTCCCGATTGCCCAGGAGACTTCGATGAGCATCCCCACCATTCGCACCGCGACGCTGAACGGCGTGGCCACGATCGAGATTGCACGCCCCGAGAAGAAGAACGCGCTGACGCTGGCGATGTACGAGGCCATGGCCGAGGCGCTGCGCGCCGCGCAGGCCGAGCCGTCGGTGCGTGCGGTGCTGATCTGCGGCCAGCCCGGCATCTTCACCTCCGGCAACGACCTCGAGGACTTCATGCAGCGCCCGCCGCAGGGCATGGACTCGCCGGTCTTCCGCTTCATGGAGGCGCTGCTCGACTGCGACAAGCCGGTGGTGGCGGCCGTCACCGGTGCGGCCATCGGCATCGGCATGACGATGCTGCTGCACTGCGACTTCGTCTACGTCAGCGACGAGGCCCGGCTGGCGATGCCCTTCGTCGGCCTGGGCCTGGTGCCGGAGTTCGGCGCCAGCCTGCTGG
>JBJOPV010000105.1:0-11561 GCA_046050625.1 Pseudomonadota bacterium
TGGACCCAGGTGCTGGTCGTCTCGGTCGGCCTGGGCGCGCTGATGGCGACCTCGGCCTGGGCCTTCTCGATGCTGAAATGGCTGGGCGTGGCCTATCTGGTCTGGCTGGGCATCCAGCAGTGGCGTGCCGCCGCAGCACCGCTGGTGTCACTGGAGGACTCCGGCGTTGTTGCCTCGCGCCGGGCCCTGGTGCTGCGCGGCTGGATGATCAACGCGGTCAATCCGAAGGGCACCGTCTTCCTGCTGGCGGTGGTACCTCAGTTCATCGATCCGGCGCAGCCGCTGGCGGCCCAGTACCTGACGATCGCGCTGACGCTGGCCTTCACCGACCTGGTGGTGATGGCCGGCTATGTCGCGCTGGCCTCGCGGGTGCTGGGCGCGCTGCGCACGCCGGGCCAGCTGCGCTGGATGAACCGCAGCTTCGGTGGCCTGTTCGTGGCCGCGGGCCTGTTCCTGGCGATGTTCCGGCGCGCCGCCTGAGCCGGACCTGACGGCGCGGGTCTGTCCGGATTCAAGGCGCACGCCGCGCTGCCGATGGGCCGGTGTCGGGGCTGTTCTCCGGCATGAAAGGCCGTCCATGAAGCGCTTCCGTCCTGTCCTGTCCTTCTCCCCGGCCGTGTCGGCCCTGGCTGCGGCCTGGCTGCTGTTGGCCTGCGCCGGCACGCTGCCCGGGGCGCGTGCGCCGGAGGCGATCACCGCCGAGGCCCTCTCTCCCCAGGCACGTGAACACCGGCTCTGGATCGTCAGCGCCGATCACCAGCTGCAGCGGGTGCGCGCGGGAAGTCCCGACCGCATCGAGCAGCAGGTGGCGCTGCGCGGTCTGGCCGCCGGGGACGAGGTGGTCGGCATCGACTTCCGGGTGGCCCGCGGCGTGCTGTACCTGCTGACCCGCCAGGGTCGGCTCCACACCGTCGACACCGCCAGCGGCCAGCTCACGCCGGTGGGGGCCGGTGCGCTGCTGGCCATCGCGCTGCCGTCCGGGCCGATCGGCTTCGACTTCAACCCGGTCGCCGACCGCATCCGCATCGTCGGCGGGGCGGTCAATCTGCGCGTCCATCCCGATACCGGCGCGATGGTCGACGGCGATCCGAAGATGGAGGGCCTGCAGCCCGACGGCGCGCTGCGCTATGCCGAGGGCGATCCGGCCCGGGGCCGCACGCCACGCATCGACGCCGCCGGCTACACCTACAACAAGACCAGCGACAAGCTGACCACCAACTACGCGATCGACCAGGCGGCCGGCACGCTGGTGATGCAGGGCTCGCTGGAGGGCGCCACGCCGGCGGTCTCGCCGAATACCGGGCTGCTGAGCACCGTCGGTCCGCTCGGAGTGAAGGATTTCTCGGATGCGGCCTTCGACATCGCCGACATCGACAACACCGCGCTGGCGGCGCTGCGCACCGACCGCACCCGGCTCTACCGGGTCGATCTCAAGAGCGGCCAGGCCCAGCGCATCGGCCCGATCGGCACCGGCGCGCCGATCCGCGGCCTGGCGATCGAGCCCTGAAGGATCAGCCCGCCGTCGCGGCCGGAGCGGGCGCCTGGGTGCGCACTGCGCGCAGGCGCTGCTCCATCTCGGTGCGCAGCTCGCGCCGGGCTTGGGCATTGGCCCAGCGGCGCTTTTCCTCGGCGTTGAAGGGGCGCAGCGGCGACACCGGCACCGGCTTGCCGTCATCGCCGACCGCCACCATCGTGAAGAAGCACGAGTTGGCATGGCGCACGACCTGGGTGCGGATGTTCTCGGCCACCACCTTCACGCCGATCTCCATCGACGAGGTGCCGGTGTAGTTGACGCTGGCCAGGAAGGTGACCAGCTCGCCGACGTGAATGGGCTGGCGGAACATCACCTGGTCGACGCTGAGCGTGACGGTGTAGCGCCCGGCATAGCGGCTGGCGCAGGCGTAGGCGACCTGGTCGAGCAGCTTCAGGATGGTGCCGCCGTGCACGTTGCCGGAGAAGTTGGCCATGTCCGGCGTCATCAGCACCGTCATCGTCAGCTGGTGGGAGGGGAGATCCATGGAGGGTGCAGACCGTGAGGTCGGTGGTGGAGTCTCCGCCATCTTGCACCAGTCGTGCCCGGTGCCGTCAGCCTGGCGTCAGCGCACGGGCCAATCAGTCCTGCGGCGCCAGGTCGACCACACGCACCGGCACGCGCGGCGCCAGCGCGCACATCAGCTCGTAGCCGATGGTGCCCGCGCTGTGCGCGACCTCGTCGATCGACAGCTGCGTGCCGCGCGGGCCGTGGCCCCAGAGCGTGACCTCGCTGCCGAAGCCGGCGGCAGGCACCGGCGTCAGGTCGACCGCCAGCATGTCCATCGACACCCGGCCGACGGTGCCGGTGCGCACGCCGTCGACCAGCACCGGCGTGCCGCTGGCGGCCAGGCGCGGGTAGCCGTCGGCGTAGCCGCAGGCGACGATGCCGATGCGCATCGCGCGCTCGGCGACGAAGCGGCTGCCGTAGCCGACGCTGTCGCCGGGCTGCAGCTGCTGCACCGCGATCAGGCGCGAGCGCAGCGTCATCGCCGGCACCAGGCGCCAGTGCGCGATGTCGTGCTCGGGGAAGTCGGGCGCGCTGCCGTAGCTCAGGATGCCGCTGCGCACCCAGTCGGCGCGCACGTCGGCGGCCGCGGCATGGCGCAGGAGGGCCGCGCTGTTGCTCAGCGAGCGCTCGCCCGGCAGGTCGCGGGTGGCGTCGACGAAAGCGGCGACCTGGTGCGCCACGCCGCGCGGGCCGTCGGCGTCGGAGAAGTGCGTCACCAGCGAGATCTCGTCGACCTGGGGCAGCGCGTCCAGCCGCGCCCAGGCGCTGCGCAGGTGCGCCGGCGTGAAGCCCAGGCGGTTCATGCCGCTGTTCATCTTCAGGAAGACGCGGTGCGGCTGGTGCGTCTTGTGCGCGGCCAGCCAGTCGATCTGCTCGTCGCAGTGCACGACGTGCCAGAGGTTCAGCCGCGAGCACAGCTCCAGGTCGCGCGGCTCGAAGCAGCCTTCGAGCAGCAGCACCGGGCCACGCCAGCCCAGATCGCGCACCCGCTGCGCCTCGTCCAGGTCGAGCATCGCCAGGCCATCGGCGCCGAGCAGGCCCGGCCACATGCGCTCGATGCCGTGCCCGTAGGCATTGGCCTTGATGACCGCCCACAGCCGGGCGTCGGGCACGCGCCGACGCGCGGTGGCGAGGTTGCGGGCGAGGGCGTCCGGATGGACGAGGGCTTCGATCGGACGCGGCATGATCGCGCGATTGTGCCAGCGCGGGGGCGCGACTCCGGGCAGGGCCGGGGCAGGGGGCCGGGATGTGCGTGCTATAACCGCGCCGCGTCGGAGCGCGGCCGCGTCGCCCGTCGTCCGTCCCCCTGCAGACCCTACAGAACCTCGAGCGAAGCGCCGTCTTTCCGGATGAAAAAAGGTTTCCACACCATCATGTCGGCGCAGTTCTTCAGCTCGCTGGCCGACAACGCCCTGTTCGTCGCTGCGGTCGAGCTGCTGAGAACCTCCGGTGCGCCCGAGTGGCAGCGCGCCGCGCTGGTGCCGATGTTCGCGCTGTTCTACGTCATCCTCGCGCCCTTTGTCGGCGCCTTCGCCGACGCGGTGCCCAAGGGGCGGGTGATGTTCGTCTCCAACACCATCAAGGTGGTGGGTTGCCTGATGATGCTGTTCGGCACGCACCCGCTGGCGGCCTATGCGATCGTCGGCCTGGGCGCGGCGGCCTACTCGCCGGCCAAGTACGGCATCCTCACCGAGCTGCTGCCGCCCTCGCAGCTGGTCAAGGCCAACGGCTGGATCGAGGGGCTGACCATTGGCTCGATCATCCTGGGCGTGCTGCTGGGCGGCCAGCTGGTCGGTCCGCACATCGCGCCGCACCTGCTGGCGCTGGACCTGCCGGGCGTGTCGCTGGGCATCGACACGCCGGCGCAGGCGGCGATCGCCTCGCTGGTGCTGCCCTACATCATCGCGGCGGTGTTCAACCTCTACATCCCGCGCACCGACGCGCCGCTGCAGCCGCTGCCGGCGCAGCCGCTGGCGCTGGTGCGCGATTTCTCCGATTGCAACTCCCGGCTGTGGGCCGACAAGCTCGGCCAGATCTCTCTGGCGACGACGACGCTGTTCTGGGGCGTGTCGGGCAATCTGCGCTACATCGTGCTGGCCTGGGCGGCTGCTGCGCTGGGTTATGGCACCACGCAGGCGTCCTCGCTGGTCGGCGTGGTGGCCATCGGCACCGCGGTCGGCGCGGTGGTGGCCTCCGGTCTGATGAAGCTCGACCAGGCCACCCGCGTCATTCCGCTGGGCGTGGCCATGGGGGTGCTGGTGGTGCTGATGAACGTGATCGACAACGTCTGGCTGGCCGCACCCTTCCTGATGGTGCTCGGCGGCCTGGGCGGCTTCCTGGTGGTGCCGATGAACGCGCTGCTGCAGCACCGCGGCCACAACCTGATGGGGGCCGGCCGCTCGATCGCGGTGCAGAACTTCAACGAGCAGGCCTGCATCCTGGCGCTGGGCGCCTTCTACACCGGCATGACCCGCGGCGGCCTGTCGGCCTTCGGTGCGATCACCATCTTCGGCCTGCTGGTGGCAGGCACGATGGCGCTGATCGGGCGCTGGCACCAGCGCAACACCGTGCAGCATCGGGCCGAGGTCGAGCGCCTGCTGACGATCGCCCGCAGCGACGGCCACCACTGACGCCCCGGGCGCGCCGGGCTCAGGCGCGCATCTCGAACGGCATCATCAGCTCGGTCGGCTGGAAGACCCGCTCGAAGGTGCGGTCATGGCGCGCCAGCAGGTGCAGCAGCTCGCGCTCGTCGAGCGGCGTGGTCAGGAAGGCGTCGCAGCCGGCAAAGGTGGCGCGAATGCGCTCGATCGCCGCGCCACGCGGCGCCAGGGCCACCACCACCGGCGCCGGTCCGCCGTCGACCATCTCGCGGCGGATGCGCCGGCTGACCTGGAAGCCGGCGCATCCGCCCTGGCCCACGCCGAGGAACACGAAGCCGTAGCCCAGACGCTCGGTCATCTGCTGGGCCTCGCTGGCGCTGCGGGTCAGATGCACCCGGTAGCCCAGCGGTGTCAGGGTGTCGCGCAGCAGCCGGCACTCTGCCGGGCTGCTGCTGACGACGAGAATGCGGTCGAGCCGCTGATCGCCCTCGACCAGCACGGTGTTGCTGAAGCCGCTGCTGGCCCGGAAGTCATGGATCTGCTGGTCCGCCAGCGCCGCGATCCGCGCCTGGCGCGGTCCGGGCGGCAGCTGCAGCAGGGCGCCCGGCCGCGCCGCCCGGGCCGCGCGACGCTCGCCAAGCAGGTCGAGCTGGCGGCGCAGCTGGTGCGCGTCGATCGGCCGCGGCAGCTGCGCGCCGCTGCACCGCGGCACGGCGCCGGCGCCGACGAACACCGTCTCGCGCATCCGGTCGAGCCGCTCGACGCGCAAGACCGCGTCGTGCCGATCGGCATCGGCGATCAGCCAGTCGGCCTCGTCGATCGCGTCGGTGCAGGCGTAGCGGCGCCGGCTGGCATCCAGCCGGAAGAAGCTCTCCAGCGTCCGGCGCTCGAAGGCGCCCAAGCCGACAAAGGCGACGCTCTGGCAATCGGACATCCGGTACTCCTCGGGCTATGCGGTTCGGGACGGTCCGATTCTTCGAGCCCGCGGCCCGCAGCGTCAAGGCGCCGATCCCCCCTCAATACGGCGTGGTACCTCTGCGCTGTCGCGGGGGGTGCGCAGGATTGCACGCTTGGCGCGCCCGGATTTTCCTGATCGGGGCGGCGCCATAATCCGGCTTTCCGACCTCTCTTCCGCGCCGTTCCGGCAGGAGCCAACGTCCATGTTCGAACACGTCGACGCCTACGCGGGCGATCCGATCCTCACGCTCAACGAGAACTTCCAGAAGGACCCGCGCCCGGGCCGCATCAACCTGTCGATCGGCATCTACTTCGACGACGCCGGCCGGCTGCCGGTGATGCAGGCGGTGCGCGAGGCCGAGACCGCGCTGCTGCAGTCGATCGGGCCGCGCAGCTACCTGCCGATGACTGGCCTGGCCGCGTACCGCACCCAGATCCAGCACCTGCTGTTCGGCGCCGACCACGAGGCGGTGACGAGCGGGCGCACGGTGACGATCCAGTCGCTGGGCGGCTCGGGTGCGCTGAAGGTCGGCGCGGACTTCCTGCGCAAGTACTTCCCCGACTCGCAGGTCTGGATCAGCGACCCGACCTGGGACAACCACCGCGCGATCTTCGAGGGCGCGGGCTTCCCGGTGAACACCTACCCGTACTACGACGCGGCCACCGGCGGCCTGCGCTTCGACGCGATGCTGGCGGCTCTCCGCGCGCTGCCCGCGCGCTCGGTGGTGCTGCTGCACGCCTGCTGCCACAACCCGACCGGCGTGGACCTGAGCGAAGCGCAGTGGGCCGAGCTGATCCCGGTGATGGTCGAGCGCGGCCTGATCCCCTTCGTCGACATCGCCTACCAGGGCTTCGGTGACGGCGTGCGCGAGGACGCCTTCGCACTGCGCATGCTGGCGGACGCGGGCCTGGCCTTCTTCGTGGCCAACAGCTTCTCCAAGAGCTTCTCGCTCTACGGCGAGCGCGTCGGCGGCCTGAGCGTGGTCTGCCCGACGCCGGCCGAGGCCGCGCTGGTGGCGGGCCAGCTGCAGGTGGCGGTGCGCAAGAACTACTCCAGCCCACCGACGCACGGCGCGCGCATCGTCGCGCAGGTGCTGGCCGAGCCGACGCTCAACGCCGCCTGGGTTGCCGAGCTCGACGCGATGCGCCAGCGCATCCAGGCCATGCGCCAGCGCCTGCACGACGTGCTGGTGGCGCGCGTGCCCGGCCGCGACTTCAGCTATTTCCTGACCCAGCGCGGCATGTTCAGCTACACCGGCCTGAGCGCGGCGCAGGTCGACGTGCTGCGCGAGCAGCACGGCGTCTACCTGGTCCGCTCGGGCCGGATGTGCGTGGCAGGCCTGAACTCGGGCAATGTCGAGCCGACCGCCGAGGCGATCGCCGCGGTGCTGGGCGGCTGATCGACCGGGTGGCCGGCTGGCGGTTCAGGCCGGACCGGCCATCGTCAGCATCTGCCGCTCGAACTGGTCGGCCGGCAGCGCCGGGCTGCACAGGTGGCCTTGGTACTCGTCGCAGTCCTGGGTGCGCAGCCAGTCGAGCTGCGCCTCGGTCTCGACGCCCTCGGCCACCGTCTCGATGCCCAGCATCCGGCACATCGTGATGACCAGACGCGCCAGCGGACTGACACCGCCGTCGCCGGCGATGAAGGAGCGGTCGATCTTCAGCGTGCTGATCGGGCAGCGCTGCAGGTAGGCGAGGTTGGAGTAGCCGGTGCCGAAGTCGTCGATCGCCAGCCGGAAGCCCATGTCGGCGAGCTGGTGCAGCGCCCGGGTGGTCGACTCGTCCTGACCGAGCATCACCGACTCGGTGATCTCCAGCTCGATCTGCTGCGGGTCGCAGCCGGTGTCGCGCACGATGCGCGCGATGCTGTCGACCAGGCCGGGATCGCCAAACTGGCGCGGCGACAGATTCACCGAGATGCGCAGCCGCCGCCCCAGCGCCTGCCACAGCACCTGCTGGCGCGCCGCCTTCTCCAGCACCATCGCACCGATCGCGCGGATCAGGCCGGTTTCCTCGCTCAGGCCGATGAAGACATCCGGCGCGACCAGGCCGCGGCGCGGATGGCGCCAGCGCACCAGCGCCTCGGCGCCCACCAGATGGCCGCTGCCGACCTGCACTCTCGGCTGGTAGTGCACTTCGAACTGGTGGCGCTCGACAGCGACGCGCAGATCCTGCTCGAGCTGGATGCGCTCGCGGGCCAGGCGCACCAGCTCCGGGGTGAACCAGCCCACGCCGTTGCCGCCGGCCTCCTTGGCACGGTAGAGCGCCAGGTCGGCATTGCGCAGCAGCGCGTCGATGTCGTGACCATCGCGCGGAAAACGGCAGATGCCCATCGAGGGGGTGACCTGCATCTGCAGCCGTCCGATCATCACGGTGCGGCCCAGCTCGGCCTGCAGCCGGCGCACCAGCTGCCGGGTGCGCCGCTCGAGGTCGCCGTCGCGGTTCGACACCAGCACCAGGAACTCGTCGCCGCCCAGCCGCGCGACCAGATCGTCCGCGTCCAGCGTGGCATACAGGCGCTGCGCGATCTCCACCAGCAGCCGGTCGCCGATGTCATGGCCGAGCGAGTCGTTGACCGCCTTGAACCGGTCCAGATCGATGAAGATCAGCGCGGCCTCGCCGCCACTGGCGTGCAGGCCGTCGAGGCGCTGCTGGAAGTCGCGCGAGACGAAGCTGCGGTTGGGCAGCCCGGTGAGGGTGTCGCGCATCGCCAGCCAGTGCGCCCGCGACTCGGCCTGCTTGAGCTCGGTGATGTCGATCTCGCTGACCAGGAAGACCTGACGACCCTCGACCGGATCGCGGCACAGCCGCACCGAGATGTCATGCCAGCGCGGGCCCAGGCTGGTGCTGACCTGGGTGGTCGCCCGCGCCTGGCCGTTGCGGTGCAGCTGCTCGACGATCTGGCGCAGCTCGCGCCGGTCGAGCACCCGGCTGCGCGCGCCGGCATCCGGATGATCGACGGTGGCCCGCGCGGCCGGGTTGCGGTAGAGCGCGCGGCCGCGCACGCTGTAGAGCGTGACCATGACGGGCGTGTGCACCATCGCCTCGGCGCTGCGCAGCGTGACCGCATCGGTCATCGACTCGCCGATGGCTTCGCAGAGCATGCCCATGCGACCGTCGTCCAGCACCCAGCCGGTGCAGACGATGTCGACGGTGCGGGGCATGCCGCGTGGATAGAGCGTCCACAGCTCGGTGCTGCTGCGGTCATGCAGCAGGAAGTCCTGTTGCAGCTGGCGCAGCCGCTGCGCGATGGTCGGCGACATCTCGCGCGCCATGTCGCGCTGGCCCAGCTCGTCGAGACTGTCGCTGCACCACAGGCCCAGCGCTGCCGGGTTGGCCCAGAGCACGCGGCCCTGATCGATGTCGTAGAGCCAGACCGGCGTGCGCAGACGCTGCAGCGGCGTCACGCGGGGGTCGGCCTGGGTCGTCACCTGACTGTCACTCGCGGCATTCCCGTCTTGACGAGACGCGGCCAGTGCATGGAGGTTGAAATACTGTTGAGCGGGAAGGAATGCCGCTTCCATGCCGACCATCTCCCCAAGTGGCGTGACAAATTACCGGACAAGTTACGCCAAAATAATGGGGTAAACCGTAAATGCAAAATATTGCCGCGGTAATTTCGGGTGCCTGTCGCAGGCAGGCCACAAAAAGAACGGCGCGCCCCGAGTCGGGGCGCGCCGTCGCGCGTCATGGTGGGCTGCGTGTGTCGTGCCTGCCGCTCCACAGCGCCTGCGCTGCTTCTTCAGCGCTTCTTCAGCGCATCGCGGATCTCGCGCAGCAGCACCACGTCTTCCGGCGTCGGAGCCGGCGCGGCGGGCGCTGCCGGCGGCTCGGCCTTCTTCATGCGGTTCATGCCCTTGACCATCAGGAAGATGATCCAGGCCAGGATGATGAAGTTGATCGCGATGGTGATGAAGTTGCCGTAGGCCAGCACCGCCCCGGCCTTCTTGGCCTCGACCAGCGTGGTGGCCGTCTGGCCGGCCAGCGGGATGAACGCGTTGCTGAAGTCCAGTCCGCCGAAGAGCTTGCCGACGATCGGCATGATCACGTCGCCCACGGCCGAGTCGACGATCTTGCCGAACGCGCCGCCGATGATCACGCCGACGGCCAGATCCATCACGTTGCCCTTGAGGGCGAAATCCTTGAATTCGCTCATCATGCCCATGGTTGTTTCTCCTGTCGTGTGCGGGCGATCGTGCCCGCGGTTCGCGCGAAAGTGAATGTCGATGCCTTGGCGGGCAGGGCGTCCATGAGACGTCTGTCCGGCGTGCACCTTTGTCACGCAGCGTGAAGTATTGCCGCTGTCAGCGCCACGTCAACCCGCATTAGGTCGGGCATGACGAGGGCGGGAAGCCGGGGTGCCGCACCACTGCGGGCCGTGTTGTTTTTGCCTCAGCTTGGCGGTGCCACAGACAGGGCCGGTTGTTGCCGGATGTGGAGAAGCCCCTTCGGGGTGGGCTAGAATTGGAGGTTGCCCCCCTCTCAGAGACCGGATCTTTTCCCGAGGAAAAACATGAGTGACCAGCAAGTCGACCAGGCCAAGCGGACGTGGCTGATCGCGTCGGGCTGCGCAGGCGCCGTAGGCGGCCTGGCGACCGCCGTGCCTTTCGTCAGCACTTTCACGCCGTCGGAGCGGGCCAAGGCGGCCGGCGCTTCCGTCGAGGTCGACATCAGCGCACTCAAGCCCGGTGAGAAGCTCACGGTCGAATGGCGTGGCAAGCCGGTGTGGGTGGTGCGCCGCACGCCCGAACAGCTCGAGGCCCTGAAGGTGCTGAGCCCTGAGATGGCCGACCCGGAGTCGGTGCGCACCGCCTACCCGACGCCGGAGTACGCGCGCAACACCCCCCGCTCGATCAAGCCCGAGTATCTGGTCGTCATCGGCATCTGCACCCACCTGGGCTGCTCGCCGTCCGACAAGTTCCAGGCCGGTCCGCAGCCCTCGCTGCCGGACGACTGGAAGGGTGGCTTCCTGTGCCCCTGCCACGGCTCGACCTTCGATCTGGCCGGCCGGGTGTTCAAGAACAAGCCCGCGCCGGACAACCTCGAAGTGCCGCCGCACATGTACCTGTCGGACACCTCGATCCTGATCGGTGAAGACAAGAAGGCTTGAAGGAACTGAGGTCCAACATGGCTGAATTCAAAGTCGCTCCCCCGGACGCCTCTGCAGGCGAGAAGCTGCTGACCTGGGTGGACAACCGCTTCCCCGCGTCCAAGCTGTACAAGGAACACCTGTCCGAGTACTACGCCCCGAAGAATTTCAACTTCTGGTATTTCTTCGGCTCGCTGGCGCTGCTGGTGCTGGTGATCCAGATCGTGACCGGCATCTTCCTGGTCATGCACTACAAGCCGGACGCGGCCCTCGCGTTCGCCTCGGTCGAGTACATCATGCGCGATGTGCCCTGGGGCTGGCTGATCCGCTACATGCACTCCACCGGCGCCTCGGCGTTCTTCGTGGTGGTCTACCTGCACATGTACCGCGGCCTGATCTACGGCTCCTACCGCTCGCCGCGCGAGCTGGTCTGGGTGTTCGGCTGCGCGATCTTCCTGGCGCTGATGGCCGAGGCCTTCATGGGCTACCTGCTGCCCTGGGGCCAGATGTCCTTCTGGGGCGCACAGGTGATCGTGAACCTGTTCGCCGCCGTGCCTTTCGTCGGCCCGGACCTGGCGCTGCTGATCCGCGGCGACTTCGTCGTGTCGGACGCGACGCTGAACCGCTTCTTCAGCTTCCACGTCATCGCCGTGCCGCTGATCCTGATCGGTCTGGTCGCCGCCCACATCATCGCGCTGCATGAAGTGGGCTCGAACAACCCGGACGGCGTCGAGATCAAGGCCAAGAAGGACCCGAAGACCGGCCACCCGCTCGACGGCATTCCCTTCCACCCGTACTACTCGGTGCATGACCTGCTGGGCGTGACGGTGTTCCTGATGGCCTTCACCGGCGTGATCTTCTTCGCGCCCGAGTT
>JBJOPV010000106.1:0-11480 GCA_046050625.1 Pseudomonadota bacterium
CGCGATCGCCCGGCTCTACCAGGCCGGCTGGCATGTGGTGGTCGCCACCAACCAGTCGGGCCTGGGCCGCGGCCTGTTCGACGCCTACACGCTCAACGAGATGCACGCGAAGATGAACGCGCTGCTGGCCCCGCTGGGCGGGCGCATCGACGCGGTCTTCTTCTGCCCGCATGCGCCCGAGGACGACTGCCGTTGCCGCAAGCCGCGCCCGGGCCTGTTCGAGGACATCGGCCTGCGCTTCGGCATCGACATGACCGGCGTGCCGGCCGTCGGCGACACGCTGCGCGACCTGCAGGCGGCCAGCTCGGTCGGCTGCACGCCGCATCTGGTGCGCACCGGCAAGGCCGCCACGCTCGACGAGGCCGGCGTGCAGGCGATGCGCGACCAGGTGCCGAGCCTGACGGTGCACGCCGATCTGGCCGCCTTCGTCGACGCGCTGCTGGCCGCCGAGGGCCGCCGCGCGGCCGACGGTCGCCGCGCCTGACCGGCACGCGCCGCGCCATCCCGCCTCTTTCGTTTCCGACCCCGCACTCGTGCTCCGCATGCTCGCCTATCCGCGCTCCGTCCTGTATTTCCTCTGGCTGCTGATCACGATCATCCCGTGGAGCCTGTTCGTCGTCGTCATCTCGCCGTTCATGCGCAGCACGCCGCTGTACTGGATCTGCGCGGGCTGGCTGAAGACGGCGATCCACGGCGCCAAGTGGATCTGCGGCGTGAAGTGGCGCCTCCAGGGCCTGGAGAACGTGCCCACGGCCGCCGACGGCACCGCCGCGGTCATCCTGGCGCCGAAGCACCAGTCGACCTGGGAGACCTTCGCCTTCCCGTCGGTCATGCCGCATCCGCTGGCCTATGTGTTCAAGCGCGAGCTGCTGATGATTCCCTTCTTCGGCTGGGCGATCGGCCGGCTCGACATGGTGCACATCGACCGCGGCCGCCGCTCCGAGGCCTGGCGCAAGGTCGCCGAGCAGGGCACGCGGATCATGCAGCAGGGCAACTGGATCATCATGTTCCCCGAGGGCACCCGCACCGAGCGCGGCAGCCAGGGCGACTACAAGAGCGGCGCATCGCGGCTGGCGATCGCCGCCGGCGTGCCGATCGTGCCGATCGCGGTGACCTCGGCACGCTGCTGGCCGCGCAAGAGCTTCCTGCTGCGCCCGGGCACGATCGACATCTCGATCGGCCGGCCGATCGCGCCGCAGGGCCGTCGGCCTGACGAGCTGATGAAGGAGGTCGAGACCTGGATCGAGTCCGAGATGCGCCGCCTCGACCCCGAGGCCTATCCGCCCGCCGCATGAGCCGGCCGGCCGCTGCGCCCGACACCGCGGCACTGGCCGGCTGCGAGGCGCTGCTGCGGCCCGAAGGCATGCACCGCGAGATCGAGCTGGGCGGCGTCTGTCTGGGCTACCGGCTGCGCCGCGCCAGCCGGCGCACCATCGGCTTCGCCGTCGGTCCGGCCGGGCTGACGGTCAGCGTGCCGCGCTGGGTCGGGCAGGCGCAGATCGACGCGGCGCTGCAGCACAAGAGCGCCTGGATCCTGCGCCAGCTCGCCGCGCAGGGCCGGCGCCACCAGGCGCACCAGGACGCGCGCGTCGACTGGCGCGACGGCGCCGAGCTGCCGTGGCTGGGCGCGCCGCTGCGCCTGCGGCTGGCGCCGCTGCTCTCGCGCACGCTGCTGCAGGCCGCGCGCCCGCTCACCCAGGAACCCGCCACGCTGCTGCTGGCGCTGCCGGCCGACACCCCGCCCGAGGCGCTGCGCGCCGCGGTGCAGCGCTGGCTGCAGCGCCAGGCACGCACGCTGTTCGAGCAGCGCCTCGTCCAGCACGCCGGGGCGCTGGGCGTGCAGGTGACGCGACTGCGCCTGAGCTCGGCGCGCACCCGCTGGGGCAGCGCCAGCAGCGACGGCTCGATCCGCCTGAACTGGCGCCTGATCCACTTTCCCGTCGAGACGATCGACTATGTCGTCGTGCACGAGCTGGCCCACCTGCGCGAGATGAATCACAGCCCGGCCTTCTGGGCCATCGTGCACGCGGCGATGCCCGACTACGAGCAGCGCCGGCGCCAGCTCAAGGACGGGGTGGTGCCGGTGTTCGAGTGAGGGGCGCCTGCCGCGCCAGCCACACCAGCGCCGCCCCCATCAGCAGCAGCGCCGGCAGGGCGCCCAGGTTCAGCGCCGACCAGCCCTGCATCGTCACCAGCGCACCGGAGGCAAAGGACGTCAGCGCCATGGTCGCGAACACGCCGAAGTTGATCGCCGCCTGCGCGCGGTCCTTCTCCTCGGGCCGGTAGGCCTGCATCGCCAGCGTGGTGCTGCCGGTGAAGAGGAAGTTCCAGCCCACGCCGAGCAGGAAGAGCGCGCCGACGAAGCGGTGCAGGTCCTGGCCGGTCAGCGCCACCGCCACGCAGGCCAGGTTGAGCAGCACGCCGGCGGCCATGACGCGCATCACCCCGAAGCGACGGATCCAGCCGCCGGTCCAGAAGCCGGGCGCGAACATGCCGATCACATGCCACTCCAGCACCCAGGCCACGTCGGAGAAGGGCATGCCGCAGACCTCCATCGCCAGCGGGGTGGCCGCCATCAGCAGGTTCATCACGCCATAGCCGAGGGCCGCGGCCAGCGCCGCGACCCGGAAAGCAGGCTCGCGCAGCAGCTCGGCCGTGGAGCGCCCCTGCGGCGCGCCGACCGACGTCGGCGCCACGGCGGGGAAGCGGATCATGGCCATCACCGCCATCGACAGCAGCGCCACCGCCGCCAGCGCCAGATAGGCGCCAAGAAAGGGCACCGGCAGCAGGTCGCGGGTGTGGCTGGCCAGATTGGGCCCGGCCACCGCGCCGATCAGGCCGCCCGCGAGCACCCTGGAGACCGCACGCTCGCGCTCGGCCGGCGGCGCCAGCTCGGCGGCGGCGAAGCGGTAGAGCTGGCCGTTGGCGCTGTAGTAGCCGGCCACCACCGTGGCCGCCAGCAGCAGCCAGAAGCTGCCGATCCACGCCGCCAGCGCGCACAGCAGCGCCGAGCCCAGCGCCACCGCCAGACCGCTCTGGAAGGACGCCTGCCGCCCCCAGCGCCGCTGCACCCGCGCCACCGCACCGGTGGCCAGCGCGCCGCCGACGACATAGCCCATGACCGGCAGCGTCGCCATCCACGGTCGGGGCGCCATCTGCATGCCGACCAGGCCGTTGATGGCGATGAAGACGATGTTGTTGGTCAGCAGCAGGCCCTGGGCCGTGGCGAGCAGGTGGACATGGCGATTCATGATCGGGCATTGTCCGCCTTCACCGACCCGCCTCAGGAGAACCGCCGATGACCTCGCCTCGCCCCCTCTTTCCGGAACTCGCCGGCCTGCGCTGGCCGCTGATCCAGGCGCCGATGGCCGGCGCGCAGGACGCCCGGCTGGCCTTGGCGGTCGGCCGCGCTGGCGCCTTGGGCTCGCTGCCGGCGGCGATGCTCGCGCCCGAGGCGCTCGAGCGCGAGCTGCAGCGCATGCAGGCCGCCGACCTGCCCTGCAACGTCAACTTCTTCGCCCACCGGCCGCCGGACGCCGCGCAGGCCGCCGCCGCCGCCGCCGCCGCCGACGCCCGCTGGCGCCAGGCGCTGGCGCCGCTGCGCGCCGAGCTCGGCCTGGGCGAGGACGCCGGCCCCACGCCCGCCAGCCGCCAGCCCTTCGGCCCGGCGATGGCCGAGGTGCTCGAGCGCTGCCCGCCGGCGGTGGTCAGCTTCCACTTCGGCCTGCCGGACGCCGCGCTGCTGGCGCGCGTGCGCGCGCTGGGCTGCCGCATCCTGGCGTCGGCGACGACGCTGCGCGAGGCGCAATGGCTGCAGGCGCACGGCGCCGACGCGGTGATCGCGCAAGGCCTGGAGGCCGGCGGCCACCGCGGCCATTTCATCGACACCGATCCCGACCACCAGAGCGGCACGCTGGCGCTGGTGACGGCCTGCGCGGCAGCGCTCGACATTCCGGTGATCGCCGCCGGCGGCATCGCCACGGCCGAGGACGTGCGCGCGGCGCTGGCCGCAGGCGCGCGCGCGGTGCAGGTCGGCACCGCCTTCCTGTGCTGCGACGAGGCCACGACCGGGCCGCTGCACCGCGCCCGGCTGCTCGATCCGCAGGCGCCCACCGCGCTGACCAATCTGTTCTCGGGCGGTCTGGCGCGCGGCCTGCACAACCGGCTGATGGCCGAGTTCGGCCCGGTCAGCCCGCTGGCACCGCCCTTCCCGCTGGCCAGCGCCGCGCTGGCACCGCTGCGCGCCGCCGCCGAGCGCCTGGGCCGCGACGACTTCACCCCACTGTGGTCAGGCACGAACCGGCAGGGCTGCCGCGTGGCGCCGGCGGCAGAGATCATTCAGGCGCTGATGATGCTTGAACAAGAATGATTCTCAAACAATAATGCACCATCCGTCGCCAGCCTCCTGCCAGCCTGCGGTCAGAGTCAAGGAGCTGTCGATGTCGTTCCGATCCGGGGACCCGGCGTCCCGTTCGCTGCAGCGCTGGTTCGCGGCTGCGGCCCTCGTCTGTCTGGTCGAGCTGCTGTGGCTGCGCAGCACCAGCGCCGGCCTGGCGCTGCCGCTGCTGCTGGGCAGTGCGCTGCGCCAGCACCAGCAGCACGACGCGACCCAGGCCCTGGCCCTGGGGTCGCGCATCGCTCGCCACCTTGGCATCGATGCGGAGCGGCTGCGCCGGGAGCAACGCCATCACCGCGATCTGCTGGCGGGCAGCACCGGCCTGATGCTGGTCGGGGGGCTGTGGTGGTGAGAGCGGGGGCGGCCATCGCCCCGGTGCTGATGCGCATCGACCCGCCGATGCCAGGCCCGCTGGTGCTGCGTCGGGGCGAGCAGATCGCGCTGGTCGACGAGGAGGGCGCCGCCGCCTCGCAGCTGCTGGCGCTGCTGTGCGGCGATGCGCGGCCAGCTCAGGGCGAAGTGCGGCTGCTCGACCGCGCGCTCGGCGCCTGGTCGCTCGAGGCGCTGAGCCGGCGTCGGGCCATGCTCGGCGGCCGGGAGACGCCGCTGCCCGGGCTGGACGTGCAAGGCTGCGTCGCGCTCGGCCGGGTGGCGCGGCGGCCCGATCCGGCCCGCCAGGACATCGCCCGCGAGGCCCTGCGGGCGGTCGACGCACTGGATCTGGCCGGCCGGCTGTGCTCGCGGCTGGAGCCGGGCTGCTGGCTGCGGGTGCGCATCGCGCGCTGGATGGCGCAGCTCTGGGACACCACCCACGGCGTGATGCTGCTGGACCTGCCGCCGCCACAGCGCGACAGCGACGCACTGCCCTGGGCGGCGATCTCGGGGTTTGCGCGCGAACGCGGCCATGCGCTGGTGGTGTCCGTCAGTCCTGACTGCGCCTTCTGCTGGATGGCCGACCGCCTCTGGCCGCCCAGTCAGGCTGCAGCGGCATGAGCAGCCAGATGCATTCCGGACGGCGCGCGCGACCCCGGATCGGCCGAGGGGTCGGACTGGCCATCGTGACGCTCGGGCTGGGCCTGGCGCTGCAGCGGCTGTGGCTGGACCTGGGGCACTGGCCGGCGCTGCGCACCGCGCTGGCCGCCGGCGGTGTGGCGGCGCTGGCCACCGCGCTGGGCGTGCTGCCGATGCTGCTGACGCGGCAGGACCGCATGCACCACCCCGCACTGCCGCTGGGCTTCGGTGCGGGCGTGATGCTGGGTGCGCTCGGACTGTCGCTGCTGCAGCCGGCGGTCGCGGGGGCGGCCGCGCTCGGCCTGGGCCCCTGGCCGCGCGCGATCGGCATTGGCCTGTCGCTGCTGGCCGGCGCGGCGATGCTGATGGCGCTGGAGCGCCTGCTGCCGCACGAGCACCTGCCCGCCGAGCTGCCGCCGACCGGCACCTTGTCGCGCCCCCGGGCACGGCGACTGACGCTGCTGGTGCTGGCCATGGTGGTGCACAACATTCCGGAAGGCTGGGCGCTGGGCGTGGCCGCGCTGGGCAGCGAAGCGGTCGGCGTGTCGGCGCTGACGCTGGGCATCGCGCTGCAGAACGTGCCCGAGGGCCTGGTGGTGGCGGCCGCGCTGCAGGCCCTGGGCGTGCCCCGCTGGAAGGCCGCGCTGCTGGGGGCGGCCTCCGGCGTGGTGGAGCCCGTGGCGGCGGTGCTGGCCGCGCTGCTGCTGGGCCAGGGTGAGACGCTGTTGCCCTGGGGGCTGGCGATGGCCGCCGGTGCGATGCTCTTCGTCGTCAGCCACGAGGTGATCCCGGAATCGCACCGCCCCGGGCACGAGCGCCGCGCCACCCTGGGGCTGCTGGCCGGCTTCACGCTGATGCTGGTGATCGCGACCGGGCTGGAAGCGGGCTGAGCCACGATTCAGGCCCGGATTGCCCGCTTGGTCCGACTCTTGCGCACACGACCCGACTCACAGAATCCGTGCTCTGTCCGCGTTCTGTCCCTGTCCTGTCCGCAAAGAGGAGACCTGTCTTGGCCAAGATCCCCCCCGGCGTCGGTCCGCGCTTCCCGCAGGTCGTCGTCCTGTTCGGTGCCACTGGTGACCTGGCCCGGCGCAAGCTGCTGCCCGGCCTGTACCACCTGGCATCGGCCGGCTTCATTCCCGGCTGCCGCGTCATCGGCGTGTCGCTTGACGACATCGACGTCGAGGCCTTCCGGCGCCAGGCGCGCAGCGCGCTCGACGAGTTCTCCAGCCGGCGCGTGACCGAGCCGGACTGGCAGGACTTCGCCGCCTGCCTCGACTATGTGCCGCTGTCGGCCGGGCCGGAGGCCCTGCGCGCCGCGGTCGAGACCGCCGAGCAGAGCCTGGGCACCGAATGCCGCCGGCTGCACTACCTGAGCGTGCCGCCCAGCGCGGCGCTGCCGGCGGTGCGCCTGCTGGGCGCGGCCGGCCTGGTCGAGCGCGCGCGCATCATCATGGAGAAGCCCTTCGGCACCGACCTGCAGAGCGCCGTCACGCTCAACGCGCGGCTGCACGAGGTCTTCGCCGAGGAGCAGATCTACCGCATCGACCATTTCCTGGGCAAGGAGCCGGCGCAGAACATCCTGGCGTTCCGCTTCGCCAACGGCCTGTTCGAGCCGATCTGGAACCGCAACTTCATCGACCACGTCCAGATCGACGTGCCCGAGACGCTGGGCCTGGGCAAGCGCGCCGCCTTCTACGAGCAGACCGGCGCCTACCGCGACATGGTGGTGACGCACCTGTTCCAGATCCTGGCCTTCATGGCGATGGAGCCGCCGACCTCGCTGGAGCCCGTTCCGATCAGCGAGGAGAAGAACAAGGTCTTCCGCAGCATGCTGCCGATCCAGCCCGACGAGGTGGTGCGCGGCCAGTACAGCGGCTACCGCGACGAGGAGGGCATCGACCCGGACTCCGACACCGAAACGTTCATCGCGCTGAAGTGCCACATCGACAACTGGCGCTGGGCGGGCGTGCCCTTCTACCTGCGCACCGGCAAGCGGCTGGCGGAAGGGCAGCGCATCATCTCGATCGCCTTCCGCGAGCCGCCCAAGAGCATGTTCCCGCCCGGCTCCGGCGTGGGCTCGCAGGGGCCGGATCACCTGACCTTCGACCTGGCCGACGCCTCGAAGATGTCGCTGTCCTTCTACGGCAAGCGCCCGGGGCCGGGCATGCGGCTGGACAAGCTGAGCCTGCAGTTCGCGATGACCGACACGGGGCTGGCCGGCGAGGTGCTGGAGGCCTACGAGCGGCTGATCCTGGACGCGATGCGCGGCGACCGCACGCTGTTCACCACCGCCGAGGGCATCGAGCGGCTGTGGGAGGTGTCGCAGCCGCTGCTGGAGGCGCCGCCGCCGGTGCGGCTCTACCAGCAGGGTTCCTGGGGCCCGAAGGCGGTGCACCAGCTCATCGCACCGCACGCCTGGCGTCTGCCCTTCGAGCGGGCATGGCGCAAGCAGACGGTGCAGGGCGGCTGAGCCGGCGCCCTCGCTTCACCAGCCCAGCGGCGCCGCCCAGCCGACGTACTGCTTGGGCAGCGGGCGGGCGTAGTCGCCCTGCTTGGAGGTGCGCAGGCCCAGGCCCGAGAGCGCCTCGGCGAAGCGCACCGCCGCCGCCACCCCGTCGATCACCGGCACGCCCAGCCGCGCCGACAGCGTCGCGCACAGCCCGGCCATGCCGGCGCAACCCAGCACGATGGCACCGCTGCGGTCGCGCGCCAGCGCCTCGCGCGCCGCGGCCTCGATCGCGTCGACGCAGGCTGCGCCGCCGTCCTCCAGCGCCAGCACCGGGATGTCGGTGCCATGCACGCCGCGGCAGCGCGAGGCCAGGCCGTAGCGCTGCAGCAGGTGCTCGGCGGTGACGCAGGTGCGCGTCATCGTCGTGACCACCGAAAAGCCGGTGGCGACGAAGCTCGCCGCATGGAAGGCCGCCTCGGCCACGCCGAGCACCGGCACGTCGAGCGCCTCGCGCGCCGCATCCAGCCCCGGATCGCCGAAGCAGGCGATCACCACCGCGTCCATCCCGGCGCCGTGTAGTCGCACCGTCTCGGCCACGCCAGCGGCGGCGATCGTCTCGTCGTAGTGGCCCTCGATCGAGCGCGGCCCGAAGGCAGGCTGCACCGCGGTGATCGTCGTTCCCGGTGAAGCCACGGCCCGCGCGGCCTGCGCGATCGAGGCGGTCATGGCCTCGGAGGTGTTCGGATTGAGGATCAGCAGGTTCAGCAGGTTCATGTCGGTGCGCTCATGTTGGTGCATTCGGGGCCGGCGCCCGACCCGTTTTGCATACAAAGCAAGAGCTGCGCCGCATGTCGGTGCATCCGCGCCAGCCGCCCTGGTTCCGATCGGGCCCGAACGAGGTGGCACAACGATTGCATACAAAAACCGGCATGAGCACCTCGCCCGCCGCACGCACCGATCTGGAACTGGTCCGCCTGGTCAAGGACTACGGCAACTCGCTGGCCGTGGCCGGCATCGACCTGAAGATTGCCGCCGGCAGCTACTGCTGCCTGCTCGGGCCCTCGGGCTGCGGCAAGACCTCGACGCTGCGCATGATCGCCGGTCACGAGGATCCCACCGACGGCGCCATCGTGCTGGGCGGGCGCGAGATCACGCACCTGTCGCCGGCCGAGCGCGGCACCGCGATGATGTTCCAGAGCTACGCGCTGTTCCCGCACCTGACGGTGCTGGACAACGTCGCCTTCAGCGCCCGCATGAAGGGCACGGCGAAGGCCGAGCGCCATGCCCGCGCGATGGCGCTGCTCAGGCTGGTGCACATGGAGCCCTATGCCGCGCGTCTGCCCGCCGCACTGTCGGGCGGCCAGCAGCAGCGCGTGGCGCTGGCGCGCGCGCTGATGCTGAGCCCCAAGGTGCTGCTGCTCGACGAGCCGCTGTCGGCGCTGGACCCCTTCCTGCGGGTGAAGATGCGCGCCGAGCTCAAGCGCTGGCACCGCGAGCTGGGCATGAGCTTCATCCACGTCACGCACTCGCAGGAAGAGGCGATGGCGCTGGCCGATCTGGTGGTGGTGATGAACCAGGGCCGCATCGAGCAGGCCGGCAGCGCGCGCGAGGTCTTCGAGCGCCCGCGCACCGAGTTCGTCGCGCGCTTCATCGGCGCACACAACGTCATCGACACGCCCGCCGGCCGCATCGCGGTGCGCACCGACCGGCTGCGCCTGACCGAGGCCGATGCCGCCAGCGGCCCCGTCGCGCAGGTCGCCGCGGTCGAATACCAGGGCGCGCAGGTGCTGGTGCACCTGGCCGCGCCCGACGCCGCGGCCGACGACGCGCCCGCCTGGACCGCCGCGCTGCCCGACGCCGATTTCCACGCCGCGCCGATCGAGCCCGGCCGGCGCGTCGCGCTGCGCTGGCAGCCCGCCGACGCCCACGCGCTCACCGCCTGAATTCCTCCCCGCCCCCAACCCTGGAGCTCTCGCCATGTCCGCTGATCTCGAACCGCAGAACGCCCCGGCCACCCCGGCTGCCGCGCCGACCCCCGACACGCCCGAGCTGCAGCGCCGCGGCTTCCTGCGCGCCGCCGCCGGCGTCGGCGTGGCCGCCACCGGCATCACCGGCTTCCCCTTTGTCCACGCCCAGGAAAAGATCGTCCTGCGCTACCTGGGCACCGCAGTGAACCAGGACAAGGCCATCGCCGAGAAGTTCGAGGCCGACACCGGCATCAAGATCCAGTACATCCCGGTCACCACCGACGACGTGACCAAGCGCGCCGTCACCGCGCCCAACTCCTTCGACCTGATCGACACCGAGTACTTCTCGCTCAAGAAGATCATCCCGACCGGCAACCTGCTGGGCATCGACGTCAAGCGCATCAAGAACGCCGACAAGATCACCAGCCTGTTCACCAAGGGCGAGGTGGCGGGCAAGAAGGTCGGCGACCAGGGCACGGCGCCGAAGAAGGTGATGTACCTGGAAGGCGCGACGAGCAAGAAGTTCGCGTCCTCGCCCACCGGCTTCATGACGCTGATCCCCACCGTCTACAACGCCGACACCCTGGGCATCCGCCCCGACCTGATCAAGCGCCCGATCAGCTCCTGGGCCGAGCTGCTGAACCCCGAGTTCAAGGGCAAGGCGGCGATCCTGAACATCCCCTCCATCGGCATCATGGACGCGGCGATGGTCGTGGAGGCGATGGGCCTCTACAAGTACCCCGACAAGGGGAACATGACGAAGAAGGAGATCGACCTCACCATCAAGACGCTGATCGAGGCCAAGAAGGCTGGCCAGTTCCGCGCGCTGTGGAAGGACTTCAACGAGTCGGTCAACCTGATGGCCTCGGGCGAGGTGGTGATCCAGTCGATGTGGTCGCCGGCGGTGACGGCCGTGCGCACCAAGGGCATCGACTGCACCTTCCAGCCGCTGAAGGAAGGGTATCGCGCCTGGGCGGCCGGCTTCGGCGTGCCCAAGACCGTCACGGGCCGCAAGGCCGACGGCGTCTACGAGTTCATCAACTGGTTCCTCGACGGCTGGGCCGGCGCCTACCTGAACCGCCAGGGCTACTACAGCGCCGTGCTGGAGACCGCCAAGTCCAAGATGGAAGCCTACGAGTGGGCCTACTGGATGGAAGGCAAGCCCGCCACCCAGGACATCAAGAGCCCGAACGGCGACGTGCTGGCCAAGAAGGGCGCCGTGCGCGACGGCGGCTCCTACGAGTCGCGCATGGGCGGCATCGCCTGCTGGAACGCGGTGATGGACGAGAACGCCTACATGGTCCAGAAGTGGAACGAGTTCGTCGCGGCCTGAGATGAAAAGCGCTCGCACCGCCGCCATCGCCTGGGCGCAGGCCTCGCCGCTCGCGGCGGTGTTCGCGCTGTTCTTCGTCGTGCCGCTGGCGCTCGTGCTGGTCGTCAGCTTCTGGCAGGCGACCGAGTACGAGCTGCTGCCGGCCTTCACCGGGCAGAACTACATCGACGTCTTCGCCGGCTGCCCGGTCAACGCCGACGGCGACCTCTGCGTCACCTTCAAGACCTACCTGTCGACGCTGAAGTTCGGCGTGCTGACCTGGGCGATCACGGCCGTGCTGGGCTTCTCGATCGCCTGGTTCCTGGCCTTCCATGTGCAGGG
>JBJOPV010000107.1:0-11426 GCA_046050625.1 Pseudomonadota bacterium
GGGCATCGACGCGCAAGGGCCGTTCCCGCCCGACACCATCTTCATGCGCGCGCGCCGCGGCGAGTTCGACCTGGTGCTGGCGATGTACCACGACCAGGGCCTGATCCCGGTGAAGTACCTGGGCGTCGAGCAGGGGGTGAACGTCACGCTGGGCCTGCCCTTCGTGCGCACCAGCCCGGACCACGGCACCGCCTTCGACATCGCCGGCCAGGGCCGCGCCGAGGCCGACAGCCTGGTGGCGGCGCTGTCGATGGCGCGCCGGCTCGCTGCAGGCGCCGCGGGCTGATCAGCGCAGCGCCAGATCCAGCACGTGGCCGGCGAAGACCGCGAAGCCCACCCAGTGGTTCTCGCGGAAGGCGCGGAAGCACCCCTCGCGGCTGCGGCCCCGGATCAGCGTGAAATGCCAGCCCACCTGCGCGGCCGCCGCGGCGATGCCCAGCCAGAAGGCGCCGCCCAGGCCGGCCTGCAGCGCCGCCCACGACCAGATCGCCAGGTACAGGCCGTAGAACAGCATCACCGCGGCGACGTCGGCGCGCCCCAGCGTGATCGCCGAGGTGCGGATGCCGATCTTCAGGTCGTCGTCGCGGTCGACCATCGCGTACTCGGTGTCGTAGGCCAGCACCCAGAACAGGTTGCCGATCACCAGCGCCCAGGCCAGCGGATCGACCGCGCCGCGCACCGCGGTGAAGGCCATCGGGATGCCGACGCTGAAGGCCACGCCCAGCACCGCCTGCGGCATCGCGACGACGCGCTTGGCGTAGGGGTAGGCCAGCGTGATCGCCAGCGCGGCGAACGAGATCGCAATCGTGGGCGCATTGGTGGTCAGCACCAGCGCGAAGGCCGCCAGCGCCAGCGCGCCGCCCAGGCCGAGCGCTTCCTTCACGCCCATCGCGCCGGAGGTGACCGGGCGCTGCGCAGTGCGCTTGACATGGCGGTCGAAGTCGCGGTCGGCCACGTCGTTGATGCAGCAGCCGGCGCTGCGCATCAGGATCGTGCCCAGCGTGAACACCAGCAGCAGGTGCAGCCCCGGCCAGCCGCCGGCGGCCAGCCACAGCGCCGAGAGCGTCGGCCACAGCAGCAGCAGCCAGCCGGCCGGGCGGTTCCAGCGGATCAGGTCGAGGTAGAGCGGCAGACGGGAGGCGAGAGCGGTCATCGCGCGGCGGGGCAGAGGCAAGTCGGGCAGACCGCCATTGTCGCCGCTCAGATGAGCGTTTCCGGCAGCGTCTGCGGCAGCGCGGCGGTCTCGGTGTTGGCCAGGTCGAAGTCGCGCGGGCGATTCGGGCGATGACGTTCGCCCCAGTTCAGCACGAACTCGATCACGTCACGCGCGGGCATCGGCCGCGAGGCGTAATAGCCCTGCACCATGTCACAGCCCTCGGCCTCGAGCACGCTCACCTGCATCGGCTCCTCGACGCCCTCGGCCACCGTGGCCATGCGCAGCGACTGGGCCAGCGCCAGGATGTTGCGCACGATCGAGCGCGCGTCGCGGCTCACCAGCAGCTCGCGCACGAAGGCGCGGTCGATCTTGAGCGTGTCGAAGGGGAAGCGGCGCAGGTAGGCCAGCGAGGAGTAGCCGGTGCCGAAGTCGTCCAGCGCGATCTGCACCCCCAGCCGGCCCAGCGCATGCAGCCGCTCCACCGTGCCGCGCGTCTCGTTGATGAAGACCGACTCGGTGATCTCCAGCTCCAGCCGGTGCGGCGCCAAGCCGCTGCGCTGCAGCGCGCGCTGCACCGCGTCGGGCAGGTTCTGCGCCATCACCTGCACCGGCGAGATGTTGACTGCCACCTGCAGCGGATCGGGCCAGCGCGCCGCCTCCAGGCAGGCCTGGCCCAGCGCCCACTCGCCCATCTGCAGGATCAGGCCGCTTTCCTCGGCCACCGGAATGAACTCGACCGGCGAGATCGGGCCATGCTCCGGATGGTTCCAGCGCAGCAGTGCCTCGAAGCCGGTCACCGTCCAGTCGCGCAGGCTGACCTTGGGCTGGAAGTGCAGCTCGAGCTGGCCGCGCTCGATGGCCTCGCGCAGGTCACGCTCGAGCACCAGGCGGCGGCGCACCTGTTCGCCCAGCCGCGCGACGAAGAAGCGCACCGAGCCGGGCGCATGGCTCTTGGCGTCGTACAGCGCCAGGTCGGCGTGCTGCATCATCTCGTCGACCGTCATGCCGTCCTGCGGGAAGCGCGCGATGCCGACGCTCACCCGCACCGGCACCGCCGCACCCATGACCTCGCAGGGTGCGCGCATCGCCTCGATGATGCGCTGGCCTGCGGCGGCGATCTCCTCGTCCTGCCGGACCGAGCGCATCAGCACCGCGAATTCGTCGCCGCCGAGCCGCGCCACCACCTGGCCGCGTCCGGCCGCCTCCTTGAGCCGGCGCGCCACCTCGACCAGCAGCGCGTCGCCGGTGGCGTGGCCCAGGGTGTCGTTGACATTCTTGAAGCCGTCCAGATCCAGGCACATGACCGCACCGCAGTGCGGCGGGCCGCCGGCCTGCTCGCGGGCCTTGGCGCCGCCGAGCACTTTCTCCAGCAGCACCCGGAAGTGCGCCCGGTTGGTCAGACCGGTCAGGGTGTCGTTGTGTGCCAGCCAGGTCAGGCGGCGGTCGGCATGGCGGGCCTGGGTCACGTCGCGAGCGACGCCGCGCCAGCCCACCGGCGTGCCGCGTTCGTTGACCAGCGGCTTGGCGGTCATCGACCACCAGCGCTGCTGGCCGCCGACCATCATCGGCAGCAGCACGTCGCGGAAGGGCTGGCCCTCGGTGAGCCGCTCATGGAGCTGGCCGGCCGATTCGCGCTCGCTCTCGGGCAGATCCTTCTGCAGCTCGGCCAGCAGGCCCAGCAGCGAGCGGTCGTTCAGCGTGGCGGCCTCGCGCCCGAGCGCCTCGGCCAGATGGCTGGAGACATGGCAGAGGCGACCGCCGGCGTCGATCTCCCAGATCACGTCGCTGCCTTGCTCCTCGAAGTCGCGCAGCAGCAGGCCGACGAGCTGCATCTGGTGATCGGACTTGACCTCGGCGCTGACCCGCGCGTGCAGGTTGCGCTGCACGCCGCGGCTGCTGGCCACCGCGATGCCCGCCAGCAGCAGCCACTGCAGCAGCAGGCTCCAGGCCGGCAGCCCGCCTTGCAGGCCGGCGCCGATGACCGGACCCAGACTGAGCATCGCGAGAAAGGCCAGGAGCGCGCGTGGCATCGACAGCAGCGTCAGCGCGCCGGCGCACAGCACCGTCATCAGCGTGGCACCGCTGACCAGGCCCAGCGTCATGTCGCCCCCGAAGGCCATCAGCACGGGCGGAGTGCTCCACAGCAGCCCGGTCAGGCCAGCCTGCAGCTCGTAGGCGCCGATGCGGCGGCGGTGGATGTGCAGCGGCCGGCCCTGGCGACGGCACTGATGCCAGAACTGCAGGTGGCCGAGCGTCAGCACCATCAACGCCACCAGCCAGCCCCACAGCGGCGCTTGCGGCACGGTGGCGGGCGCGGCGGCGGCCACCGACAGTGCACCCAGCGCCGACATCACCGACATCCACGGCAGCGCCCGCACCACGGCCGCGTGCTGGCGCAGCCGCACGCGCGCCTCGATCGCCTCGTCGGAGGCCTGCAGCGTGCGCCGTCGGTCCTCGCGCCGGCGGTCGGAGGCGAGGCGAGAGGATCGCGGTTTCGCGCGGGTGGGCGCGCGGGGCGAGGCGCGCGGCGCGGAGGACGAGGATCGGTGGGCGGTCTTCGGTACGGGCATCAGCGGGGGCGCGAAAGCTGGGAAATGGACATGCGGAGATGTCCTGTTCCCGGCTTTCGGCACCGGCGCGCCGTGCCTTGAGCGGCAAGCCGTGCTCGCGGGGGGGGGAGTCCCCCCGGGTTTCGGTGTTCAGTCGGTGAGACGCCGCACGCCCTCGAGCGGGCAGCTCAGGATCGCGTTGCGCAGCGCTGCGATCGCTTCGTAGCGGGTGAAGGACCGACGCCAGGCCAGCACCACCCGGCGGCTCGGCACCGGATCGGCGAAAGGCAGGTAGCGCACCAGCGCATCGCGGTCGGTGCCGGGCGGTATCGACAGCTGGGGCACCACGGTCAGGCCCATGCCGGCGGCCACCATGTGGCGGATCGTCTCCAGCGACGAGCCCTCGAAGCTCTTGCGGATGCCTTCCGCATCGCTGGCGAAGCGGGCGAATTCCGGGCAGACCTCGAGCACATGGTCGCGAAAACAGTGGCCGGTACCCAGCAACAGCAGGGTTTCCTGCTTCAGTTCGGCCGAGGAGATGCGCTCGCGCGCGGCCAGCGGATGGTGGCGTGGCACCGCGACCATGAACGGCTCGTCGTAGAGCGGCGCGATCGCCAGGCCGGTGTCGGGAAAGGGCTCGGCCAGCACGGTGCAGTCGAGCTCGCCGGTGCGCAGCATCTCGAGCAGGCGCACGGTGAAGTTCTCCTGCAGCATCAGCGGCATCTGCGGCACCTGGGCGATCGTGTTGCGCACCAGACCCGGCAGCAGGTAGGGGCCGATGGTGTGGATCACGCCCAGGCGCAACGGCCCGGCCAGCGGATCCTTGCCGCGCCGGGCGATCTCCTTGATGGAGGCCGCGCTCTCCAGCGTGACCTGGGCCTGGCGCACGATGTCCTCGCCCAGCGGCGTGACCGAGACCTCGCTGCCGCCACGCTCGAAGATCTTGACCTCAAGCTCTTCCTCGAGTTTCTTGATGGCCACTGACAGGGTGGGCTGCGACACGAAGCACGCTTCGGCCGCGCGCCCGAAATGTCGCTCGCGCGCGACCGCGACGATGTAGCGCAGTTCGGTAAGGGTCATGTCGCGGATTGTGCGGAAAACCCGTACCGGTGTCATGGCCCCCATTCGGTTGGTGCGCCGCATTTCCACGGTCGTGACCGAAGGGTTTTCACTATCCGTCAACGTCGCCTGCTGCATTGATCCGTATCTATAATCGATCAAACTTCATTGATCGGCATCAAACCGTTGCCCATCCATTGCCATGATCCCTTTCCTTCACGCCGCGACGGCATGCGTCCTCGCCACGATGGCTCTTGGTGCACAGGCGCAGGATGTGGCCGGTGATCCGGCCGCCGGCCAGCGCAAGGCGGCGATGTGCATCGGCTGCCACGGCATCCCGAACTACCGCGCCAGCTTCCCCGAGGTCCACCAGGTGCCGATGATCTCCGGGCAGGGCGCCAAGTACATCGCCGCCGCACTGAACGGCTACCGCAGCGGCGAGCGGCGCCATCCGACGATGCGCGGCGTGGCGGGCTCGCTGACCGACCAGGACATCGCCGATCTGTCGGCCTACTACGCCAGCCACCCGCCAGCGACCCGCACCGCCGCGGCCGCAGGGGCCCCGAGCGAACAGGTGGCCGAGCTGCTCAAGCGCGGCAACTGCATGTCCTGCCACGGCGAGAACCTGAACAAGCCGATCGACGGCGGTTACCCGAAGCTTGCCGGGCAGCATGCCGACTACCTGTTCGTCGCGCTGAAGGCCTATCAGGGCGGCAACGGCCGCAACACCGGACGCGGCAACGCCATCATGGCTGGCATGGCCAAGCCTTACACCACGGCCGAGCTGAAGGCGCTGGCTGATCACATCGCCACCCTGCCGGGCGATCTGCGAACGGTCACCCAAAGCCGCTTCCGCTGAATCCCTTTCTCATCGCTTGCCCGGGCGCCAGCGCGACAGCAGCAGCGCGTTGCTGATGACGCTGACGCTGCTGGCGGCCATCGCCGCGCCGGCCACCACCGGGCTCAGCAGCCCGGCCGCCGCCAGCGGAATGCCTACGATGTTGTAGACGAAGGCCCAGAACAGGTTCTGGCGGATCTTGCGCGTGGTGCGTCGCGAGATGTCGATCGCGTCGGCCACCGCGCTGGGGTCGCCGCGCATCAGCGTGATGCCGGCCGCATGCATCGCCACGTCGGTGCCGGTGCCGTCGCTGTGGGTGATGGCCAGGCCGACGTCGGCTGCGGCCAGCGCGGGTGCATCGTTCAGGCCGTCGCCGACCATCGCCACCTTCTGGCCGCCCTCGCGCAGGGCCTGGATCACGCCGGCCTTGTCGCCGGGCAGCACCTCGGCGCGCACCTCGTCGATGCCCAGTCGCCGCCCGGCGGCCTCGACCGCGCTGCGGTTGTCGCCGCTGAGCAGCAGCGTGCGCAGGCCCATCGCGCGCAGGCGACCGATGGCCCCGGCGGCGCCCGGCTTGAGCGTGTCGCCGAAGGCCAGCGCGCCGAGCAGGCGCGGCGCGCTGCCCGGCACGATCTCGGCCAGCCAGGACAGCGTGCGACCCTCGCTCAGCCAGGCCTGGGCCTGGACATGCAGCGGCGCGGTGGCGACGCCCAGCTCGTCCATCCAGCGCTGGCTGCCCAGCCGCAGCGCGCGGCCTTCGACCGTGCCCGAGACGCCGCGGCCGGGCTCGGCGCGCAGGTCGGCCGCGGTGCTCGCGGGGGCGGCGGCCGAGGCCTGCGCCCGGGCCGCCTCGTTCACCGCGCGCGCCAGCGGATGCTCGCTGCCCGACTGCAGCGCTGCGGCCAGACGCAGCGTCTCGCGCTCGTTCAGGCCGGGCACAGCCGCGAAGCCGGTCAACGAGGGCTTGCCCGCTGTCAGCGTGCCGGTCTTGTCGAAGGCCACGACCCGCACCGCCTGCGCCACCTCCAGCGCCTGCGCGTCCTTGATCAGGATGCCGTGGCGCGCCGCTGCGCCGGTGCCGACCATGATCGCCGCCGGCGTGGCCAGACCGAGCGCGCAGGGGCAGGCGATCACCAGCACCGCCACCGCCCGCAGCAGCGCGACCTCCCAGTCGCCGCCGAACCCGCCCCAGCCCAGCAGCGTCAGCAGCGCCAGCACGATCACCACTGGCACGAAGACCGCGCTGACCTGATCGACCAGGCGCTGGATCGGCGCCTTCTTCGCCTGCGCCGACTCGACCAGCCGGACGATGCGCGCCAGCGTGGTCTCTGCGCCGATCGCTTGTGTGCGCACGATCAGCCGGCCCTCGCCGTTGACCGCGCCGCCGGTGACGCGCTGGCCGGGCTCGCGCGCCACCGGCAGGCTCTCGCCGGTCAGCAGCGACTCGTCCAGGTGGCTGGCGCCCTCGACGATCTCGCCGTCGACCGGCACCCGCTCGCCCGGCCGGATCACCACCCGGTCGCCGACGCGCACCCGCGCCAGCGGCCGCTCCTGCTCGGAGCCGTCGGGCGCGATCACCCGCGCGGTCTCCGGCGCGAGCGCCCGCAGCGCGCGGATCGCCTCGACGGTGCGGTGCTTGGCGCGTGATTCGAGCCACTTGCCCAGCATCACCAGCGTGATGACGACGGCCGCGCTCTCGAAGTAGAGATGGTGGCCGTGGCCCGTCATCAGCAGCCACAGCGACAGCGCATAGGCCGCGCTGGTGCCCAGCGCAACCAGCAGGTCCATGTTGCCGCTGCCTGCGCGCAGCGCATGCCAGCCGGCGCGGTAGAAGCGCGCCCCCAGCCCGAACTGCACCGGCGTGGCCAGCAGCGCCTGCCAGCCGCCGGGCAGCATCGCCTGCACGCCGAACGGCTCGAGCAGCATCGGCGCCACCAGCGGCAGCGACAGCAGCGCCGCCAGCAGCACCCGCCGGCCCTCGCCCAGCACCGGCTCGCGCGGTGGGGCCGCGGGCGCGTCGGGCGCGGCCTCGTCGGGCACGCCGAAGCCGGTGCGGCGGATCGCCGCGGCCAGCGTTTCGCGCGTCACCGGATCGCGGGTGTGCACGGTGGCCTGCTCGGTGGCCAGGTTGACCTCGGCCTCGGTCACGCCGGGCACCTTCTTCAGGGCCTTCTCGACACGGGCCACGCACGAGGCGCAGGTCATGCCGTCGATCGGCAGGGTGAATTCGGTCTGGGGGCGGGCTTGCATCGTCGTGACTGTGCCTGGGTACACGCCAGGGTGATTGAGCATTGTCAATCTGCCCGGGTTCGAATGAGGCCGGCTTTCAGCGGTCTTTTCGATTCTGCACTTTCGGGTCGGGTGTGGCAGCGCCGGATCTTGCAGGCTCCGGGCGTGAATACCTGTCGCTTCGGGGCGCTTATCGGCCTCAAGCCGCTCGGCGGCGTCGCAAGAATGGCGAACCTGTTCCTCTGAAACCGCCCCCTCTCGCACGATGTCCGACGGCTCGCAAGACAAGCAGCTACCCGCCACACCCAAGCGGCTGGAGAAGGCGCGCAAGGAAGGCCAGATTCCGCGCTCGCGCGATCTGGGCCATCTGGCGGTGATCGCGGCGGCGCTGGGCGTGATCGCCGCGACCATCGGGCCGGTCACCGAGCGGCTGCGCGATCTGATGGCCGCGGCGTTGCGCTTCGACGTGGTCACGCTGAAGTCCCCGGAGCGCATGCTCGAGCGCCTGCATGACATGGGGCTGTCGGTGCTGCCGATGGTGCTGATCTTCGGCCTGGTGACGGCGCTGGCCGCGCTGGCGGCGGCGGTGGGCTCCGGCGGGTGGGTATTCACGATGCAGGTGCTCGAGCCGAAGTTCAGCAAGATCAACCCGATCTCCGGCCTGGGGCGGATCGTCTCCAAGGCCCAGATCGGCGACATGCTCAAGGCCTGCCTGCTGGCGCTGGTGCTGGGCCTCGTCGGGGCCTCCTACCTGTGGGCGCATCACGAGGACTTCGTGCGGCTGCAGTCGGGCGGCGGGCTGGCCCAGGCGTTCGCCGACGCCGGCGAGCTGCTGGTGTCGGGCCTGTGGCTGCTGGTGCTGGTGCTGGCGCTGTTCGCGGTGGTCGACGTGCCGCTGCAGCGCTTCCTGCATGCCTCCCGGCTGAAGATGAGCCACCAGGAGGTCAAGGAAGAGTTCAAGCAGCAGGAGGGCAACCAGGAGGTCAAGGGCCGCATCAAGGCGCGCATGCGCGAGGTCTCACGGCGGCGCATGATGGCCGCGGTGCCCCAGGCCGATCTGGTGGTGATGAACCCGACCCACTACGCGGTGGCCCTGAAGTACGACCCCGACAGCCTGGGCGCACCCAGGGTGGTGGCCAAGGGCATCGATGATCTGGCCATGCGCATCCGCGATGTGGCCGGCAGCGCCAAGGTGCCGGTGCTGCAGGCGCCGCCACTGGCCCGTGCGCTCTACGCCACCACCGAGCTGGATCACGAGATCCCGATGCCGCTGTACAGCGCGGTGGCGCAGGTGCTCGCCCATGTCTACCGGCTGCGCGAGGCGATGGCCGGCCGCGCGCCCTATCCCGGCTCGCTCGAGGACATCCCGGTGCCTCCCGAGCTTGATCCCGCCGATCCCCGGCATTCTCCGACGGCCACCCGCCGAGGCGCCGCCACCCCATGAACGCCCAGATCCTTCAGCTCAAGCGCCTGTTCGGGGCGCCGGACGCCGCCACGCTCAGCGGGCTGGCCGCACCGCTGCTCATCATCCTGGTGCTGATGATGATGGTCCTGCCGCTGCCGCCGCTGCTGCTGGACCTGCTGTTCACCTTCAACATCGCCACCGCGCTGATGGTGATGGTGGTGGCGTCCTACATGGTGCGCCCGCTGGATTTCGCCGCCTTCCCGTCGGTGCTGCTGCTGACGACGCTGCTGCGGCTGTCGCTGAACGTGGCCTCCAGCCGCGTCGTCCTGATGGAGGGCCACAACGGCCCGGGTGCGGCCGGCGCCGTCATCGAGGCGTTCGGGCACTTTCTGATCGGGGGCAACTTCGCCGTCGGCCTGATCGTGTTCGCGATCCTGGTGGTGATCAACTTCGTTGTGGTCACCAAGGGCGCCGAGCGCATTGCCGAGGTTGGCGCGCGCTTCACGCTGGACGCCATGCCCGGCAAGCAGATGGCCATCGATGCCGACCTCGGCGCGGGCCTGATCGACGAGAAGGAGGCCAAGCGCCGCCGGCTGGAGGTGGGCAACGAGGCGGAGTTCTTCGGCTCGATGGACGGCGCCTCCAAGTTCGTGCGCGGCGATGCGATCGCCGGCATCCTGATCCTGTTCATCAACATCATCGGCGGCTTTGTCATCGGCGTGGCGCAGCACGGGCTCAGCGCCTCGGAGGCGGCCAACTCCTACATCATCCTGGCGGTGGGCGACGCGCTGGTGGCGCAGATCCCCGGCCTGCTGATCTCGGTGGCGGCTGCCATGGTGGTCTCGCGGGTGGGCAAGGAGCAGGATGTCGGCTCGCAGATCGCCGGGCAGATGTTCCGCTCGCCGCAGTCGGTGGGCATGGTGGCGACGGTCATCGGCCTGCTCGGGCTGGTGCCGGGCATGCCGCATCTGGTGTTCCTGGGCAGCGCTGGCGGCCTGGGCTGGCTGGCGCATCACCTGGCGCGCAAGGCCGAGCGCAAGGCGGCCGAGCCGAGCGATGCGGAGACCGCCGCCCAGGCGCGTCCGCAGCCCGGCGAGGAGGCCAGCTGGGACGACCTGCAGCCGGTCGACGCGCTGGGCATGGAGGTCGGCTACCGGCTGATCGCGCTGGTCGACAAGGAGCGCGGCGGCGACCTGCTCGCGCGCATCCGCGGCGTGCGGCGCAAGTTCGCGCAGGAGGTCGGCTTCCTGCCGCCGGTGGTGCATGTGCGCGACAACCTCGAGCTCAAGCCCAGCATGTACCGCCTGACGCTGCGCGGGGCGGTCATCGGCGAGGGCGAGGCCTATCCCGGCATGTTCCTGGCCATCAATCCGGGCCATGTGCAGATCCCGCTGAACGGCCAGAGCGGCACCGATCCGGCGTTCGGGCTGCCGGCGGTCTGGATCGACGAGCGTCAGCGCGAAACAGCCCAAATGGCTGGATACACGGTTGTTGATTGCTCGACCGTGGTGGCGACCCATCTTTCACACTTGATGCAACAACACGCAGCCCGCTTGCTGGGCCGCGCCGAGACCCAGGCTCTGGTCGATCATGTGACCAAGCTGGCCCCGAAACTCATCGAAGACGTGGTTCCCAAGATGATCGGCATCGCTCCACTGCAGAAGATCCTCCAGATGCTGCTGGAGGAGGGCGTCCACATCCGGGACATGCGCTCGATCATCGAGACGCTCGCCGAGCATGCCTCCGCCGGCGTGACCGATCCGCACGAGCTGACGCGCCGGCTGCGCGTGGCGCTGGCGCCCGCGGTGGTGCAGCAGATCTACGGCACGGTGCGCGAGCTCGACGTGATCGCGCTGGAGCCCGAGCTCGAGCGGCTGCTGACGCAGGCGCTGATCTCGGCCAATGGCCCGGCGCTCGATCCTGGTGTCGCCGATCAGCTCACGCGTGGCGCGATCGACGCCGCCCGTCGCCAGGAGGATCTGGGCCAGCCTGCCTGTCTGCTGGTGCCCGATCCGCTGCGGCCGTCCCTGGCGCGGCTGCTGCGCCGTGCGGCGCCCCGGCTGAAGGTGCTGGCGCACAGCGAGATCCCTGATACCCACTCGATCCGCATCGGTTCGATCATTGGAGCCCACTCATGAATGTGAAGCGCTTTTTCGGGCGCAACTCGCGCGAGGCGATGCAGAAGGTTCG
>JBJOPV010000108.1:0-11292 GCA_046050625.1 Pseudomonadota bacterium
CCGACAACCACCTGCTGCTGGTCGACCTGCGCCCGCTGGGCCTGAAGGGCAACCAGACCGAGGTGGCGCTGGAGCGTGCCGGCATCACCTGCAACAAGAACGGCATTCCCTTCGACACCGAGAAGCCGACCATCACCTCGGGCATCCGCGTCGGCACCGCCGCCATCACCAGCCGCGGCCTGAAGGAGGACGACTGCCGCGAGGTCGGCCGCCTGATCCTCGACGTGCTGCAGGCGTTGCGCCGCGACCCGGCCGGCGACCCGCAGGTCGAGATGCTGGTGCGCGAGCAGGTCCAGACCCTGATGAGCCGCTTCCCCATCTATCCCGCCCTCTGATTTTTGTCCCGTCCCCCGCACCCCGACGCACGAAGGACCTCCGCATGAACGCCCTGCACGCCGAATCCATCGTCATCGATGGCCTGATCATCTCGAAGTGGGCCCGCCCGGTCTTCGAGGACATGCGCCGCGGTGGCCTGACCGCCGCCAACTGCACCGTCTCGGTCTGGGACGACTTCAAGGCCACGGTGCACAACATCGCCGAGATGAAGCGCCACATCCGCGACAACGCCGACCTGCTGACGCTGGCGCGCAGCACCGCCGACATCGTGGCCGCCAAGCGCGAGGGCAAGACCGCCATCATCCTGGGCTTCCAGAACGCGCACGCGTTTGAAGACCACCTGGGCCACATCGAGGCCTTCGCCGACATGGGCGTGCGCGTGGTGCAGCTCTGCTACAACACCCAGAACCTGATCGGCACCGGCTGCTACGAGCGCGACGGCGGCCTCTCAGGCTACGGCCACGAGGTCATCGCCGAGATGAACCGCGTGGGCATCATGGTCGACCTCTCGCATGTGGGCGCCAAGACCAGCGAGGAGGCCATCCTGGCCTCCAAGAAGCCGGTCACCTACAGCCACTGCCTGCCGGCCGGCCTGAAGGCGCACCCGCGCAACAAGAGCGACGAGCAGCTCAAGTTCATCGCCGACCGCGGCGGCTTCATCGGCGTGACCATGTTCCCGCCCTTCCTGCGTCGGGGCATCGAGTCCACGGTGGACGACTATGTCGAGGCGCTGGACTACGTCATCAACCTCGTCGGCGAGGACTGCGTGGGCGTGGGCACCGACCACACCCAGGGCTACGGCCAGGACTTCTTCGACCACATCACCCACGACAAGGGCCGGGGCCGGCGGCTGACGAACTTCGGCACGGTGCTCAACCCCGAAGGCATCCGCACCATCGGCGAGATGCCCAACCTGACCCACGCGATGGAGCGCGCCGGCTGGAAGCCCGAGCGCATCGTCAAGGTCATCGGCGCGAACTGGCTGCGCGTCTTCAAGGACGTCTGGGGCGCCTGAGGCGACGCAAGGAGAACACGCATGCAACCGCAACTGCCCATCGACGTCGCCCCGGACACCGGCATCTGGACCACCGACGGTCTGCCGATGATCTACGTGCCGCGGCACTTCTTCGTCAACAACCACGTGGAGGCCGAGGCCGCCATCGGCCGCGAGGTCTATGCCGAGAGCCTCTACAAGGCGGGCCACCGCTCGGCCTACTTCTGGTGCGAGCAGGAGAGCCGGACGCACGGCCTGCAGGGCCTGGCGGTCTACGCGCATTACCTCAAGCGCCTGTCGCAGCGCGGCTGGGGGCTGTTCTCCTTCGAGGAGGTCGATGCCGCCACCGGCCACGCCCGCATCAGGCTGGAGCACTCGGTCTTCGTGCTGGCCCAGGGCATCGCCGGCGTGCCGGTGACGCAGGACAAGGTCTGCTACCTGTTCGCCGGCTGGTTCTCCGGCGCGATGGACTGGGTCGGCCAGGCCACCGGCCAGACCTGGAAGACCACCAGCACCGAGACGCAGTGCGCCGCCGAAGGGCACGCGCACTGCGTGTTCACCGTCACGCCGATCGTGGACTGAGCCATGCGCTACCCGCACCTCTTCGAGCCGATCCAGCTCAACCAGCTGAAGATCCGCAACCGCATCGTCAGCACCGCGCACGCCGAGGTCTACGCCGACGACGGCATGCCCGGCGAGCGCTACATCCGCTACTACGAGGAGAAGGCCAAGGGCGGCGTCGGCCTGGCGATCTGCGGCGGCTCCAGCCCCGTCTCGCGCGACAGCCCGAGCAGCTGGTGGAGCTCGGTCAACCTCTCGCGCGACGAGACGATGGAGGGCCTGGCCAAGCTGGCCGACACCATGCACAAGCATGGCGCCAGGATCATGATCCAGGCCACCCACATGGGCCGGCGCAACGCCTGGCACGGCTTCGACTGGCCGCACCTGGTGTCCCCGTCGGGCGTGCGCGAGCCCGTGCACCGCGGCAACGCCAAGACGATCGAGATCGAGGAGATCCGCCGCATCATCCAGGACTACGCCCGCGCCGCGCGCCGGGTGAAGGCCTCGGGCCTGGACGGCATCGAGATCTCGGCCGCGCACCAGCACCTGATCGACCAGTTCTGGAGCCCACGCAGCAACTTCCGCACCGACGCGTGGGGCGGCAGCCTGGCCAACCGGCTGCGCTTCGGCATCGAGGTGCTGCAGGCGGTGCGCGCCGAGGTGGGCCGGGATTTCGTCGTCGGCCTGCGCATGTGCGGCGACGAGTTCCACGAGGACGGCCTGAACCACGAGATGCTCAAGGAGATCGCCCAGGCCATGAGCGAGACCGGGCTGATCGACTACCTGAGCGTGATCGGCTCGGGCGCCGACACCCACAACACCCTGGCCAACTGCATGCCGCCGATGGCGCTGCCGCCCGAGCCCTTCGTGCATCTGGCCGGCGGCATCAAGAGCGTGGTGAAGATCCCGGTGATGCACGCGCAGAGCATCCGCGACGCGCAGCAGGCCGAGCGCCTGCTGGCCAGCGGCACGGTCGACATGGTCGGCATGACCCGCGCACAGATCGCCGACCCGCACATGGTCATCAAGATCCGCGACGGGCGCGAGGACCAGATCAAGCAGTGCGTCGGCGCCAACTACTGCATCGACCGCCAGTACAACGGCCTGGATGTGCTCTGCGTGCAGAACGCCGCCACCAGCCGCGAACGCACCATGCCGCACACCATCGCCAGGACCAGCGGCCCGAAGCGCCGGGTGGTGGTGGTCGGCGCCGGCCCGGCCGGGCTGGAGGCCGCCCGCGTGGCGCGCGAGCGCGGCCACGACGTGGTGCTGTTCGAGAAGGCGCCGCAGGTCGGCGGCCAGGTGAATCTGGCGGCCAAGGCGCCCAAGCGCGAGCAGATGGCCGGCATCATCCGCTGGTTCGATCTGGAGACCACCCGCCTGGGCGTGGACCGCCGCCTGGGCACCGAGGCCGATGTGTCGATGATCCTCGACGAGCGGCCGGACATCGTCGTGCTGGCCACCGGCGGGCTGCCGCACACCGGCCAGACGCCTGAGTGGGGCGTGGCCGAGGGCCTGGCGGTGTCGGGCTGGGACATCCTCAGCGGCAAGGTCGCGCCGAAGGGCAACGTGCTGGTCTATGACGCGATCAGCGCGCATGCCGGCTCCGGCGTGGCCGACTTCATCGCCAGCCGCGGCCACCTGGTCGAGATGGTCACGCCCGACGTGAAGATCGCCGACGACACCGGCGGCACCACCTTCCCGATCATCTACCGCCAGCTCTGCGCGCAGGGCGTGATCCTGACGCCCAACCACTGGCTCGACCGCGTCTACCGCGAGAGCACGCCCGAGGGCGACCGGCTGGTCGCGGTGCTGCGCCACGAGTACACCGAGGTGCAGGAGGAGCGCGTGGTCGACCAGGTCGTGATCGAGAACGGCATCCGCCCGAACGAGGCGCTGTACTGGCAGCTCAAGGACCGCTCGGTCAACCACGGCCAGACCGACATCGACGCGCTCTACGACAACCAGCCGCAGCCGGCGCTGGCCGAGCCGCTGGGCCACGGCCGCTTCGCGCTGTTCCGCATCGGCGACGGCGTGTCGATGCACAACATCCACGGCGCGATCTACGACGCGCTGCGCCTGTGCAAGGACTTCTGAGCATGGATGCCGTCCTGTCTTCCTCGTCGGGCTGGGTCTGGCGCGATGCCGTGACCGCCGTCTTCTGGCTGGCGGTGGCCGCGCTGACGATCGGCACCGCGCGCCGCGCGGCGCTGTGGCGCACCGGCCGCACCGCCTCGGTGGCCTGGAGCGGCCTGCTGGCCATCCCCAAGCGCTACTTCGTCGACCTGCACCATGTGGTCGCCCGCGAGCCGGCGGTGGCGCGCGCGCACGTCGCGGTGGCCGGCGGCACCCTGGCCTGCCTGGCGCTGGTGGCGATCAACGACGGCCTGCGGCTGCGGCTGGCGGTGCTCGACATCGCGCTGGTGGCCTGTGCGCTGGTGATGCTGGCCGGCGCGGTGATGATGGCGCTGCGCCGGCGCCAGCCCGTGGTGGCCGCGCGGGTCTCGCGCGGGCCGTGGCGACGCCTGCCGTGGACGCTGGGCGCGGGGGCGCTGGGCGTGCTCGCGCTGGCCGCCGGCGCCCTGTGGCACGAGAGCATCGCGCCGTGGTGGGCGGCGCTGTGCGTGCTGGCCCTGGGCGCGGGCGCGGCCGAGCTGGCCCTGGGCGTCGGCCTGGCCGGGCCGATGAAGCATGCGGTGGCCGGTCTGCTGCACCTGGGCCTGCATCCGCGCCCCGAGCGCTTCGGGCCGCAGCCGGTGGGCCCGGCGGCGCAGCGTCAGGCCAGCGCGCTCAAGCCCGTCGCGCTGGGCCAGGATCTGCCCGGCGCGGCCAGGCCCGCCGATCTGCCCTGGAACCGCCTGCTCTCCTTCGACGCCTGCGTGCAGTGCGGCAAGTGCGAGGCGGCCTGCCCGGCCTTCGCCGCCGGCCAGCCGCTGAACCCGAAGAAGCTGGTGCAGGATCTGGTCAGCGGCATGGCCGGCACCAGCGACGCGCACTACGCCGGCAATCCGTATCCGGGCCAGGAGATCGGCCGCCACGCCGGCGCGCCGAACCAGGCGGTGGTGCCCGGCCTGATCGACGCCGAGACGCTGTGGAGCTGCACCACCTGCCGCGCCTGCGTGCAGGCCTGCCCGATGCTGATCGAGCATGTGGATCTGGTGGTCGACCTGCGCCGCAATCTGACGCTGGTGGGCGGCACCGTGCCCAACAAGGGCGACGAGGTGCTGGCCGCGCTGCGCGAGACCGACACCCAGGGCCGCCATCCGCTGGCCGCGCGCCACCACTGGGCCAGCGACCTGGGCCTGCCGGTGATCGCCGACAACCGCACGTCGCCGCGCACCGAATGGCTGCTGCTGGCCGGCGAGGCCGGCTTCGACCTGCGCGGCCAGAAGACGCTGCGCGCGCTGGTGACGACGCTGCGCGCGGCCGGCGTGGTGCCCGCCCTGCTGGGCGAGCGCGAGACCGACTGCGGCGACGTGGCCCGCCGCCTCGGCGACGAGGCCGGCTACCAGCGCCTGGCGCGCCAGCTCATCAAGACGCTGCAGGCGCACCCGGCAGCAAATCTGGTCACCGCCGACCCGCACCTGCTGCACGCGCTGCGCAACGAGTACCCGGGGCTCGACGCCGCCTGGGGCGAGCAGCTCGCTCAAGGGCGCACGCGCGTCTGGCACCACACCGAGCTGCTGGCCGAGCTGCTCGAAGGCGGCCGGCTGCGCCCGAAGGCGGATGCCGCCGCCCGCGCGCCCAGCGTCACGCTGCACGACCCCTGCTACCTGGGCCGCTACAACGGCCAGATCGAGGCCCCCCGGCGCACGCTCAAGGCCATCGGCATCCAGGTGATCGAGATGGAGCGCTGCGGCCTGAACGCACGCTGCTGCGGCGGCGGCGGCGGCGCGCCGCTGACCGACATCCCCGGCCAGCGCCGCATTCCCGACCTCCGCATGGACGACGCCCGCGCCACCGGCGCCGAGGTGGTGGCCGTGGCCTGCCCGCAGTGCACCGCGATGCTCGAAGGCGTGACCGGCAAGCGCCCCGAGGTGCTGGACGTGGCCGAGCTGGTGGCCCGCGCCGTGGAGACCTCCGTGGAGAAGAACGCATGATCCGACGAATCGATCCGCGCCGACCCGCGCTCATCACGCCGCAGGGCCTGCGCCGCATCGTGCTGGGCGGCACCGAGGGCGAACGCGGCCTGCGCCTGGCGGCGGTCTCGCACGCGGCGGTCAAGCGCCCGCGCCTGGCCATGCCCGTCGCGCAGGCGGCCGGGCATCTGCTGGTGCTGGTCCACCCTGACAGCGGCAGCCTGGACGAGCATGCCCGCGAGGCGATCGCCGCCGCCGCGCTGCTGGCCCGGCCCGACGAGGCGGTGGTCGTGCTGATGCCCTGGCCACAGGGCCTCGGCGAGTCCGACCCACAGGCCGACGCACTGGACGCCGCGGCGCTGGGCATCGACCGGCTGGAGCTGCTGCCGGTGAGCGAGGCGCTCTCGCCCGAGGCGCTGGCCGATGCGGTGGCGGCCCGCTGGCAGGCGCTGGCGCCGCGCCTGACGCTGGTCCCGGACCGGGGCAACGACGGCGAGCTGGGCCGACGCCTGGCGGTGCGCCAGCCGCTGGCCTGCGCCGCCGGCGTGGTGGAGATCGCCGACGGCCGGGCGCGGGTGCGCGACCACGGCGGGGCGGGCCGCGCCGCCGCAGACGCCACCGCGCCGCTGGCCGCGCTGGAGCTGCTGCTGCTGGCGCGCCAGGTCGCCCGCACCGAGCTGCCCTTCACCGGCCAGGGCGAGCGCCAGGTGCTGCCAGCGCCTGCGCCCCGCGCGCTGCAGGGTCTGGTCGATCTCGGCGTGATCGCCGGCCAGGCGCAGCAGGTGGCACTGGAGGAAGCCGACTTCATCCTCGCCGCCGGCAACGGCGTGACCGACGTGCCGCTCTTCCTGGCACTGGCCGAGGCGCTGGGCGCGGCGGTCGGCGCCTCGCGGGTGGCGGTGGACGACGGGCGCTTTGCCCGCAGCCAGCAGATCGGCGCCACCGGCCGCACGGTGCAGGCACGCGGCTATCTGGCGATGGGCATTTCCGGCGCGGTCCAGCATCTGCAGGGCATCCGCGAATGCCGCCATGTGCTGGCGGTCAACACCGACGTGTCCGCACCCATGGTGCAGCGCGCCGAGCTGACGGTGGTCGAGGACGTGCAGGCGCTGATGCGCGAGCTGCTCGCGCTGCTGCAGGCCGAGCAGGCAGCAGCGCCGGCGGCCTCGTCCACCCTGATTCCTTCGCTCAAGGCGGCCTGACATGAGTTCCTCCTCCCTGAATGCCTCGCCGATGGCGGTGCTGGTCAGCGTGCGCGTCGACCCGGTCAGCGGCCGTGCCACCCGCAGCCGAGCCGACGCCGCCGGTGCCGCGCTGGCCCTGCAGGCCCTGCAGGCCCAGGCCACGCTGCGTGGCGAGACCCGCACGGCGCAGCCGCGACTGGTGCATGTGGGCTCTCCCCAGGCCCCGATGCCCGAGGCGGTAGCCCGCGACTATCTGGCCCTGGGTGTTGCCCAACTCGAGCGGCTGGAGGTGGCCGACACCCGCGCAGAGCAGATCACCGCCGCGCTGGCCGAGGCTTGCCGCGACACGCCGCTGGTGATCGCCGGGGCGCGCGGCGAGTCCGGTCAGGCCAGCGGCCTGCTGCCGTACCGGCTGGCGCATCAGCTTCAGCGACCGCTGATCGCCGAGGTGATCGACCTGCAACCCGAGGCCGACGGCGGCTGGCGGGTGGTGCAGGCGCTGCCGCGCGGCGCGCGGCGCAGCTGGCGGCTCGAGCGCGGCGCCGCCGCGGTGCTGGTCAGCAGCGAGCGCCTGGCACGGCGCGAAGACCTGCGCGTGCGCCATGCCTGGCTGGCCGCGCAGCAAGGTCGCATCGAGGACCGCCGCGCCAGATCCAACCCGACCGCCGCGGCAGGCAACCCGGCCCCGGTCTGGGACCACGAACCGCCCCGGCGCCAGCGCTGGCCGCTGGCATCCGTCTCGGCCGAGAGCGGCGCGGCACGCATGGCGCGCGCCACCGGCACCGCCGCTCCGGCACGGCAGGGCGGCGCCGTCGTGCTGACCCAGGGCTCGGCGCAAGACAAGGCGCGCGAGCTGCTGGCCCATCTGCGCCGGCTCGGCCTGGCCGACCCGCCCGGCTGACAGCACCCCTCACCGCCCTCACGCCTGCACGGCCCGGCCTTCCTGCCCTGGAAGGCCGGGCCGTGCTTTTCATCGTCGTATCTCAATCCGGAATTTCCGAAATATCAGCGTAATCACCTGTTCTGCATCAAGGCCAATTACGGTGAAATCTGGCAAGCGCGGCACCGTGATGGTGCTGCATGCACCGCCGAACCTCCTGCTCGCACCGCCGTCGCAGGCACGATCTGGCGTCCGGGTCGCAGTTTTTCCGGCACAGGCCGGCATGCCGCGGAAATTCTTCCCCAGCATGCAGTGGCACGATCGTTGCTGAATATACGAGGACCCCGGCGGCAACAGGTCCGACCGGGCAGACCGGACCGCAGTCCCAGCCACGAAGGTTTCACGCGATGGTTTCTTCCTCGAATCCCGATCCCCGGGTCCGGCATTTCGGATTCCTGCTGCTCGAGAATTACTCGATGATTGCCTTCGCCAATGCGGTGGAGGTGCTGCGCATGGCCAACCTGACCAGCCGGCAGGCGCTTTACACCTGGAGCGTCTGCATGGTCGGCGCAGGCCCAGGTCGGGCGAGCAACGGCCTGGGCGTGTGCAGCGCCTGCCTGCCCGAGGATCTGGACCGCTGCGATGCGGTCTTCGTCTGCGGCGGCGTCGAGGTGCAGAAGGCGATTTCCAACTCTCTGATCAAGGACTTGCGCCGGCGCGCGGCGCGCGGGCAGACGCTGGGCGCGCTGTGCACCGGCACGCACGCGCTGGCGGCGGCCGGCGTGCTCGACGGCTACCGCTGCGCGGTGCATTGGGAGAATCTGGTCGCGCTGCGCGAATCCTGTCCGAAGGTGAATTTCGCGCTTGAGGTTTTTGTCGTCGACCGCGAGCGCATCACCGCCTCGGGCGGCATCGCGCCGCTGCACCTGATGCTGCATCTGGTGCGCCACCACCACGGCAACAAGCTGGCGATGGCGATTTCCGAGCAGTTCATCGTCGACCGGGTGCGCGACCCGAGTGACCAGCAGAAACTGCCCCAGCCCGAATTCGTCGGTCCCGGCTACGAGCATCTGGCCGAAGCGGCCGAACTGATGGCCGCCAACATCGAGGAGCCGTTGCCGCTGGCAGACATTGCGGACGCCGCCGGCATTTCCCTGCGCCAGCTCGAGCGACTGTTCCATCGCTATTACAAGATCACGCCGGCGCAACATTATCTGGCGCTGCGGCTGCGCCGCGCGCGCGAACTGCTCTCGCACACCAGCGCGCCGATCATGCAGATCACGGTGGCCTGCGGCTTCCAGACCGCATCGCATTTCTGCAAGGCCTACCGGGCGCTGTTCGGACATTCACCCAGCGAGCACCGCCGCCAGGGCGGCAGCCAAGGTCAGGTCCATGTGGTGGGCGCAGCACCAGCGCCGGCCGCGTTGCACCACCGCGCGCGGGTCGAGCGCGGCGCGCCGATGTACGTGTCCTGAGCGCGGCAGGCCGGTGGTCGGCGGCTGCCGGGCCGCTACAGTTCGTGAATGGAACTGCGTCACCTGCGCTACTTCGTCTGCGTCGCCGAGGAGCTCAACATCGGCCGCGCCGCGCTGCGTCTGCACATCTCGCAGCCGCCGCTGACGCGCCAGATCCAGCAGCTCGAAGAGGAGCTGGGCGCGCTGCTGTTCCGGCGCACCTCGCGCGGCGTGGAGCTGACCGACGCCGGCCGGGTGCTCTACGAGGACGCGCGCGGCATCCTGGCGCAGGCCGAGCGCGCCGCCGAGCGCACCCACAAGGCCGCGCAAGGGCTGCTCGGCCGGGTCGACGTGGCGATCTTCGGCTCGGGCATCTTCGGCGTGATCCCGCAGCTGCTGCGGCGTTTCCGCGAGGCCTGCCCCGAGGTCAGCATCGTGCTGCATTCGCTCGACAAGGAGGCGCAGATCGACGCGCTGCACCACCGGCGCATCACGCTGGCCTTCAACCGGCTGATGCGCCCGGTCGAGGGGCTGGTGTGCGAGACGCTGCTGACCGAGCCGCTGTGGGTGGCGGTGCCCTCGGGCACCGCGCTGGCCGCGCGCACCGCCATCACGATGGAGGACCTGCGCGAGCAGCCGCTGGTGCTGTTTCCCACCGGCTCGCGCCCGAGCTTCATCGACCGGGTGCACGCGATGTGCCGCGACGCTGGCTTCACGCCGCAGGTGGCGCAGGAGGTCGGCGACGTGGTGCATGCGGTCGCGCTGGTGGGCACCGGCTTCGGCGCCTGCCTGGCCTCGCGCTCGGCGGCCCACATGAACATGCCGGGCGTCACCTTCCGCCCGCTGCACCACCCCGGCCACGACCACATCGACCTGTGCGGCATCTACCGCCAGGACGATGACTCCGAGCTGCTGCGGGCCTTGCTGCGCTGCCTGCGCGAGGGCGCGCGGGCCCTCGGCGACGATCGGCCTTGAGATTCCTTTCAGGTATGACAGACCCAGCTTGATGGTATTGGACGGCATGGCAGGGCCTGTCCAGAATCCGCTCGTTCCCCCCGAAATGGCAACGACAGGAGACAGACATCATGGCCCTGACCGGCGTACTGCGACCCGGACATGTTCAGCTGCGCATGCTCGACCTCGACGAGGGCGTGCGCTTCTATCGCGATGTGCTGGGTCTGGAGGAGACCGGGCGAGATGCTGAGGGCCGGGTCTACCTGAAGGCCTGGGACGAGCGGGATCACCACAGCATCGTGCTGCGCCAGGCCGACCGGGCCGGGCTGGACTTCCTCGGCTTCAAGGTCGCCAGCAGCGCCGACCTCGACCGCTTCGAGGCCGAGCTGCGCGACGACGGCCTGAAGACCGAGCGCATCCCGGCCGGCGACCTGCTCGAGACCGGCGAGCGCCTGCGCTTCGAGCTGCCCAGCGGCCACCTGATCGAGCTCTACGCCCAGAAGACCTTCGTGGGCAGCCACTTCGGCCAGAAGGACCCCAAGCCCTGGATGCCGCACCAGGACCGCGGCATCGCGCCGATGCGCTTCGACCACGCGCTGCTCTACGGCCCGAACGTCGATCGGGTGCTCGACATCTTCACCCGCATCCTGGGCTTCCACCTGGCCGAGTACGTCACGCTGCCCGACAGCGACGTCAAGGGTGCGATGTGGCTGTGCTGCTCGAACAAGGCGCATGACATCGCCTTCGTGATCCACCCGGAGCCGGGCAAGCTGCACCATGTCTCGTTCTACATGGAGTCGATCGACCGGGTCTTCCGCGCCGCCGACATCATGGCCGCGCACGACATCAA
>JBJOPV010000109.1:0-11250 GCA_046050625.1 Pseudomonadota bacterium
CACCGGTGACTACATCGTCATCGTCAATGCGGACAAGATCCGTGTCACGGGCAACAAGGCCGAACAGAAGGTGTACTACCGTCATACCGGTCACCCGGGTGGCATCTACGGCACCAAGTTCAAGGACATGCAGGCCAAGCACCCGGGTCGCGCCATCGAGAAGGCCGTCAAGGGCATGCTTCCGAAGGGCCCGCTGGGCTACGCGATGATCAAGAAGCTGAAGGTCTATGCGGGCACCGAGCACCCGCACACCGCTCAGCAGCCCAAGTCGCTGGACATCTGAGGAGCCGACAATGATTGGTGATTGGAACTACGGCACGGGCCGTCGCAAGTCGTCGGTCGCACGTGTCTTCATCAAGAAGGGCACGGGCCAGATCACGGTCAATGGCAAGCCGGTCGAGCAGTACTTCGGCCGTCAGACCTCGATCATGATCGTCAAGCAGCCGCTGGCGCTGACCAACAATGTCGAGACCTTCGACATCAAGGTCAACGTGCACGGTGGCGGCGAATCCGGCCAGGCCGGTGCCGTTCGTCACGGCGTCACCCGCGCCCTGATCGACTATGACGCGACCCTGAAGCCCGAACTGAGCAACGCCGGCTTCGTGACCCGCGACGCTCGTGAAGTCGAGCGCAAGAAGGTCGGTCTGCACGGCGCGCGTCGCCGCAAGCAGTTCAGCAAGCGCTGATCCGCCTGCCGCCTGCCGCCACGATCAGCCTCCGGGCCGATCCGGCAGGTCCGGCAACCTCGAAGGCCACCCTGGGGTGGCCTTCTGCTTTTTGGGCGGCCCCGCAGGGCTGACCGCATTGGAACTCTGTCGTATCGTTCGGATCTGTGCAACGGCATGTTGCTGTTGATCAGGATCTTGAATGCGATGGAAACTGCTGCGCCGCCGGCTGTCGGTGAGTGCGCCCCGGGTCACGGTGCGCAGCCGGCTGCCCTGGCCGATCCGCTGGCTGGTGCTGGCGCTGATGATGGGCGGCTCGGCTGCGGTGGCGGTCTGGACCTATGAATATGGCCGCGAGATCGCGGGTCTGGGGCGGGACGCCGGGACAGAGCTGCGCCTGTTGCGCGAGGAGGTCGTGCGGCTGCGCCAGGAGCACCAGCGGGCAGTGTCGGTCGCCAATGCCGCCGACAGTCTGCTGACGGCCTCTCGGACTGCCCAGGAGGCGCTGGCCGCCCGGGTCAAGGTGCTGGAGGTCGAGAACCTCGCATTGACCCGCGACATCGGCTTTCTCGAGAAGATGATGCCGGCGCCGACCGACAACCGGCCGCTGTCGGTGCGCGGCCTGCAGCTGCAGGCCGACGGGCCGCAGCGGCTGCGCTATCAGGCGCTGCTGATGCAGGCGCTCGGGCAGCCCGCCGGGCTCAAGGGGCGCTACGATCTGGTACTTGTCGGGTCCTCTGACGGAAAGCCCTGGTCGCAGACCCTGTCCCGACCTGGTCAGTCCATCGACATCAGGCAGTACCAGCGTCTCGAGGGCATGGTGGAGTATCCACAGGGAGTCTGGGTCCGACAGGTGGAGTTCCGGGTGTTCGATGCGGACGGTCGTCTGCTGGTCGCCGAGACGGCTCGGCTCTGAGGGCCGACCGGCCGCAGACCTGGTCCATGTCCCCATTTTCTGCCTCTTTCAACTTCATCTCGACAGGAGCGATGCCATGTTCAGTTCCAAGAAGCAGCCCGCGATTCGCAGCCTGATCGGCGAGGGCACCGTCATCCAGGGTACGTTGAGCTTCAGCGGGGGCCTGCGCATCGACGGCGAGGTCCGAGGCGATGTGGTGGCCGATGCCAGCAGCACCAGCATCCTGGTGATCAGCGAGAAAGCCAGGGTCACCGGCACGGTCAAGGCCGGTCATGTCATCATCAACGGCACCGTCGTCGGTCCGATCGAGTCCAGCGTGTTGCTCGAGCTGCAGCCCAGGGCGCACCTCCAGGGGGATGTCGTCTACGAGGCGCTCGAGATGCACCAGGGTGCTACCATCGAAGGTGCCTTGCACCCGCTGTCGAAGGCCATCCGCACCGATGCCGTGACGACCGACGACAAGCCCGCCCTGAAGCTGCTGGCCACCGGCAGCGACAAGAACTGATCACCGACCTTCACCTCCACCGGAGCCCTTGATGAGCGCCGTCGCCGAAATCCTCGACACCCCTTTCACTGATCTGCCTGCCCCGATCGTCTTCACCGACAGCGCCGCCGCCAAGGTGGCCGATCTGGTGGCCGAGGAAGGCAATCCCGACCTGAAGCTGCGCGTGTTCGTGCAGGGTGGTGGCTGCTCCGGCTTCCAGTACGGCTTCACCTTCGACGAGATCGTCAACGACGACGACACCCAGATGTCGAAGAACGGCGTGACGCTGCTGATCGACGCCATGAGCCTGCAGTACCTGACGGGCGCCGAGATCGACTACAAGGAAGACCTGAGCGGCTCGCAGTTCGTCATCAAGAACCCGAACGCGACCACCACCTGCGGTTGCGGTTCGAGCTTCTCGGTCTGAGCGCACGCCGCCCCTGACGCTTGTGCACAGGCCGCCTTCGGGCGGCCTGTGCCGTTTCAGGCCGGATGAAGCGCGCCGAGAATGCGTGGGCCGCGTGCGCCGGTCACCGCCGGCTCGCCGGCCGGGCGGCGGTGCACCTGCATGCTCGCCAGCCAGGCGAAGGCGGCCGCCTCGACCTGCATGACTGGCAGGCCGCGCGTGTCGGTCGGCTGCACCGGCAGGCCGGGCAGCAGCGCCTGCAGGCGCGCCATCAGATGGTGGTTGAGCGCACCGCCGCCGCACACCAGCAGCTCGGTCGCTCCTGCGGCCTCTCGGCGCACGTCGTCGGCGATGGCACGTGCCGTCAGCTCGCACAGCGTGGCCTGCACGTCGACCGGTGCCAGCGGACTGCCGGCGGCCAGCCGGGGCTGCAGCCAGTCGGGCCGGAACAGGTCGCGGCCGGTGCTCTTCGGGGCGGGCCGGCGGAAATAGGGCTCGTCGAGCAGTCGCGCCAGCAGCGCGGTGTCGACCTGGCCGCCTGCGGCCCAGGCGCCATCTGCGTCATAGGCGCAGCCTTGGTGGCGCTCGATCCAGTGGTCCATCAGCGCGTTGCCGGGGCCGCAGTCGAAGCCGCGTGGGGGCTGGCCGGGGCGCAGCACGGTCAGGTTGGCGATGCCGCCGATGTTGACGATCGCGCGGGCCTGGCCGTCGCCGCCGAAGATGCCCTGGTGGAACATCGGCACCAGCGGCGCGCCCTGGCCGCCGGCGGCGACATCGCGGCTGCGCAGGTCGCAGACCACGTCGATGCGGGTCAGCTCGGCCAGCAGCGCGCCGTTGAGCAGCTGCACGGTGTAGCCACAGCCGTCGTGCAGACCGGGCTGATGACGCACTGTCTGTCCATGCGCACCGATCGCGCGGATCGCCGCAGCCGGCGTGACGCTCTCCTGGAGCAGCTGCGCGACCACCCCGGCATAGGTGCAGGCCACGGCATTGGCGGCCAGCGCGCCCTGGTGCAGCTCGTCGGGGCCGCTGGCCTGCAGCACCATCAGCCGTTCACGCAGCGTTGGCGGGAAGGGCTGGTGCGCATGCGCGATCAGCGTGCGCCAGGTGCCGTCGGTACCGATGCGGCACAGCACGCCGTCGACCCCGTCGAGCGAGGTGCCCGACATCAGGCCGACGAAGAGCTCGCCGTCGCTCATTCCATGCGCTGGCGGCGCGGCACCGAGGCGCTGGCCGAGCGGGTGGCCTGATCGCGCTCGGCACTGGCCAGCTGCTCCTGCAGCTGGCGCGACATGCTGTCGAAGCGCGCACGCGCCGTCGCCGACAGCTCGGTGGCCTGCGCGGCCCGAGCGATCTGCATCGGGTCGACGTGGCTGCCCTTGACCTTGAACTCGAAGTGCAGGTGCGGGCCGGTGGCCCAGCCAGTGGCACCGACCGCACCGATCAGGTCGCTCTGGCTGATCGACTGGCCCTTGCGCACGTCGATGCGGCTCAGGTGGGCATAGACGGTGGCCCGGTCACCGCTGTGCTTGACGACGACCACGTTGCCGTAGCCGTTCTGCACGCCGGCGAAATCGACCACACCGTCACCCACCACCCGCACCGGCGTGCCGGTCGGTGCGCCGTAGTCGACGCCCAGGTGGGCCCGCCAGGTCTGCATGATCGGGTGGAAGCGCATCGCGAAGCCGGAGGTGACCCGCGAGAAGGCCAGCGGCGAGGCCAGGAAGGCCTTGGCCTTGCTCTTGCCGTCCGCGCTGAAGTAGGCGCCCTTGGTGCCCGGCTCCTGGAACCAGACCGCCGCATGGGTGTCGTTGCCGTTGATGAAGCGCGCGGCCAGCACCCGGCCCGAGGAGGTGCCCCAGGTGACCGGCTCGCCGTCGGCGGTCATCGTCTCGTAGACCACCGAGAAGCGGTCGCCCTTGCGCAGCTCGCGGCGGAAGTCGATGTCGCTGCCGAACATCTCGGCGATCTGTCCGGTGACAGCATCGGGCAGACGCGCCTCGTCGGCGGCGGCGAACAGCGTCGAGCTGATCGTCGCCGCGCCGGTGCGGGTCTCGATCTGCATCGGCAGCTGCTCGCTGAGCGCCTTCAGGCCGCTGTCGTCACGGCGCACGGTGATGCGGGTGAAGTGGGTGCTGTTCTGCGCGCTGTCGGCGGCTGGACCGCGCACGACCAGCTCCTGCAGCTGACCGCCGCCCGGTGTCGACTCGGTCACGGCCTGAAGCATCTTGCCCGGCCTGCCCGAAAGGATGGTGCGTGCGGCTGGATCGGTCCGCAAGAATTGCGCAGCCTCCGCATCGGACACGCCCAGGCGCCGCAGCAGGGTGTCGGCCGTGTCGGTCGAGCGGGTCAGGTCGGTGCGATGCAGCAGCATCTCGTACTCGGCCAGCGCCTCGGCCTGCTCGTCGAGGCCGCTCGGCGTGACCGTCTCGACGACGGTCTGCACGTTCTTCGGCGTCGAGTCGATCATGCTCAGCGGAGCGACGCCAAAGGCGGTCACACCGCTGAAAGTCAGCGCGGCCGTGATGATCGCGCTGAAGGTCTTCGGATGTCGACGGATCGTGAGATCGGCGTGCGCCAGTTGCAGGCGCACCTTTTCACCCAGGTTGTTCACGAGCGATGTTCTTGGTTCGTGGAAGGTGGGTGCGCGGGCACATCCTTCCCGGATTGACGTCCGGCCCCCGGTTTCTCCCTCCGTGATTGCCATCCGCCGGTGGCTCGTGCCGGCTGGGACTGACGCTCTAGAATCCGGGACCCGCTCTCGTTGGTGTCTGTTGCTCTTGGTTCTGTCTTGATCTGCGAAACCGGACCAGTATACCCACGCACTTCAAAGTTACGAACCAATAACCCCCCGTTTCACTCATGGGCCAACATTTAACCGAAATTGAAGATTCCGTGCTTCAGGCGCTGGAAGTCACGCGGCGTGGCTGCGAAGAACTGCTCCCGCAGCCGGAATGGGTGGGGAAACTGCAACGCGCGCAGCGCACCGGTCAGCCGCTGCGCATCAAGCTCGGCCTGGATCCGACGGCGCCCGACATCCATCTGGGTCACACGGTCGTGCTCAACAAGATGCGCCAGCTGCAGGACCTGGGGCATCAGGTGATCTTCCTGATCGGCGATTTCACCTCGATGATCGGTGACCCGTCGGGGCGCAACGCCACGCGCCCGCCGCTGACGGCCGAGCAGATCAAGGTCAACGCGGAGACCTACTACCGCCAGGCCAGCCTGGTGCTGGATCCGGCGCGCACCGAGATCCGCTACAACAGCGAGTGGTCGGACCCGCTGGGCGCACGCGGCATGATCGAGCTGGCCAGCCGCTACACGGTGGCGCGCATGATGGAGCGCGACGACTTCACCAAGCGCTTCAAGGCCGGCACGCCGATCTCGGTGCACGAGTTCCTGTACCCCCTGATGCAGGGATATGACTCGGTCGCGCTGAAGTCCGATCTGGAACTGGGCGGCACGGACCAGAAGTTCAATCTGCTGATGGGCCGCCACCTGCAGCAGGAATACGGCCAGGAGCCGCAGTGCATCCTGACGATGCCGCTGCTGGTCGGGCTGGACGGCGTCGACAAGATGTCCAAGTCCAAGGGCAACTACATCGGGATCAGCGAGCCGGCCAACGCGATGTTCGCCAAGCTGCTGTCGATCAGTGACACGCTGATGTGGACCTACTTCACGCTGCTGAGCTTCCGCAGCGAGGCCGAGATCGCCGCGTTGAAGGCCGAGGTCGAGGCCGGTCGCAACCCGAAGGACGCCAAGGTGATGCTGGCCAAGGAGATCACCACCCGCTTCCACGGCGCGGCGGCGGCCGAAGCGGCCGAGCAGGACTTCCAGAACCGCTCGAAGGGGGGCATTCCGGACGAGATCCCGGAGGTGACGCTGTCGGGGGCGCCGCTGGGCATCGGCGCGCTGCTCAAGCAGGCCAATCTGGTGGCCTCGTCCAGCGAGGGCCTGCGCATGGTCGAGCAGGGCGGCGTGCGCATCGACGGCGCCGTCGTGAGCGACAAGGGCCTGAAGATCGCGGCGGGCACCGTCGTCGTGCAGGTCGGCAAGCGCAAGTTCGCGCGCGTCACGCTGGGCTGATCTGTCCGAGAAGAGCGTGAGAACGAGAAGGACCGCATGTGCGGCCCTTTCTCATTCTCCCCGGGCCTCAGGCAGACCGGCGCGCAGCAGCCAGTGCCTGAGCCGGTGCCTTCAGTCGGCGTACTGGCCGGCGGCCTTGATGACCGGGCCCCACTTGGCGATCTCGGCCTCGACGAACTTCTTGTGCTCGGCCGGGTTGACGCGGCCGTCGTCGACGATGTCGGCGCCCAGCGCTTCCTGGTTCTTGACGAACTGAGCGTCCTTCAGCGCGGTCTTCAGCGCAGCATTGACCTTGTCGAGCACCGGCTTCGGGGTGTTCTTCGGCGCGTACAGGCCGTGCCAGATGGTGACGTTGAAGCCCTTCAGGCCGACCTCGTTCAGGGTCGGCAGGTTCTTCACCGCATCGCCGGTCAGGCGCTTGGTGGTGGTGACCGCATAGGCCTTGACCTTGCCACCGCTGATCTGGCTGGTGGTGTTGGTGGTCTGGTCGCACATCAGGTCGACCTGGCCGCCGATCAGGTCGGTCATGGCCGGGCCGGTGCCCTTGTACGGCACGGTGGTCATGTCGATCTTGGTGCTCTGCTGGAACAGCAGGCCGCACAGGTGCGAGGCCGAGCCCAGACCGGCGTTGGCCAGGTTGATCTTGCCCTTGTTGGCGTCGAGCCACTTGGCCAGATCACCATAGTTGGCCGCCGGCATCGTCGGACGCGCGATCAGCGTCATCGGCACCTCGTTGATGAGGCCCAGGTACTCGAAGTCGTTGAGCGCGTCGTACTGCAGCTTGCGGTACAGCGCCGGGGCGGTGGCCATCGCGACGTGGGCCAGCAGCAGGGTGTAGCCGTCAGCGCCTGCCTTGGCGACCTTGGTGTGGCCCAGCGTGCCGCCGGCGCCAGCGACGTTCTCGATGATGACCTGGCCACCCAGCGGCTTGCGGATCGCTTCGGCCAGATCACGGGCCACCTTGTCGGTCGGACCACCTGCGGCGAACGGCACGACGATGGTGATCGGCTTGTCGGGATAGTTCTGGGCCGAGGCGCCAAGGGCCATCGTGGCGAGGGTCACGGCCGTGAGCAGACGCTTCATGGGGTCTCCGGGATCTGTGGGCTAGGTGTTGTCCGCAAGGACGGGTAGATCAGTCGGCGCGCCAGCCCGAGCCAGCGCGCGAGCGCATGGTAGCGGCGCGTGCCCGCGCCTGTATCTCGGAAACTACTTAAGACCGTCAGTTCCTGTCAGCTTCTGTCTGGTTGTTCAGCGGTAGCTGCGCCGGTCCTCGATGACCCGGCCGTCGTTGGGCAGGCTGCCCGGCGCGGTCAGCACGATCGTCGCGCGCAGCTTGGTCACCTCGCGCACCGTGTCGGCCAGTCGGGCGGTCAGGCCCTCGGGGGGCTGCGCGCACTCGATCTGCAGCGTCATGCGGTCATCGGCCATTTCTCCCTCGACGACCAGCCGCGCGCGCCCGAGCCCGCCATCCGCATGGCGGCGCAGCACCTCGGCCACCTGCGAGGGGTGCACGAACATGCCGCGCACCTTGGTGGTCTGGTCGGCACGGCCGAGCCACCCTCGGATGCGCGGTGCGGTCCGGCCGCTCGGGCAGGGGCCGGGCAGGATGGCCGACAGGTCCCCGGTGCCGAAGCGGATCAGCGGGTAATCGGGATTGAGCGTCGTCACCACCACCTCGCCGACCTCGCCGTCAGGCACCGGGTCGTCGGTGCCGGGGCGCACGATCTCGACGATCACGCCCTCGTCGATCACCAGGCCCTCGCGCGCGCTAGTCTCGTAGGCGATCAGGCCGAGGTCGGCGGTGGCGTAGCACTGGAAGCCCTGCACGCCGCGCTCGGCCAGCCAGTCGCGCAAGCTGGGCGGAAAGGCCTCGCCGCTGACCAGCGCCTTCGTGACCGAGCCGATGTCGGTGCCGGTCTCGGCCGCCTTGTCGACCAGGATCTTCAGGAAGCCGGGCGTGCCGATGTAGCCGTGCGGGCGCAGCTCGGTCATGGCCTGCAGCTGCAGCTCGGTGTTGCCGACGCCGCCGGCGAAGACTGTGCAGCCCAGCGCGTGCGCGCCGGTCTCCATCATCGAGCCCGCCGGCGTCAGGTGGTAGCTGAAGCTGTTGTGGATCAGGTCGCCGGCACGCAATCCCGCGGCGAAGATCGCACGCGCCATGCGCCAGTAGTCGCGCCCGGCGCCCTCGGGCTCGTAGATCGGGCCGGGCGACTGGAAGACCCGCAGCGCGCCGCGCCCTGGGCCCTGGCCGCGCCAGCCGATGGCCGAGAAGCCGCCAAACGCGTCGTGCGCGCGCAGCGCCTTCTGGCGCTCGAGCAGCTCGCTCTTGCGGATCACCGGCAGGTGCGCCAGCGCGGCGCGGTCGGTCACCACGGCCGCATCGATGCCGGCCAGCCGCTCGGCGAAGGCCGGCGTGCCGGCCTGCGCATGCGCCACCTGGGCCGGCAGCGCCGCGAACTGCGCTGCCTCACGGTCGGCCGGGGCGCGGGTCTCCTGGGCGTCGTAGAACTCGCTCACGGCGCAGCCTTTCTGTCTCAGGGTGAAGAGAGGAGGGAGGGGTGGCAGACCTCAGGCCAGCCAGCGCTTGCGGCGCTTGTAGCTCTTGACGTCCTTGAAGCTTTTCCGGTCGCCGCCGCCCATGCCGAGGTAGAACTCCTTCACATCCTCGTTCTCGCGCAGCGCCCGGGCCTCGCCGTCCATCACGATGCGGCCGTTCTCCAGGATGTAGCCGTAGTCCGAGTAGCGCAGCGCGATGTTGGTGTTCTGCTCGGCCAGCAGGAAGGTCACGCGCTCCTGGGTGTTCAGATCCTTGACGATCTCGAACACCTCTTCGACGATCTGCGGCGCCAGGCCCATCGAGGGCTCGTCGAGCAGCACCATCTTCGGGTTGGCCATCAGCGCGCGGCCGATGGCGCACATCTGCTGCTCGCCGCCGGAGGTGTAGGCGGCCTGGCTGGTGCGGCGGGTCTTCAGCCGGGGAAAGTAGTTGTAGACCTTCTCCAGCGTCTCGGCCACCGCCGCCTTGCCGTCCCGGCGGGTGTAGGCGCCGGTCATCAGGTTCTCCTCGATGGTCAGGTGCGCGAAGCAGTGCCGGCCTTCCATGACCTGCACCACGCCGCGGTTGACCATGTCGGAGGTGGAGAGCTTCTCGATGCGCTCGCCGCGCAGCTCGATCGATCCCTTGGTGACCTCGCCGCGCTCGCCGGCAAGCAGGTTGCTGACCGCGCGCAGCGTCGTCGTCTTGCCCGCGCCGTTGCCGCCGAGCAGCGCGACGACCCGACCTTCGGGCACCTGCAGCGACACGCCCTTGAGCACCAGGATCACATGGTTGTAGATCACCTCGATGCCGTTGACGTTCAGGAGGATGTTCGGAGTGCTCATGGGGCGTGTCCGCTGGGGTTGGCGATCAGGACTGGCAGTCCTCGGGCTTGCGGCGCTCGAGCTTCTTCTCGGCGGCGTACTTGTCGGCAGCGGCCTTGACCATCGGCTTGAGGATCATGTCGTCGGCCTGCAGCCAGTCGGAGGTGAAGCCCCACTTCTTGCCGTCCCAGGTGTGCACCCGCACCCAGCCGGCGCCGACATGGTCCTGGCAGCTGGTCGAGACCGGGCGCATCACGCCGGCGAAGCCCAGGCCGTCGAGCTTCTTCTGGTCGAGCGCGAGGTTCTCCAGGCCCCAGCGCACCTGCTCGCCGCTCATGACCTTGCCCTTGCCGAAGCGCTCCTGCGCACGCTTGACGCCCTCGACGCCGAGCATGGCCGAGATCATGCCGCGCATGTACAGCACCGAGCCGACCTCCTCCTTCGGTCCGGTGCCCTGGCCCGCGGCGTGCAGCTTGGCGAGGATGTCCTGCACCACCTTGGCATCGGGCTGCGCGCCGTGCTGCATGGCCGCGGCGTTGTAGCCCTTGGCGGCCTCGCCGACGTCCTTGACGTCGGGCTCCGCGCCTGCCCACCACACGCCGTACATCTTGTCGCGCGGGTAGCCGGTGGCCACCGCCTCCTTCAGTGCGGTGGAGTTCATCACGCCCCAGCCCCACAGGAAGACATAGTCGGGCCGGCTCTGGCGGATCTGCAGCCAGGTCGACTTCTGCTCCACGCCCGGCGCGGTCACTGGCAGCATCTGCAGCTCGAAGCCATGCGTCTTGGCGCGCTCCTGCAGCACCGGGATCGGCTCCTTGCCGAAGGGCGAGTCGTGGTAGACCAGCGCGATCTTCTTGCCCTTGAGCTTGTCGAGGCCGCCTTCCTTCTTGCCGACATGCTGCACCAGCGCATCGGCGTTGATCCAGTAGGTGCCCAGCAGCGGGAAGTTCCACTTGAACACGCCGCCGTCGGCCGACTCCGAGCGGCCGTAGCCGGCGGTGATCAGCGGGATCTTGTCGACCGGGGCCTTCTCGGTCAGCGCGAAGGTGATGCCGGTCGACAGCGGCTGGAACACGGTCGCACCCTTGCCCTTCAGGCGCTCGTAGCACTCGACGCCCCGGTCGGTGGCGTAGCCGGTCTCGCATTCCTCGAAGGTGATCTTCACGCCGTTGAGGCCGTTGTTCGCGTTGACCAGCTTCAGGTAGTCCACATAGCCGTTGGCGAAGGGCACGCCGTTGGGCGCGTACGGGCCGGTGCGGTAGACCAGCACCGGGAAGAACTGCTCCTTGGCCTGCGCGAAGGCGGCCGGGGCGGTGGTCGCGCCGGCGACGGC
>JBJOPV010000110.1:0-11170 GCA_046050625.1 Pseudomonadota bacterium
CGGGCTGCTGATGCTGGGCCAGAACGAGTCGGCGCTGCATCACGAGGATCTGTTCCGCTCGCTCGACAGCGAGGTGCGGCTGTACGAGCGCCGCGTCGGGCGGGCGCTGACTGCCCGGCTGGGCGGCGCGGCCATCGACCTGATGCCGCCGGCCTCGCCGGAGGAGGCCATGCCGGGCACGATGGCTCGTCCGCCTGCTGCGCCTGCGCCGCAGCGCCTGTCGTCGCAGGCCAGTGCGGTCGAGCTGGAGCTGGCCCTGCTGCGCCAGGGGGCGCGGCTGTACCTGCCGCCCTGTGTGCTGCTCGACGAGCGGCTGCGGGTGCTGCAGGTGCATGGCGATGTCGCGGACTTCCTGCAGCTGCGCGCCGGTGCGCAGACCTTCGACGTGCTGTCGATGGCCCGCCCCGAGATCGAGACCGAGCTGCGGCTGCTGTGCGCGCTGCTGGGCGATGGCTCGCAGGACACCCATCAGACCGAGATCACACTGGTGCAGCAGCGCCGGCGTCGGCGCTGGCAGATGGTGCTGCAGGCCTTCTCCGGCGCCAGCCCGGGCAGCCGGCTGGTGCTGCTGGCCTTCCTGCCGATGCGCGCGCGGGGCACCCGGCGCATCACGCCTGCGGAGTCGGGCGCGGCCGAGGCCGCCGAACTGGCCGATGCGCGGGCGCGCATGAAGAGCCTGATCGAGCAGCTCGAGTCCTTCAACGAGGAAATGCAGGCGCTCAACGAGGAGGCCCAGGCCACCAACGAGGAGCTGCAGGCCAGCAACGAGGAGCTGGAATCGGCCAACGAGGAGCTGCAGGCCACCAACCAGGAGCTCTCCACCGTCAATGCCGAGCTCAATCACCAGTGGCGGCGCCACCAGCAGCTGGCCGAGGAGCTGCAGAGCATCCAGAACAGCATCGCGATGCCCATGCTGGTGATCGACGAGACCTTCTGCATCAACCGCTACAACCTGGCGGCCGAGCGGCTGTTCCGGCTCAGCCGGGGCGCGACCGGGCTGCCGCTGTCGACGATGTACCGGCCCAGCGGCATTCCGGATCTGGTGGCCGCCATCGTGCAGGCCCAGGCCAGCGCCAGCCCGCTGTCGCTGGACCTGCCCCCGGGCGAGGACGGGCGCGAGTATGTGCTGCACCTCAGCCACAACGTGCTGGGCGGCGAGCGCCGTGGCGTGGTGCTGACGGTGGTCGACAACACCGACCTGGCCCGGGCCGAACGCCAGACCCGGCAGGTCGAGCAGCGGCTGCTGTCGGTGCTCAGCCACGGGCAGGCGCTGATGGCGATCAAGGACACCAGCGGGCGCTATCAGTTCGCCAACGCGCGCTACGCCGAGTTCTTCGGTCTGGAGGCCGGCAGCCTGATCGGACGCACCGATGCCCAGGTGATGCCTGCCGACATCGCCACCCCGCTGCGCCAGGCCGATCTCGACCTGCTGCGCGACGGCACGACCACGGAGACCGAGCAGGTCTTCACCATCGCGAATGGCAAGCGCTGGTGGTGGGCGACCCGCTTCGGCCTGCATGACGCCGACGGCACGCTCGAGGCCATCGGCATGCAGGCGGTCGACCTGACGCCGGTGCGCCAGGCCGATGAGTCGCTGCGCATCGCCGCCAAGGTCTTCGAGGTCAGCTCCGAGGGCCTGATGATCCTGGACGCCCATGGTCGCGTCGAGCGCGTCAACGGGGCGTTGTGCCAGCTCGCGGGCCGCAGCGAGGCGGCGCTGCTCGGCCAGCCGGCCGACTTCCTGGACGGCGAGCGCCATGCCGAGAGCTTCCTGTCCGGCCTGCTGGCCAAGGTGCATCAGCTGGGGCGCTGGCAGGGCGAGGTCACGGGGCGCCGCGCCGACGGCTCGGTGGCGACCTGCTGGATGTCGGCCAGTCCGCTGTCCGACGAGGCCGGCGGCATCACGCAGGTGGTGGTGGCGCTGACCGACATCTCCGACCTGACCCGCACCCGCGAGGCGATGCGCCACCAGGCCACCCACGACGCGCTGACCGCGCTGCCCAATCGCAGCCTGCTGATGGACCGGGCCAGCCATGCGATCGACAACGCGCGACGCCAGCGCACCGAGATCGCGCTGTGCTTCATCGATCTGGATCATTTCAAGACCATCAACGACAGCCTCGGGCATGACGCTGGCGACGAGGTGCTGAAGCTGGCCGCGCAGCGCATCAGCGGCTGCGTGCGGGCCTGCGACACCCTGGCGCGGCTGGGCGGCGACGAGTTCGTCCTGTTGCTGGAGAACACCTCGCGCCACGAGTGCCTGATGACGGTCGAGCGCATCCAGCTGCTGCTGGCCGAGCCGATCCCGTTCCGCGGCACGCTGCTGTCGACCGGTGCGAGCATCGGCGTGGCGCTGTACCCGGGGGACGCCAGCAATGCGGCCACGCTGCTCAGCCACGCCGATGCCGCGATGTACCGCGCGAAGAACGCCGGGCGCGGGCGCTACGAGTTCTATGCCAGCGAGGTCGGCAGCAGCGCGCGCCAGCGCCTGCACATCGAGAGCGGTCTGCGCCAGGCGCTCGGCCGCGACGAGCTGGTGCTGCACTACCAGCCGCAGGTCGATCTGCGCACGGGTGCGGTGCATGGCGTGGAGGCGCTGCTGCGCTGGGCGCCCTCCGGGACGCTGATCGCCCCGTCGGTCTTCCTGCCGATCGCCGAGGAGTCCTCGCTGATCGAGCGCATCGGCGACTGGGTGCTCGACCAGGCCTGCCGGCAGCTGGCCGAATGGCGCTCGCAGGGCCATGTCGAGCTGTGCATGTCGGTCAACCTGGCCGCCCGCCAGATGCGTGACGCCGGTCTGCCCGACCGGCTGCAGCAGCTGCTGATCGCGCACGGCGTGCCCGGCGAGCGCCTGGTGCTCGAGATCACCGAGAGCGCGCTGCTGCGCCGCGACGAGGCGCTCGACCGGGTGCTGCGTCGGCTCGAGGTGCTGGGCGTGCAGCTCTCGCTCGACGACTTCGGCACGGGCTACTCGTCGCTGGCGCTGCTGAGGCACCTGCCGATCCGCGAGCTGAAGATCGACCGCAGCTTCGTGCAGGGCATGGCGGACCAGCGCGATGACCGCGAGATCGTCGATGCGGTCATCGGCCTGGGCCGGGCGCTGGGGCTGCGGCTGGTCGCCGAGGGCGTCGAGACCGAGGTGCTGCAGGATTGCCTGCGCGAGCGCGGTCAGGATGTGCTGGTGCAGGGTTTTCTGCGCGGACGACCGATGCCGGCCGAGGCGTGCGGGCGCTGGCTGGCCTCGTCGGCGATGCTGGCGTGCACGCCATGAGTCGCGCCCCTCCGGACGGGATCGGCGCGTTGTCCGCCGAGCAGGTGCCGGACATGGCCTCGTGGTATCTGCTGGACGGAGGGGACCTGATCCTCGACGTCAGTCCGGACTGGGACGCCGCCGCCCTGGCGGCCCATGGGGGGCACAACGCCTTGCGTGCCGGGGTCATCGGGCGACCGCTGGGGCGCTTCCTGCATGGGGACAGCACCCGGCTGTTCATCGAGTCGGCCCTGCAGGCGACCCGGCTGACGCAGCAGCCGCGCACGCTCGCCTACCGCTGCGACTCGCCGACGCTGATCCGCCACATGCAGATGCGCCTGCTCCCCCTGCCCGGGCATCAGCTGCGGGTGGAGCACCGGGTGCTGCAGCTGCAGCCGCGCCGGGAGCCGCTGCGCTTCGAGGCGCGCCAGACCCCGCCGACCTTGCAGGGCGGCGCACCGTGGCTGCGCTGCAGCATCTGCCTGTGGGTCTGCACGCCCCAGGGCTACTGGGAGCCGCCCGAGCATGTTCACGCGGCCCGTCCGCTGCAGGTCGACTACGTCGTCTGCCCGCGCTGCCAGGCCGAGATGACGTCGCCGGGCTGAGCGGCGTTTCTGTTCAGAGGCTGCGCGCCTGGAAGGTGTCGCACTGCGACACCTGGCCGCTCTGGAAGCCGCGCTGGAACCAGCGCATGCGCTGCGCGCTCGAGCCGTGCGTGAACGTCTCCGGGCGCACCGCGCCCCCCGCGTTCTGCTGCAGCGTGTCGTCGCCGATCTGCGAGGCGGCGTTCATCGCCTCCTCCAGATCGCCCTGCTCCAGCCACTGGCGGCCCTGCTGCGAGCGGCTGGCCCAGACGCCGGCAAAGCAGTCGGCCTGCAGCTCCAGCCGCACCGACATCGCGTTGGCCTGCGCCTCGCTCTGGCGGCCGCGCAGCGCGTCGACCTTGTCGGTCACGCCGAGCAGATGCTGCACATGGTGGCCGACCTCGTGCGCGATCACATAGGCCTGCGCGAAGTCGCCCGGTGCGCCAAGCTGGCGGTGCATCGTCTCGAAGAAGCCGAGGTCGAGGTAGACCTTCTGGTCGCCGGGGCAGTAGAACGGGCCCATCGCCGCCTGGCCGACGCCGCAGGCCGAGCGGGTGGAGCCGCGGTAGAGCACCAGCACCGGCTTGCGGTAGTCGCGGCCGGAGGCCTGGAAGGTCTCGGCCCAGACTTCCTCGGTCGAGGCCAGCACGGTCGAGACGAAGCGCGCCTGCGCGTCCTGCGGCGCGCTGCGGGTCGCGCCGGGCGCCGGGGCCTGCTGCGTGGCGGCGGGCGCGGCGCCTTCCAGACCGCCAAGCACGCCGATGATCGTGCCGGGGTTGATGCCGAAGATCCAGCCGGCCACCAGCGCGATCGCGATCGTGCCCAGGCCGACGCCGCGCCCGCCGCCGATGCGAATGCCGCCACCACCGCCGCCGCCACTGCCCCGGCGATCCTCGATCTGGCTGCTCTCGCGCTGTCCTTCCCACTTCATCGTCGCTCTCCTCGGTCCGTGCCCTGGTACGCAGGGGTTCGTGAACTGTTACCGGAGATCATGCTGCCATGAAGCGGGCGGCCGCGGCTCATCCTGCAGTCCAGTAGCCCGGTGTCGCGTAGGAGTGCTTCAGGAAATCGATCCACAGCCGCACCCGCAGCGGCAGGTGGCGCACATGCGGCAGCACCGCGTAGATGCCGTTGGGCGGCGCGGCGTGCGCGTCGAGCACGCTGACCAGGCGCCCGGCGGCCAGATCGGCCTCGACCTCCCAGGTGCTGCGCCAGGCCAGGCCCAGGCCGGCCAGGCACCAGGCGTGCAGCACCTGGCCGTCGGTGCAGTCGAGCCGGCCGGGCGGGCGCAGGTGCTGCACCGTGCCGTCGATCGTGAAAGCCCAGCCGCGCGACTGGCTGGCCTCGGAACTCAGCGTCAGGCATTCATGGCCGCCGCGCATCAGCTCCAGCGGATGCTGCGGCACGCCGGCGCGCGCCAGATAGGCGGGCGCCGCCACGCACAGCCGCCGGTTGTCGGCCAGCCGCACCGAGATCAGGCTGGAGTCGGGCAGGTCGCCGACACGCACCGCGCAGTCGTAGCCCTCGTTGACCAGATCGATCACCCGGTCGGAGAGGTTCAGCGAGATCGACACCTCCGGGTGCTGCGCCAGGAAGCCCGGCACCAGCGGCGCGACATGGCGCCGGCCGAAGCCGCCCGGCGCGGTGATGCGCACATGGCCGCTGGCCTTGACGCCGCCGGCGCTGACGCTGGCCTCGGCGCTGGCGATGTCGGCCAGGATGCGGGTGCAGTCCTCCAGGAAGGCGCTGCCCTCGTGCGTGAGGCTGAGCCGGCGCGTGGTGCGCACCATCAGCTTCACGCCCAGGCGTTCTTCCAGCGCGTCGAGCCGCCGGCCGATCACGGCGGGCGCCACGCCCTCGGCCTGCGCGGCGGCGCTCAGGCTGCCACGGCTGACGACGGCGGCGAAGGTTTCGAGCTGCTTGAGACGGTCCATGCGGGGTGGGGGATGGGCAAGAGCGGCGGAAGGGGCGGGGGCAGGAACGAGCGGCCGATGCGCTTGCACGAGGCGGAGTTGCTTGCGCGGCCTCGAGCCCCGCAGTTCGACATCGAGAACAACGCGTCCGTGCAGACGCTCAGGACTTCGTGCGGCGCTTCAGACGAACAAATACGCCCAGCGCCAATGCGGCCAGCAACCCGCCGAGCAGGAATTTTCCAAACACCGCCGCCACGGCGGCCACGGACACCAGGCCAAAGCCGATCGCCGTGTCCAGCAGGTTCAGCCCTGCATCCACGGCCTGGCCGGGGCGTGATTTCGATGAAAACCAATTCATGATTTTTTCAGCCGGCATGTCCACGGGCGTAGGCACGAGCGATCTGGCGAGCGAGGTTTGTGTCTCTGCTGGTGAGGCCGCCGGCGTCGTGTGTGGTCAAGCCGATGTTCACCCGGTTGTAGACATTGCTCCACTCTGGGTGGTGATCCGCCTTTTCAGCGAGGATTGCAACGGCGGTCATGAATGCAAAGGCGCTGACAAAATCTGGAAACGACAACGAGATGTGCAACCTTCCGTCCTGAATTTTCCACTTGCTTGGACCGACACCCGGATCGTTGGCAAGAAAGTGCTCTATTTCTTGCTGAGTCAGTCGCAGTATCAATTGGATTCTCCGGTGGATGCGGTTGATTCTGGGAAGAGCAGGGACTCCAGCTCAAGCACAAACGTGCCGGCTGGAACGAATGAAAGGGCCATCCCCTCGCACTGCGCGTGATACGGAGGACTCTGTCAATAGGCGCCGCGCTTGCCCAGCGCGCATCATGGGACAGCCGCAGCAAAGACCGGTTGTAGTTTTGCGGTCTGCACCTTGTTCTCCCTGTCGGTCGCTGGTTTCTTGTGCGTTGGTTGGATCGTTTGAACGCTGCTCAGGCGGGTTTCATAAAAACCTGCCCGGAGAGGTTTTGTTGACTTCGCGGGGATGCCCTTGTAGTACGTTGGGCGTCGTTTTAGTGATGTCTGATGTCTTCGGCCAAGCCATCAATGGGTTGAAGTCGGTTCGCCACATATCTAACTCGAAGAGATGGCCTTCTTCATCTGTATTGAGCGTAGCAATAACGGTGATTCCATCCTTGTCGAGGAACTGGCAATCGGCAATTGCTGCTCCAAATCGGCGCTTTTCCCGGGTTGGTCCGAAAAATAAACTACCCATTCCGCCATCTTCCATTTCTGACACCGTGAGGTTTTCTACGGACTCATTTCGGCCTGCAGCAGAGAGTAGCCAAGAAATTAGCGGCACTTCCGCTTCAGCGATTTTCCGCATACGACGCCCAACGTGGAAGTAAGCGGACGCCGGAGCGCGAAGCGCGGAGGGAACCACAAGCGCAGCTTGTAGCGGTCCGCTTGACTGTAGGGTTAGGCCGATGGTGGAAAGTCATCATACGATTTTGGGAAGTAGCCCCAGATCCTTGCAACATCATTTTTGATTTCGAAGTCGAGACCAATTTTTGTAAGCACGATCGCAAACTCGTTCGAGTGGTCAATAGTTTTTGATTGGGTCTGCTCATGAAGACCAATATCAAACCACTCGACTCCAACGAACGGAAATGGAAGGTGGTAGTACCACTCTGTATCCCAGCCTGATACATGACCGTTCACCCATTTTGAACGATACGAAGGCTTCCAACCGTCCAGGCCCCGCACATACTGGAGAAGCTCGTTCCACTTTGTGTCGTTCGCGAGAGCCCCGGAAAATTTCCTTCTTGCCTGAGAAGAAATTACATTCTTGTCCTCACCGACAGGAACAGCATCTGCAAGCGGTAGCGTCTGCATGACTAAGGCCTAACGCAGAGTTAACGGGCTGCCGGAGGCAGTCCCGTTGAACGACGAGTTAGATGCGTTTTCCGAATTGAAGGAATTCTTCATGGTGATAAAGAAGGCACCAGTCTTCGGATTCAGACCAAACGGTTAGATCGTCAGAAGCTGGGTAGCAGAAGTCGCTCCAATAGCGAGCGAATATCTCCCAGCTTGTTGAGACGGCGGTTGAAGGTTGCCACGAGAGGATTACGGTTGTATTCATGACTTGGTGCTGAGCCATAAGCCACGCAGAAACAGTTATTGGATCGACTTCTTGAGTTGAAAATTGCGCGATAGAGAAGAGTGATTCGTTCAGCCCATCGTCGCCGGAAAACTCGAGAGAGCGTTTGAAAAATTGTTCAGATTGTTCTCTTTCATGAGGGGTGATTCGTGCGAGAACGTCAATCGGGAGTACTGCATATTTCTCGTTCATCCAGCGCCACGATAGAGGGAAATCTTTAAGCTGCATAAAGCATCTAACGTAATTTAGACCTTACGGCCCCGCTGCCTAACATGTCTGCTGACATCTAACACGTCAGCAAGAATCTGCCTAAACTGTTGTCGGCATTGAAGTTTTTCTCTGCCTTGCATGGTTTGCCCCCCGTAAAAACGCCCCCAAAGCCTGCACTGCTGGCGTAACCCGTTACGCCCCCAAATGAAGAACCAGCATACCCGCGCCCGGATCCGCGCGTCCACTGCGGCCCCCCCGTTCGCCAGCCCCTCACATGTAACAACATGCGAAGCAGACCACTGCCTCTTGGCGTCGGTGTAGCATTCGCCCCGCTCGCACCCACTGCGGGCACGGGCTTGGCAGCCCGGTAGCTTGGCGCAGCAGCCGCGCCCAACGCGGCTTTTTCACGCCCCTACGGCGCGTGAGCTGCGCGCATGGCTTCGTCTATGGCGGGCCGTGTGGGAGGGGGCAACCCCTGCCGGTCCAAGCCCGGTCTGCCAACCTGCACGGTCTGCCGCCCCTCTCTTGGCAGGGAGGAGCAGCAGGTTCAAACCCTGTCGCTTGGAGCCATTCATGGCTGACGCCCTCCATTTCCCCGCTCGTCTGATCCCCTGCTGGCTGCGCCGCCCGCCACGCCTGCGCTGACCCCGCTCACCACGGACCGACCGACTCCGCGCGCCCCCTGACTTTCTCGGGGCGCCCGTCGGCGTTCGCGCGTCTGCACGTCACGCCACAGGGGTTCTCTTCCACGGACTTGTCGCCCCCTGTGCGCGTCCCGGCTCTGCGCGCGGGCCACCCACGCCGGTAGAGCGGGAACCACGACACCGGCGACCCAGAGGCGCAAGCTGCCACGGGTGTGGTGGGGCGTTCGAGCCCTGAAGGCAGCCTGTCGCGCGCGTCGATACCGCCCGCGACCCCCGAATGCGACCGACTGACCGACCGAGGGTCCGCGTCACGCCGTTCCGCCAGGGGCCAGCCCGACACGCCGGCGTGATCGCCGCCGCGTGCAGGGTCGAGGCTTGCCCCTTCGCTCCCTCCTTCCCTCCCTCAGGTCCCTCGGGGTGCACCGGCGACAAGTCCTCCGTTCAGGAATTACACGCATTTCAGTCACAAATCATTGAATTTTTTCGCCATCAATGATCTTGCAAGGTTGCAATAAAGTGATGCCACCATGCACAAGCTGTCCGCCGCCACCGCCCCCCAGGCCGTCCTGTTCGACGCCTACGGCACGCTGTTCGATGTCTACAGCGTGGCGCTGGTGGCCGAGCAGCGCTTTCCCGGCCGCGGTGAGGCGCTGGCCCTGCTGTGGCGCGACAAGCAGATCGAATACACCCGGCTGGTGACGATGAGCGCGCCCGACGGCTCGCGCTATCGCCCGTTCTGGGAACTGACGCGCGATGCGCTGCGCTTCGCCTGCGCGCGGCTCGGCCAGGTGCTCGACACCGACGCCGAACTGGCGCTGATGAACCAGTACCGCCACCTGAGCGCCTTCCCCGAGGTGCGCGAGGTGCTCGAAGGCCTGAAGGCGCGCGGCATCCCGGCCGGCATCCTGAGCAACGGCGACCCCGGCATGCTCGGCATCGCGGTGCGCAGCGCCGGCCTGGGGCCGCTGCTCGACCATGTCATCAGCGTCGAGCCGGCGCGCGCCTTCAAGACCGACCCGCGCGCCTACGCGCTCGGCCCGAAGACGCTGGGCCTGAGCGCACGCCAGATCCTCTTCGTCTCCAGCAACGGCTGGGACGCCATCGGCGCCACCTGGCACGGCTACACCACGCTGTGGGTCAACCGCGCCGGCCTGCCGCTGGACCCGCTCGGCACCGAGCCCACCCGCACCGGCGGCAGCCTGCGCGATGTCCTGGATTTCTTTCCTTCCTGATCCCGAGGTTCACACCATGACCGACCGCACCTCCATCCACGGCCTGCAAGTGGCCACCGCGCTGTACCGCTTCGTCGAGGACCAGGTCCTGCCGGGCACGGGCGTCGACTCGGCCGCCTTCTGGGCCGGCTTCGATGCGATCGTGCGCGACCTGGCGCCGAAGAACGCCGCGCTGCTGCTGGAGCGCGACCGCATCCAGACCGAGATGGACGCCTGGCACCAGGCCCACCCCGGCCCGATCGCCGACATGGCCGCCTACCGCGCCTTCCTCGAGCAGATCGGCTACATCGTGCCGGTGCCCGCCGAGGTGCAGACCACGACCGCCAACGTCGACGACGAGCTGGCCATCCAGGCCGGCCCGCAGCTGGTGGTGCCCATCCTCAACGCCCGCTACGCGCTGAACGCCGCCAACGCGCGCTGGGGCTCGCTCTATGACGCGCTCTACGGCACCGACGCCATCTCCGAAGACGGCGGCGCCGAGAAGGGCCGCGGCTACAACCCGGCGCGCGGCGCCAAGGTCATCGCCTTCGCCCGCGACGTCCTCGACCAGGTCGCGCCGCTGGTCAACGCCAGCCACAAGGCGGCCGCCGGCTACGCGGTCGAGGCCGGCCAGCTGGTGGTCAAGACCACCGGCGGCGCCCTCACCGGCCTGGAGATCCCGGCCCAGCTGGTCGGCTACCAGGGCGATGCCGCCAGCCCGACCAGCATCCTGCTGGCGCACAACGGCCTGCACATCGACATCCGCATCGACCGCTCGACCGTCATCGGCGCCAGCGACGCCGCGGGCGTGTCCGACGTGGTGATCGAGTCGGCGCTGTCCACCATCCTCGACCTGGAAGACTCGGTCGCCGCGGTGGACGCCGAGGACAAGCTGGTCGGCTACGCCAACTGGCTGGGCATCCTGCGCGGCACGCTGACCGAGACCTTCTCGAAGGGCGGCCAGCCGATGACGCGCGGCCTGAACGCCGACCGCGTCTACACGGCCGCCAATGGCCAGGGCGAGGTCGTGCTGCACGGCCGCAGCCTGCTGTTCGTGCGCAACGTCGGCCACCTGATGACCAACCCGGCCATCCTGTGGGGCGCTGATTCGCAAGGTCAGGGCCGCGAGATCCCCGAGGGCATCATGGACGCGGTCATCACCACGACCATCGCGCTGCATGACCTCAAGGGCCTGGGCACGCCGGGCCTGCGCAACTCGCGCAAGGGCTCGGTCTACATCGTCAAGC
>JBJOPV010000111.1:0-11153 GCA_046050625.1 Pseudomonadota bacterium
AACAAGCTGCTGGGCGAGTTCAACCTGGAAGGCATCCCGCCGTCGCCGCGCGGCGTGCCACAGATCGAGGTCTCCTTCGACATCGACGCCAACGGCATCCTGCACGTCGGTGCCAAGGACAAGGGCACCGGCAAGGAAAACAAGATCACCATCAAGGCGAACTCGGGCCTGAGCGAGGACGAGATCCAGAAGATGGTGCGCGACGCCGAGGTCAACGCCGCCGAGGACAAGAAGAAGCTCGAGCTCATCCAGGCCCGCAACCAGGGGGACGCGATGGTGCACTCGGTGCAGAAGTCGCTGACCGAGTACGGCGACAAGATCGACGCGGCCGAGAAGACCGCGATCGAGGCCGCGATCAAGGACGTCGAGGAAGCCATCAAGGGCGACGACAAGGACGCCATCGAGGCCAAGACCAACGCGCTGATGACCGTCAGCCAGAAGCTCGGCGAGAAGATGTACGCCGACATGCAGGCCCAGCAGGCCGCAGCCGGTGCAGCGGGCGCTGGTGCGGCCGGTGCCGGCGAAGCGCCGAAGAACGACCCGAAGGATGCGGACGTCGTCGACGCCGAGTTCAAGGAAGTCAAGAAGTGATGGCGCCGGACGCGCGCCGCGGCAGGGCCTGAGCCCACCCGCGCCCGCGTCCGCCGTGCCTGTCGCCGCGCTCGAGTCGCCGGCCCCTCGTGGGCCGGTGCCGCTCGGCGCGGCGTTCCTGTTTCACCGCTGTCGCAATCCGGACCACTTCCATGGCAAAGCGTGACTACTACGAAGTCCTTGGCCTCGCCAAGGGCGCGAGCGAAGAAGACATCAAGAAGGCCTATCGCAAGCTGGCGATGAAGTACCACCCTGACCGCAACCAGGGTGAAGGCGCGAAGGTGGCCGAGGAGAAATTCAAGGAGGTCAAGGAGGCCTACGAGATGCTCTCCGACGCCCAGAAGCGCCAGGCCTACGACCAGTTCGGCCACGCCGGCGTCGATCCGAACGCCGGCGGCTTCCGTCCGGGCGGCCCGGAGGGCTTCGGCAACGGCGGCTTCGCCGAGGCCTTCGGCGACATCTTCGGCGACATCTTCGGCCAGGGCGGCGGCGGGGGCCGGCGCGGCGGCGGCCAGCAGGTCTACCGCGGCGCGGACCTGTCCTACGCGATGGAGATCACGCTGGAGGAGGCGGCCCTGGGCAAGGAGGCGCAGATCCGCATCCCGTCCTGGGAGGACTGCGACACCTGCCACGGCAGCGGCGCCAAGCCCGGCACCAGCGCCAAGACCTGCACCACCTGCCACGGCTCGGGCACGGTGCATCTGCGCCAGGGCTTCTTCAGCATCCAGCAGACCTGCCCGCACTGCCACGGCAGCGGCAAGATCATTCCCGAGCCCTGCACCACCTGCGGCGGCAAGAGCCGCATCCAGAAGCACAAGACGCTCGAGGTCAAGATCCCGGCGGGCATCAACGAAGGCCAGCGCATCGCGCTGCGCGGCCACGGCGAGCCTGGCACGCAAGGCGGTCCGGCCGGCGATCTGTATGTCGAGATCCGCATCAAGCAGCACGACATCTTCGAGCGCGACGGCGACGACCTGCACTGCACCGTGCCGGTCAGCATCATCACCGCGTCGCTCGGCGGCACGGTCGCGGTGCCCACGCTCGGCGGCGAGGCCGAGATCGAGCTGCCCGAGGGCACGCAGCACGGCAAGACCTTCCGGCTGCGCGGCAAGGGCGTCAAGGGCATCCGCTCGAACTATCCCGGCGATCTGTACTGCCACATCCAGATCGAGATCCCGGTCAAGCTCACCGAGCACCAGCGCAAGCTGCTCAAGGATCTCGACGAATCGCTGAAGAAGGGTGGCGACAAGCACTCGCCGAACGCCAAGAGCTGGACGGACCGGGTCAAGGACCTGTTCAAGTAAGCGCAGCCGCAGGCCGATCGGTCATCATCCCCAGGCGTGCCACGATCTGGCACGCCTTTTTCATGGCTGACGACGACGTGATGCCCAATCCTGGAAGGATGTTCCGATGCCCTGCGTGCCCGTGCCCCTCGTTCCCCAGATGCCGACCCTGCCCGGGCTGCCCGCCGCCGCCACCGGCGACCTGATCCGGCAGATGACCGAGATGGCCTTCTCGGTGCCCTTCGTGGTCAACCACCGACTGACGCGCATGGCGCTGGCCGGCCCGAACCCGTCGGCACGCGACCGCCAGGAGTTCATGACGATGGGGCTGGAGAAGGTCACCGCCTTCCAGCAGTCCTGGCTGGCGATGATGTGGGCGGGCGCGGGCATCTCGCAGGAGATGATGGCCGCCGGCCTGGGCTGGTGGCTGGCGCCCTGGGCGGCAGCGCCGGCCAGCAAGGCGATGGAGGTGATGCACCAGGCCCCGATGAAGGTGGCCAGCGCCGGTCTGAAGCCAGTCAGCCGACGCGCCGGCGCCAACGCGCGCCGGCTCTCGCGCAGCGCCCCGAAGCCCTGATCAGTCCGGCAGCGGCTCGCCGAGCCAGTCGGCGAGCACCGCCGCGCCGTCCTGCCCGAGCACGGGTGGCGCGCTGCGGTAGACCGGCGGCGTGGCCGACAGCCGGATCGGGCTGGCCACGCCCGGCACCGAGCCCGCCACCGGGTGCGGAAGCGCGATGCGCAGCCCGCGCGCGATGACCTGCGGATCGCCGAACACCTCATCGAGCCGGTTGACCGGGCCGCAGGGCACCGCCTTCGACTCCAGCGCCGCGATCCATTCGCGCGTCGTGCGCATCACGGTGGCCTGGCGCAGCAGCGGGATCAGCACCGCGCGGTGCGCCACCCGCGCCGCATTGGTGGCGAAGCGCGCGTCGCTCGCCCACTCGACGTGGCCGGCCGCCTCGCAGAAGCGCGCGAACTGGCCGTCGTTGCCGATCGCCAGAATCATGTCGCCGTCCGCAGTCGGGAAGTCCTGGTAAGGCACGATGTTCGGGTGCGCGTTGCCCATGCGCTTCGGAATCACGCCGCCGATCAGGTGATTGGCGGTCTGGTTGGCCAGCGCCGCCACCTGCACGTCGAGCAGCGCCAGGTCGAGGTGCTGGCCCTCGCCGGTGCGGTCGCGGTGGCGCAGCGCGGCCAGGATGCCGATCGCCGCATGCAGCCCGGTCATCACGTCGGTCAGCGCCACGCCCACCTTCTGGGGACCGGCGCCCTCCTCTGCGTCGCCGCGGCCGGTCACGCTCATCAGCCCGCCCATGCCCTGGATCAGGAAGTCATAGCCGGCGCGCAGCGCATACGGCCCGGTCTGGCCGAAGCCGGTGATCGAGCAGTAGACCAGCCGCGGATTGAGCGCGTGCAGGCGGTCGAAGTCCAGGCCGTAGGCCTTCAGGCCGCCGACCTTGAAGTTCTCGACCAGCACGTCGGCCTCGACGGCCAGCCGGCGCACCAGCGCCTGGCCCTCGGGCGTGGCGATGTCGACGGCGATCGAGCGCTTGTTGCGGTTGGCGCAGCAGAAATAGGCGGCGTCGGTCGTGTCGCGGCCGTCGGCATCCTTCAGCCACGGCGGGCCCCAGGCGCGGGTGTCGTCGCCGGCGCCGGGGCGCTCGACCTTGACGACATCGGCGCCAAGATCGGCCAGCGTCTGCGTCGCCCACGGCCCGGCCAGCACGCGCGACAGGTCGAGCACCTTCAGGCCATCGAGCGCGGTGGCCATGCTCAGAACGCCGCGATGCCGGTGATCGCGCGGCCCAGGATCAGCGCGTGGATGTCGTGCGTGCCCTCGTAGGTGTTGACGACCTCGAGATTGACCAGGTGGCGCGCCACGCCGAACTCATCCGAGATGCCGTTGCCGCCAAGCATGTCGCGCGCGGTGCGGGCGATGTCGAGCGCCTTGCCGCAGGAATTGCGCTTCATGATCGAGGTGATCTCGACCGAGGCGGTGCCGTCGTCCTTCATCCGGCCCAGGCGCAGGCAGCCCTGCAGGCCCAGGGCGATGTCGGTGAGCATGTCGGCCAACTTTTTCTGCACCAGCTGGTTGGCGGCCAGCGGACGGCCGAACTGCTTGCGGTCGAGCGTGTACTGGCGCGCCGTCTCCAGGCAGAACTCGGCCGCGCCGAGCGCGCCCCAGGCGATGCCGTAGCGCGCGCTGTTCAGGCAGGTGAACGGGCCCTTGAGGCCGCGCACCTCGGGGAAGGCGTTCTCCTCCGGGCAGAAGACCTCGTCCATGACGATCTCGCCGGTGATCGAGGCGCGCAGGCCGACCTTGCCGTGGATGGCCGGCGCGCTCAGGCCCTTCCAGCCCTTCTCCAGCACGAAGCCGCGGATCTGGCCCTCGTCGTCCTTGGCCCAGACCACGAAGACATCGGCGATCGGCGAGTTGGTGATCCACATCTTCGAGCCGGAGAGCGAGTAGCCGCCGTCGACCTGGCGGGCGCGCGTGACCATGCTGCCGGGGTCGGAGCCATGGTTGGGCTCGGTCAGGCCGAAGCAGCCGATCCACTCGCCGGTGGCGAGCTTCGGAAGGTACTTCTGCTTCGTGGCCTCGTTGCCGAACTCGTTGATCGGCACCATCACCAGCGAGGACTGCACGCTCATCATCGAGCGGTAGCCCGAATCGACGCGCTCGACCTCGCGGGCGATCAGGCCGTAGCTGACGTAGTTCAGGCCAGCGCCGCCGTAGGCCTCGGGGATCGTGGGCCCGAGCAGGCCCAGCTCGCCCATCTCGCGAAAGAGGGCCGCGTCGGTGCGCTCGTGGCGGAAGGCCTCGGTGACCCGCGGCATCAGGCGGTCCTGGCAATAGGCCCGTGCGGCGTCGCGCACCGCGCGCTCCTCGTCGAGAAGCTGGCTGTCGAGCAGCAGCGGGTCGTTCCACTGGAAGGAAGCGCGGGGCGTGCGGGGGGTGCTGGCCATGACGGGGGCTCCTCGAAGGTTCTGAAGTTCGATGGATGCAATCCTATGGAGCCTGTTCCGCAGAAACAACCGAATAATATGCATCGATCTGTTCCACGAACGCACTCCGAGGCCTTCTTCGATGAACGAACTCTCCCGCCGCCGCCTGCCCGGCACGATCGCGCTGGCCGTCTTCGAGGCCGCCGCGCGCCACGAGAGCTTCACCCGGGCCGCCGAGGAGCTGGCGATGACGCAGAGCGCGGTCTGCCGCCAGGTCGCGGGGCTGGAGACGCTGCTGGGCGTCAAGCTCTTTCGCCGCACCCGCCGCGGCGTGCGCCTGACCGAGGCCGGCAGCGGCTACGCGCTGCGAGTGGCCGACTGGCTCGACACGCTGGAGCGCGACACCCGCGAGCTGATGGCCGGCGCCGGACGCGTGCCGGTGATCGAGCTGGCGGTGGTGCCCACCTTCGCCACCTGCTGGCTGCTGCCGCGGCTGCCCGCCTTCCGGCCCGGACGGGTGCAGGTCAATCTGCACAGCCGCACCCGCCCTTTCCTGTTCGACGAGACCCGGCTGGACGCGGCCATCCACGCCGGTGACGGCCACTGGCCGGGCTGCGTCAGCCGGCCGATCCTGGCCGAGCGGCTCATCCCGGTGGCCAGCCCGGGCCTGCTGGCCGCGCACAGCCTGGCGCCGGACGGCCCGCCGCTGCCGGCCGAGGCCCTGGCGCGGCTGCCGCGCCTGCAGCAGACCACCCGGCCGCTGGCCTGGCGGCGCTGGTTCGCCGCTGCCGGGCTGCGGGTGGCCGATGACCAGACCGGCCCCGCCTACGAGCAGTTCTCGATGAGCGTGCAGGCCGCTGCGCTCGGCCTGGGCGTGGCGCTGGTGCCGGACTTCGCCGCTGCTGCCGCGCTGGCCGATGGCCGTTTGCGCGGCGTGGCCGCTGCGCTCGACAGCGAGCTGGCCTACCACTACGTCGTGCCGGAGGCGCATGCCGATGACGCGCTGCTGCACGACTTCGGCGACTGGCTGGACGCCCAGGCGCAGACACATCGTGAAACTTTTCATGCCGCCGGCCGAATGGATCTGAAAGAATGACACGGCTCCTGCCGCCGATGTCGAGACCGATGCTTTCCAAAGATGCTTCACCACGCGCGACTGATTCTCTGGCTGGGCCTGGTCATGACGGTCACCGTGGCGGTGATCGTTCTGATCGGCCGCAGCCGGGCCCTTGACGGCCCGCAGAGTCCGGGCCTGGGGCGGCCGTTGCGGGTCGGCTATGCGATCGAGGCGCCCTACGCCTTCCGCGATCCGGGCGGTGGCCTGCACGGCGAGGCCGTCGACATGATGCGCGCCGCGCTGCGCCGGATCGGCCGACCCGAGCCGGTCTGGATCCATGCCGAGTTCGCCGCGCTGATGCACGAACTGGAGATGGGCCGCATCGACGCCATCGCCTCCGGCCTGTTCATCACGCCCGAGCGGGCCACCCGGCTGGCCTTCTCGCGCCCCACCGCCGTGGTGCAGCCGGGACTGCTGGTGGCCACTGGCAATCCGCTCGCGCTGCACAGCCTGGCCGACGTGATCGGCGATGCCCGAGTGCGGCTGTGCGTGCTGGAGCAGTCGGTCGAGCAAGGCATGGTCCGCCGCGCCGGCCTGCCGGATTCGCGGCTGCGGGCGCGCGCCAGCGCAGCCGGCTGCCTGGCCGATCTGCAGCAGGGCGAGGTCCAGGCGGTGATGCTGTCCGCCCCCTCTCTGCGCTGGATGGTCCGGCAGCTGGAGCAGGAGGTGGGCATCCGGGCACACGGACAGCCCGTGCCCGAGCTGGCGGAACCCTTCTGGACATCGTCCGGCTCCGACAGCGCGGCGCTCGGCTACCCCGCGCTGGCCTTTCGCCGCGGCGATCGGCTGCGCGACGAGATCGATGCGGCCCTGGCCACCTACATCGGCAGTCCGGAACATCTGCAGCGGGTCAGTGTCTACGGCTTCGACGAAGGCCAGATCGCGCCGGTGCGCGGCGAGCCGCTGGCGGGCTTGCGCGGCACGGACAGGCGATGAAGCGCCCCGTCACGCTGCCTTCGCTGATGCTGCCGGCCCTGGCGCTGTTCGGCATGCTCTGCCTGGGCCTGCTCGGCTGGAGCCACCAGCTCTGGAACGAGACACTCACCGACGCGACGCTGCCCGGCAGCACGCTGGCGCAGATGCGGCTGAACCTGAGCCAGGCGCGCATCCATGCAGAGCATGACCTGCACCCGGACACGCCCGGCGACCTGAGCCGGGTCGACGCTGAACTGGAGAACGCGCGCATCGGTGGCCTGCAGCTGGTCGCGCAGGTGGAGCACATCCAGACCTCGCCGGTGCATGCCCACCAGCTGCGCCGGCTCGCCCGGGGCTTCGTCGATGCGATCGACGGCATTCGCGACACCCTGCGCCATCGCGCCCGGGCGCCCGACGAGCCCTCGCGGCTCGTGCTCGACCTGCAGCAGAGCCGAATCGACAGCGCGATCCGCGAGATGGAATCCATCATCGAGGCGATCCGGCAGGAGCGGCTGCGGCGCCAGGCGCGTCTCGGCATGGGCATGGCCGCGCTGATCGGTCTGGGCGTGGGCCTGCTGCTGCTGCTGCACCACCGCCAGAGCCATCTGCGTCAGTCCTTGCTCGACGCCCTGCAGCAGCGCGAACGCCACATGCAGGCCTTCGCCGAAGCGGTGCCGGACCTGTCCTTCGTGCTCGATGCCGAAGGCCGCTACATCGAGATCTACGGCAGCCGGGACCGGCTGGTCGCCACGCGCGAGCAGCTGCTGGGGCAGCGCTTCCACGACATGCTGCCGCCGCCCGCCGCCGCGCGGGTCGAGGCGGCGGTGCGCCGGGCGCTGGAGACCGGCGAGGTCTGCCGGACCGAATACATGCTGGAGATCGACGGCCGCGCCTGCTGGTTCGAGGCCCGCACCCACGCCCTGCCGGGCGAGCAGGACCGGGTGGCGCTGATCAGCTGGGACGTGACCGAGCGCAAGCGCAGCGAACAGCGGGTGACCACGCTGGGCCGGCTCTACAGCTTCCTCAGCCAGGTCAACCAGGCCATCGTCTGGACGCGCCAGCCCCAGGAGCTGATGCAACGCATCTGCGATGTCGCGCTCAGTCACGGCAGTTTCCGGGGGGCGTGGATCGCCACGCGAGGCAACGACAACTGCACGCTGGTGCCGGTGGCCGTCGGCCCGGGCAACCGCGACCTGCCGGCCGGCAGGCAGGCCGGACGGCTCGATCCGGAACAGCACCCCCAGCATGTCGTGGCCCAGACCTGGCGCAGTGCCGAGCTGCGCTGGGACACGCCGGCCGGTGGCAGCGCGCTCCATGCGGTGGCCATCCCGATCACCTGCGAAGGCCGCATGCATGCGGTGCTGGTGCTGGTGCGTGACCAGCTCTCGAGCGAGGATGCCGAGGAGCGCGCGCTGTTCCACGAGATCGGATCGGACCTGTCGCATGCGCTGACACAGATGCGCCAGCACAAGCGCTGGCAGCAGGACCAGGAAAGCATGCGACTGCACGCGGCAGCGCTGGAGAGCACGCAGGACGGCGTCATCGTCTGCGACCGCTCGGGGCGGATCGTCTCGGTGAACCGGGCCTTCTCGGCGATCACCGGACACCGGCGCGAGGACTGGATCGGTCAGCCGCTCGGTCGGCTCGACCCGCCCGCGGACCCGGTCGGCGCAGCGGAGCAGAGCGACGGCTTCGGACGGCTGCTCGAGCAGGTCGTCAGCCAGGGCGCCTGGTCCGGCGAGCTGCGCAGCCGCCACCGCGACGGCCACCTGCAGACGCTGTGGGCCTCGGTGGCGACAGTGCACGACGAGCAGCAAGTGCCGACTCACCTGGTCACGGTCTTCACCGACATCACCGCCAAGAAGCAGGCCGAGCGCGACCTGCACCTGCTCGCCCACGTCGATCCGCTGACCCAGCTCCCCAACCGCCGCATGGTGCTCGACCGGCTGAGCCAGGCCCTGGCCGCCGCACAGCGCCAGCAGCACCGTGTCGGGGTGCTGTTCATCGATCTGGACAACTTCAAGACCGTCAACGACAGCCTTGGCCACAGCTGTGGCGACCGGCTGCTGCGTGACGTGGCCGCTCGGTTGGCCCAGCGCACCCGACGCGAGGACACGCTCGGGCGGCTGGGTGGCGACGAGTTCATCCTGGTGCTGGAGGCGCTGCGCGACCAGGAAGACGCCGCCATGGTTGCCCGCGAGCTGCTGCAGCTGCTGGACCGCCCCTTCCAGATCGATGGCAGCGAAGTCTGGGTGCAGGCCAGCATCGGCATCAGCCTGTACCCGGAGGACGGCCACGAGGTCGAGGAGCTGCTGCGCGACGCCGATGCGGCGATGTACCAGGCCAAGCACGCCGGCCGAGGCACCTACCGCTACTACACCGAGGCGCTGACGCAGGCCGCACAGAGCCGCCTGCAGCTCGACGGCCGGCTGCGGCGCGCGCTCGAGCGCAACGAGTTCGAGCTGTGGTACCAGCCGCTTTACCGGCTGGCCGACCGGCATCTGATCGGCCTGGAGGCGCTGGTGCGGCTGAACCAGCCCGGCCTGCCTCCGATCGGTCCGGCCGAGTTCATCCCGCTGATGGAAGACAGCGGCCTGATCGTCGAGCTGGGCGCCTGGGTCACCCGCCAGGCCTGCCAGCAGGCGCGCGCCTGGCTGGACGAGGGCCTGGACTGCGGCCGCATCGCGGTCAACCTGTCGGCCGCCGAGATGCGGCGCGGGCAGACGCTGGCCCGGCTGAGCCAGGCGCTGCACGACAGCGGCCTGCCGGCGGCACGGCTGGAGCTGGAGATCACCGAATCCGGCCTGATGGAACACAGCGATGCGGTCGAGCCGGTGCTGTGGCAGATGCGCGAGATGGGCGTGCGGCTGGCGATCGACGACTTCGGCACCGGCTACTCGTCGCTGGCGAGGCTGAAGCGGCTGCCCGTGGGCAAGCTGAAGATCGACCGCAGCTTCATCGCCGATCTGGACGGTGGCGACGGGGTCCACCCGGGCGCACAGCTGGTCAGCGCGATGATCGCGATGGGCCGCGGCCTGGGCCTGTCGGTGCTGGCCGAGGGCATCGAGACCGAGGCACAGGCGCGCCAGCTGATCGCACTGGGCTGTGAGGCCGGGCAAGGTTATCTGTTCGGTCGCCCCGCGCCGGCAGCCCTCGCCCGAGAGTGGCTGTCCCCGCTGCCGGAGAACGCCGGTGAGGCGCTCGCCCAGACGATCTGGCCTGACATCTGAACGGGCCGCGGCGGGACTGGCGCCATGCGGCGCCCGCGCCGGGTGGTCGAGGCGCCCACACCGCCAGGATCGTGCGCGGTGGGCTCGAAGGCAAGCAGCTCGTCGACATCGAACTGACCAACCGGCGGCATGGGAAGAGCGCATCCGTGACATCCGGCAAGGTCCGGACGGCTGGATCTGCCTGCTGACCGATGCCCCTGACGGCCGCATCCTGAGGCGGGCTTCTACAATTGCCCGGTGAACAGCACCTGCCTCCTCAACGCCGACCTGCACTGCCACTCGATCGTGTCCGACGGCACGCTCAGTCCTGAGGCACTGGCCGCACGCGCCAGCGCCAACGGCGTGGCGCTGTGGGCCCTGACCGACCATGACGAGATCGGCGGCATCACCCGCGCCCGCGCCGCCGCCCACGCCGGCGGCATGGCCTTCCTGAGCGGCGTGGAGGTCTCGGTGACCTTTGCCGGCGAGACGGTGCACATCGTCGGCCTGGGCTTCGACGAGAACGACGCGGCGCTGCGCTGCGGCCTGGAGTCGACCCGCGGCGGGCGCGAGGGCCGCGCGCGAGAGATGGCCGCCGAGCTGGCCAAGGTGGGCATTCACGGCGCCTTCGAGGGGGCGCTGAAATATGTCGGCAACCCGGACCTGATCTCGCGCACCCACTTCGCGCGCTACATCGTCGAGGTAGGTGCCTGCGGCGACACCGCCGAGGTATTCCGCAAGTACCTGGCCGACGGCAAGCCCGGCTTCGTGCCGCACCGCTGGGCCACGCTGGGCGATGCGGTGCGCTGGATCCGCGAGGCCGGCGGCGTGGCGGTCATCGCGCACCCGGGCCGCTACCACCGCTTCGACGCCACCAAGGAATACGCGCTGTTCTCCGAGTTCCGCGAACACGGCGGCCAGGGCGTCGAGGTGGTCACCGGCAGCCACACCTCCTCCGAGTACGTCAAGTACGCCGACATGGCGATCGAGTTCGGCCTGGCGGCCTCGCGCGGCAGCGACTTCCACTCGCCGGCCGAGAGCCGCACCGACCTGGGCCGGCTGCCGATGCTGCCGGGCAAGCTCACGCCGGTC
>JBJOPV010000112.1:0-11136 GCA_046050625.1 Pseudomonadota bacterium
CGGCATCGTCGGCGTGCTGGGGCGCGACGACAGCATCGACAGCCATGTGCGCGACACCCAGGACGCCGGCGCGGGCCTGGTCGACGAGCACACCGCGCGCTTCATCGCCGAGCGCAGCGCCGAGGCCGTCGCGTGGCTGGTCGAGCGCGGCGTGCCGTTCTCGCCCGATCCGGACGGCCCGCTGGGCCTGCACCTGACGCGCGAGGGCGGCCACGCGGTGCGCCGCATCGCGCATGCGGCCGATGCCACCGGCTTCGCGATCCACCAGGCGCTGCTGGCCGAGGTGGCGCGCCACCCCAACATCGAGCTGCGCGAGCGCTGGATGGCGATCGACGTGATCACGCCGCGGCATCTGCACAGCGACGCGGCGCCGCGCTGCCACGGCGTCTACGTGCTCGACATCGACCGCCAGCGCGTCGAGACCATCGCCACCCGTGCGGTGGTGCTGGCCAGCGGCGGCGTCGGCAAGGTCTACCGCTACACCAGCAATCCCGACACCGCCACCGGCGACGGCATCGCGATGGCCTGGCGCGCGGGCTGCCGGGCCGCGAACATGGAGTTCATCCAGTTCCACCCGACCTGTCTGTACCACCCGCAGGACCGCAGCTTCCTGATCACCGAGGCGCTGCGCGGCGAAGGCGCGCACCTGAAGCTGCCCGACGGCACCCGCTTCATGCCAGCGCATGACGCCCGCGGCGAGCTGGCCCCGCGCGACATCGTCGCCCGTGCGATCGACTTCGAGATGAAGAAGCACGGCCTGGACCATGTGTGGCTGGACGCGACGCATCTGGGCGAGGCGTTCCTGAAGGAGCATTTCCCGACCATTCACGCGCGCTGCCTGGCCCTGGGCATCGACATCGCGCGCCAGCCCATTCCCGTGGTGCCGGCCGCGCACTACACCTGCGGCGGCGTCGTCACCGACCTGCACGGCCGCACCGACCTGCCGGGCCTCTACGCCGTCGGCGAGACCACCTACACCGGTCTGCACGGCGCCAACCGGCTGGCGAGCAACTCGCTGCTGGAGTGCGTGGTGCTGGGCAAGACCTGCGCCGAGACCATCGTCGCCGCGCCGCACGCCGAGCAGCCGCGGCTGCCGGCCTGGGACGAGAGCCAGGTGCACAACGCCGACGAGCAGGTGGTCATCGCGCACAACTGGGACGAGCTGCGCCTGCTGATGTGGAACTACGTCGGCATCGTGCGCACCACCAAGCGCCTGGAGCGCGCGCTGCACCGCATCCAGCTGCTGCGCGACGAGATCGACGACTACTACGCCAACTTCCGCGTCGACCGCGACCTGCTGGAGCTGCGCAACCTGGTCGACTGCGCCGAGTTGATCGTGCGCTCGGCGCTGATGCGCCAGGAAAGCCGCGGCCTGCACTACAGCCGCGACTTCCCCGATCCGCTGCCGGTGAGCTTCCCCACCGTGCTGGTGCGTCCGGCGCGCAGCCGGCGCGGCGCCGGCCTGGCCGGGCTGGGCATGGGGCTGGTGTCGCCTTCGGTGCCGCGCCCGCCCTCGGCGACCGGCTTGTGCGGATGATCGGTTGAAATCAGGAGTTCAACGAGTATTAATGTTTCGTTCAACAGGCGGCTAGAATCTTAACTCTTTCTTTCAGCCGCTGGGCCCTGCCACGTCCGTGCAGGGCCGGAACGATCTTCATGTCCAGCTCACGCCCGCAAACGCACACCCGACCGCTGACGGTCCTGACCTCGCTGTTCTTCATGTGGGGTCTGATCACCTCGCTGAACGACATCCTCATCCCGCACCTGAAGGCGATGTTCTCGCTGAGCTATGTGCAGGCGATGCTGGTCCAGTTCTGCTTCTTCGCCGCGTACTTCATCGTCTCGGTGCCGGCGGGGCGGCTGCTGCAGCGCCTGGGCTACCAGCGCGGCATCGTCGTCGGGTTGTGCATCGCCGCGGTGGGCTGCCTGATGTTCGGCCCGGCCGAGGGCCTGCGCTCCTATCCGCTGTTCCTGGGCGCGCTGTTCGTGCTGGCCGCGGGCATCACGCTGCTGCAGGTGGCGGCCAACCCGTATGTGACGCTGCTGGGCCGTCCGGAGACGGCCTCGAGCCGACTGAACCTGACGCAGGCCTTCAACTCGCTGGGCGCGACGCTGGGCCCGTTGCTGGGCGCGGTGCTGATCCTGGGCGCAGCCGATCAGGCGGCCTCGGCGGCACAGGGCGGTGACAGCGTGCAGGGGCCGTATCAGGCCCTGGCCGCGGCGCTGTTCGTGCTGGCGCTGGTGATGGCGATGTTCCGCCTGCCGGACGCCCGCGAGATCGAGCGCGCCGCCGAGCAGGCCAGCCACAGCGATGTGCCGGTCGCCGAGCGGGGCCGCCTGACGGCGCACCGCCATCTGGTGCTGGGCGCGGTGGCGATCTTTGCCTATGTGGGCGCGGAGGTCAGCATCGGCAGCTTCCTGATCAACCTGATGGCCGATCCGGCGATCGCGGGTCTGGACCATGGCCAGGCGGGCAAGTATCTGGCGCTGTACTGGGGCGCGGCGATGGTGGGGCGCTTTGCCGGCAGCGCGATCATGCGTCACATCCAGGCCAGCCGCGTGCTGGCGCTGGTGGCGGCGGCCAATGTGGTGCTGATCGGCGCGGCGATCGCGCTGGGCGGCTCGGCGGCGATGGGTCTGCTGCTGGCCACCGGCCTGATGAACGCAGTGATGTTCCCGACCATCTTCTCGCTGGCGCTGGAAGGTCTGGGCGCGCTGACCAGCCGGGGCTCGGGCCTGCTGTGCATGGCCATCGTCGGTGGCGCGATCGTGCCGCTGCTGCAGGCGCTGGTGGCCGACCATGTCGGCCTGCTGGTGTCCTTCGCGGTGCCGCTGGTCTGCTATGTCTACATCGCGCACTACGGCGTGGCCGGGCACCGTCCGGTGGCGGTCGACGTCGATGCTGCCGAGCCGCGGGCCGGCGCCGCGCTGGGCGCTGCGGCCTGAACGACCTGAGCGGCCAGACCGCGGATCAGCGGCGGGCGCGCATCGCGATGCGCGCCTGCACGAACTCGAACGCGTAGGTCACCGCCTCGCCGATCGTCTGCTCGATCGCGAGGCGTTCCTTCTCCGTCAGGTAGAAGTTGAGGTCCACCGTGTGGCGGATGTAGCGCGAGCCCAGCCGGTTGAGCGCGACGCAGGCCACGTCGGGCAGCGCGTCGGCCTCGAGGTAGGGGTAGTTCGGCGCCAGTCGGCTGACCGCGTCGAAGACCGGGCGCTCGTAGTGGTTGTGGACCGAGGTGAAGTCGATGTTCGTCGTCATGGCCAGGTCGGAGGTCGGGTCGTGAAGTCGGATGCGGGATTCGTCTTCATCGGCCCGGCCCGGACCTGACTTGAACCGCCTCGGCCCGCGCCGCCCGCTCAGGCCGCGCCGATGTTGGGCACGAAGCCCTGGGCCGGCTTGGCGATGGCCGCCGGATGGGCCTTGACGAAGTCGAGCATGCGGTCGATGCAGCCCAGCGCCTGCGAGCGCACCGGCTCGTCCACCTGGATCTCGCCGCTGCCCTGCTCCAGGCAGTCGATCACGCCCTGCAGCGCGTTCATCGCCATCCACGGGCAGTGCGCGCAGCTCTTGCAGGTGGCGCTGTTGCCGGCGGTCGGCGCCTCGATCAGCACCTTGGTCGGCGCGGCCTGGCGCATGCGGTGGAACATGCCGTTGTCGGTGGCGACGATGAACTCGGGCGCGTCCATCTCGATGACGGCCTTGAGCAGCTGCGCGGTCGAGCCGACCACGTCGGCCTGCTCGACGACGCTCTGCGGCGACTCGGGGTGCACCAGCACCTTCGCCTGCGGGTGCGCCTGGCGCAGCAGCTCCAGCTCGGTGCCCTTGAACTCGTTGTGCACGATGCAGTCGCCGGTCCACATCAGCATGTCGGCGCCGGTCTGGCGCTGCACATAGCTGCCGAGGTGGCGGTCCGGCGCCCAGAGGATCTTCTTGCCCTGCGCATGCAGGTGGCCGACGATGGACAGCGCGCAGGAGCTGGTGACCATCCAGTCGGCGCGGGCCTTCACCGCGGCGCTGGTGTTGGCGTAGACCACCACGGTGCGGTCCGGGTGCGCGTCGCAGAAGGCGGCGAACTGGTCGGCCGGGCAGCCCAGGTCGAGCGAGCAGGTCGCGTCCAGGTCGGGCATCAGCACCCGCTTCTCGGGGCTGAGGATCTTGGCGCTCTCGCCCATGAAGCGCACGCCGGCCACGATCAGGGTCTGCGCGGCATGGTCGCGGCCGAAGCGCGCCATCTCGAGCGAGTCGGAGACGCAGCCGCCGGTCTCGACCGCCAGGTCCTGCAGGTCGCCGTCGACGTAGTAGTGCGCGACCAGCACCGCGCCGCGCTCCTTCAGCAGCGCGCGGGCACGCTCTTTCAGGACCGCGCGCTCGTCGCGGGTCAGCGGCTTGGGGGCCTTGGCCCAGGCCAGCGCGGTGCAGCTCTGGCCGCTGGCGTCCTGGCGGGTGTAGTCGAATGGGAGTCCGGTCATGGTCGGGTCTGGATCGTCGTTCTGGATCGCGATCGCGTGAGGGGCAAGGGCGCGATCCTAGCCGAGACGCCGCCCGCCGCGCCGACCGGCCCTCAGCAGCCCTGGTGGCGTGCCACCGCCGCCTGCCAGCGTGCCGCCGACAGGTCGCCGAACTGGCGGTCGATGCATGTCAGCAGCAGCAGGTCAGGGCGCTGGGGCATCGGCAGCAGCAGATGGTGGTGCTCGGCATCGGACCAGAGCAGCTCCTGGGGCGGCCCGTCCGGCGCCAGGCCGGCCTGCCACATCGTGCAGCCTTGGCGGGCTGCGCGCGCGGCCCGGTCCGCTGCAGGCGCGGTGGTGGCCTGCAGCGACAGCAGTTCGGCCGAGACAGCGTCCACCAGTGCCGTGGCGATCACGCCCGGGCCCATCGCCGCCAGCGCAAGCAGGCGCTCTACCCGCGAGAAGTCGAGCGATCCGGCCGGATCGTGCGGCGGATCCTCGCCGTCCAGCGGCGGGAGGTCGAGGGGGGTGAAAGGGGCGGGAGCGGTCTGGACGGGAGAGGCGGTCATTGCAAGGGACGTGGGGATCTCGGTCGTGGCGCGCAGCCGGGCGAGCAGCAGGCGGGTCCAGTCCGGATCGGCGCTGCTGCCGGGGTGCTCGATCACCTGCACGGTCAGGCCGCGCGGCCACAGCGCCTGGCGCAGCGGCTCGCCGCGGCCGGGAGGCTCGGTCGGCACCAGCATCTGCAGCACCGGGCCGCGCCAGTGGTCGGGGCGCAGGCCCTCGCGGATGCGGCGCACCAGATCCTTGTCGCGGCGCGAGCCCGCCAGCACCAGCGCGGTGTCGGCACGCGCCAGCAGATCCAGCGCCAGGCCGAGCGCACGGGCATCCTCGGGCGAGGCTTCGATCTGCAGCACGCCCAGCCAGGTGCCGTCCGGCGTGGGCAGCACGGCGCCGCGCAGCAGGGCCAGCGGCGTCTCGGGCTGGCTCTCGTGCAGCAGCACCACCTCGGACAGGCTGGCGCCAGCGCCGTGGGCCAGGGCCGGCAGGCTGAAGCCGGGCCAGCTGCCGTGCGGATCCCAGGCCACCAGGCAGTCGCCCGGCGTCGGGGCCTCGCGGGAGAACAGGCTGTCGAGCGGCGGGGCCTCCGGCTGCGCGGCCCCGGTGCGCAGTTCGCGTCGCACGGACATCACACCAGCACCTGCTGGGCCTCCATGATGCGGTAGCGCGTCATCGCGAGATTGCTGCGCAGCTTGTCGAGCACCGACAGGATGAACAGATCGGGATGAGCGCGCAGCGTGCGCAGGATGTGGTAGCGGCTGCCGGCGGTCACCAGGATCTCCTCGAGCGGGTCGCCCGGGCGCGAATGGCCGAGCTGGCGCAGCGTGCGCCGGTGCGTCTTCCAGATCTCGGAGGCGGCCAGTGCGGCGCGGTCGATGTCGGGGCCGGGCGCGGGGCAGGCCACCACCGCGCCGGTGGCGCCGTTGACCAGCGCGACGAAGATCAGCCCGTCGAGCACCGTCAGCTCGTCGAGCACCGCGCGGGCGCGTCGGGCGTCGATGCGCGGCTCGATGCCCGACTGCAGGCTCATCGGCGCGCTGACCGGCCCGAAGTCGCTGACCGGTGCCGCGGGCGGGGGCGCCAACGGGGTCAGCGGCGACATCAGCGTGGTCGGGGCCTGGCCGATGAACACCATCGATGGCATGTGCGAGGCCATGACCGGCAGCGGCTCGGGCAGTGGCATCGGGGCGCTGACGCCCGTGAGCGGCGCCGATGCACTGGGCGTGGTCTGCTCGGTGCGCAGCTTCTGCCAGTGCGCGAGCATGCGGTTCCAGACCACGCTGGCGCTGGTCAGCGACTCGCAGATCGCCTCGACCCGCACCTGGTCGGGCCAGTCGAGCTGCTGGATGCGCTGCATCAGCGCGCCCGAGCTGACCGGCAGCATGAACAGCAGGTTGCGGCACTGCCAGTGCAGGCTGTGGGTGGCCTGCCGGATGTCCTCGAGCATCGAGGCGATGTCGGTCGGGGCCATCGGGCCGATGATGACCACCGACAGGTCGGAGCGCTCCATCAGCGCGATCTGCACCTCGGCGGCATCGCGGCCCTCGGCCTGGATGTCGGCGTAGTAGATCTTCAGCGTGTCATCGGTGCGCCGGGGCAGCGTGGTGCGCTCGATGTCGGCCAGCGGTGCCAGGCTGGTCTGGTCGCGCATGTGCAGCCGCTCGATCGGCTGGCCGCTGGCATCGGCCAGCGCACGGATGACCGCTGCGGCCCACATGTGGGAGGGATCGCAGATGGTGATGAGCTTCTGGCGGACGAAGGTGTCCTTGCGGCTGCCGGCGAAGTGGGTTCGCATCGCCTGCGCGGGCGAGCCCTTGACCAGCAGTTCGTCGCGGTGCGGATCGACCGCGGGGGGGGCTGCGGGCATGCAGTCCTGCTCGTCGGCCACATCCATGATGGTCGTCGAGATGAAGTCCGCGTCATGCAGGTCACGCGCCGAGTCGTCCTTGGGGCGACTGGCGCGGCTGACCGCTTCCCGCAGCGGAGTGAGGTCGCCAAAGAGGCTCTTGAGCATGTGGATGATTTCGGCACGGGCACTACGTCGGCGCTACTTTAGTGCCTGAAACCTTGTGCGGGCTGATTCTGAGTGAAAGTTCATGCCGCAATCCTTTGTGTTGCGTCGGCCTCTTGACTTCGCGTGATTCGATTGGGAACAAAAAATGGCGGGTACCTTGTTCGAGATGGTGTAGGCGACGGGGTTCTTGCTCTCCTGCGCCGGTCCGTCGTGGATTCCCGGGCACACTGCGAGCCGTGCCCTGTTCATGCGTTTGTCCATGCCCCTGTCCATCCTTGACCTGATGCTCTTGCGCCTGCCGCTGCGCGCGCTGCTGTCCGCGCTGCTTGGGCTGGCGTTGCTGCTGCCTGCGCTGGCGCGCGCCCAGGAGTTTCTCGAGCCCGATCGCGCCTTCCGCCTGGAGGCCGAGCTGCTCGATGGGCGCACGCTGGGGGTGCGCTACGCCATCGCGCCCGGCTACTACCTGTACCGCGAACGCCTGGAGCTGCAGTCCGAGCCGGCCGGGCTGGCGCTGGCGGGCGTGCCGCTGCCGCCGGGCGATCGCAAGTACGACGAGACCTTCCAGAAGGAGCTGGAGGTCTACCACGACCGGCTGGCCTTCAGTGTCGATCTGGGGCCGCTGCTGGAGGCGGCGCGCGCCGCACCGGGCGGACCGGTGCGGATCACGCTCGGCAGCCAGGGCTGCGCCGACAAGGGCCTGTGCTATCCGCCGCGGCGCCAACGCCTGCAGCTGGAGCTGAAGGGTGGTGGCGTGGCCGGCCTGCAGGCCGTGGCGGTGCGGCTGCTGCCGGAGCAGGACGGCGGCGCGCTGGTGCCGCTGGAGCCCCTGCCGGGCACGGATCGGCCGGAGGGCCTCGGTGGCGTGGGCGGTGCGATCGGTGACCGCTTCGCCGCCGCACTGGGCTCGGGCAGCCTGCTGACGGTGGCGGCGGTGTTCGCGCTGGCCGGGCTGCTGCTGTCCTTCACGCCCTGCGTGCTGCCGATGGTGCCGATCCTGTCGTCGATCATCGTCGGGCAGGGCGAGCCGGTGTCGCGTGCGCGCGGCCTGGGCCTGTCGCTGGCCTATGCGCTGGGCATGGCGCTGGTCTACACCGCCTTCGGCGTGGCGGCCGGCCTGGCCGGTGAAGGTCTGGCCGCGGCACTGCAGACGCCCTGGGTGCTGGGCGGCTTCGCGCTGCTGCTGGTGGGGCTGTCGCTGTCGATGTTCGGGCTCTACGAGCTGCAGATGCCGGCGGCGCTGCAGTCGCGCCTCAGCCAGGCCGGCAGCGGCCTGCGTGGTGGGCGCCATGGCGGCGTCTTCCTGCTGGGCGGGCTGTCGGCGCTGATCGTCGGGCCCTGCGTGGCCGCGCCGCTGGCCGGTGCGCTGGTCTACATCAGCCGCACCGGCGATGTGGTGCTGGGCGGGCTGGCGCTGTTCTCGATGGCGATCGGCATGAGCGTGCCGCTGCTGCTGGTGGGCCTGTCGGCCGGATCGCTGCTGCCGAAGGCGGGGGCCTGGATGACGTCGGTCAAGCATGTCTTCGGCGTGCTGCTGCTGGGCGTGGCGCTGTGGATGGTGCAGCCGCTGCTGCCGCCGGTGGCGGCGATGATCGGCTGGGGCGCGCTGGCGCTGGCGCTGACCGTGGTGCTGTGGCGGGCGGCGCGGCCTGGCGCCGGCGGTCTGGCGGTGCGGCTGCTGGCGCTGGTCTGCGCGCTGCTGGCGCTGGCGCAGTGGGGCGGCGCGGCCAGCGGCGGGCGCGATGCGCTGGCGCCGCTGGCGCATCTGGGCGTGAACCTGGGCCTGGGCGGCGCACCGGCCGGCGAGCCGGTGCACTTCCGCCGGGTGCGCACGCTGGCCGAGCTGGAGACGGCCGTGCGTGCGGCCGGCCGGCCGGTGATGTTCGACTTCTATGCCGACTGGTGCGTGTCCTGCAAGGAAATGGAGCGCTACACCTTCACCGACCCGCGGGTGCGCGATCGCCTGGCCGGCGTGCTGCTGCTGCAGGTCGACGTGACCGCCAACAATGCCGACGACCGCGAACTGCTGCGCCGCTTCGGCCTGTTCGGGCCGCCGGCCATCCTGTTCTTCGATGCGGCCGGGCGCGAGCAGTCCGACCGCCGGGTGATCGGCTTCCAGAAGGCCGACGCCTTTCTCGCCAGCCTGGAGGCGGCCGGCATCCGCTGACCTGGCGACGTGGATGGCGACATTGATGACAAGGAGTGCTTTCGTGACGACCCACCTGATCCCGACCTGCGACCTGTGCGACCGCTTCAAGGGCGACACCAGCGGCGACTTCCGCGTGCTGCCGCCAGTGTTCCGCGAGTTCGGCCGCCGCGCCGCGTTCAGTGGCACCGCGGTCACCGTCAAGTGCTTCGAGGACAACACCTCGGTCAAGGCGCTGCTGGAGGGGCCGGGCGACGGCCGGGTTCTGGTGGTCGATGGTGCCGGTTCGCTGCGCCGTGCGCTGCTGGGCGGCCACATCGGCGCGGCGGCGGCGCGCAACGGCTGGGCCGGCGTCATCATCGACGGCTGCGTGCGCGACGTCGCCGAGCTGGCCATCTGCGACGTCGGCATCCGCGCGCTGGCACCGATGCCCTTGCCCACCGAGCGGCGTCAGCCCGGTCTGGTCGACCAGCCGGTGCAGATCCAGGGCGTGGCGGTGCGCCCCGGTGACTGGGTCTGCGCCGATGCCGACGGCATCGTGGTGATGAGCGCGCGTCCAATCTGATCCGACCTGAGGCAGGGACGTGACGGACTGCACGCCCCTGCGCTTACAGAGCGGGCATCCCGGGCCGAAATAGGGCGCATGACCGAGACCCTGCTGTGCGCCATCGCCAGGCCCGCCAGCGCTGCCGACGAGGCGGTGGACGGCCTGCTGCTGGCGTCGGCGCCGATCGGGCCGGTCCACGCCTTGATGCTGCCGGCCGCACCGGTGCTGCTGTCACAGCTGCGCAGTGAATCCCCGGCCGCGCTGTCACGCCTGGCCGCGGCGCTGGACGCGCCGAGCTGCGCGCTGCTGATGCAGTGCGCGATCTCGCTGGGCCTGGGGCCGCCGGGCGGGCGCCGTTCCACCTTCGAGGCGGCAGTCGATGCCTTCGGTGTGCGCCGTGCGGTCGACCTGTTCGGCACCCTGGCGCTGGTGGGTCAGATGCGCGCGCTGGCGCAGCAGCGGGATGGCGCAGGGGGCCCTTGCGCTTCTTGGGCAGGCTTCTGGGAACACAGTCTCAACCGAGCCCGCGTGCTGGCTTGGCTGGCTCGCCGGCATGGCGGCGAGAGTGCCGATCTGGCACTGGGCTTCGGTCTGCTGTGCGACAGCGCGGTGGCGCTGATGATGCTCGAGCTGCACTCGCCCAGCTACCGGGTCACGTTGGCCGAGGCCAATCTCGGGCACCGCCCGGTCACCGAGGTCGAGCGCAGCCGCCACGGCATCGATCACGCCGAAGTGGCCGAGCGCCTGGCGCTGCACTGGGGGCTGGACGCCGGTCTGGCCGGCGCGGTCGGGCGGCATCATGATGCCCGGGTGCTGACGCCCGAGCCCGCAGCGCCGGAGCAGCCCTCCCGGGTGCGGCTGCTGGTCGCGCTCGGCCTGGTGGCCGACCGCATGACGGTGCGGCCGGCCGCGCGCCACCGCCAGCATGTCGAGTGGCAGCGCGGCGGCGCGATGGCCCTGCATGTGCTGGGCCTGAGCCTGCAGGACTACGACGACTGGCTCGACGAGGTCAGCGTGCAGGCCACGCTGGGCGGGCGCGGCTGACCTCGGGTCGGTGCGGTCAGGGCCGCACCACCTCCAGCAGCCGGTCCAGGCCGCCGGATTCGATCGCCACCATCGCGCGCTCGCGCACCGCCGGCTTGGCGTGGTGCGCCACCGACAGGCCGACCGCGCCCATCATCGGCAGGTCGTTGGCGCCGTCGCCCATCGCGATGGCCTGGCGCGGGTCGATGCCGTAGTGCGCGCACAGGGCCAGCACCGTGCGGCGCTTTTCCTCGCCATCGCAGATGTCACCCCAGTCCTGGTCGAGCACCCGGCCGGTGAGGCGGCCGTCGGCGTCGATCTCCAGCAGGTTGCTGCGGGTGTGGTCGATCTGCAGCAGATCGCGCAGCCGGTCGGTGAAGAAGGTGAAGCCGCCCG
>JBJOPV010000113.1:0-11123 GCA_046050625.1 Pseudomonadota bacterium
AAGAGCCCGCTGCTGCAGTACTACGAAGCCATCGAGCAGGCCAGTGCCGACATGCTGGAGGCGGCCCGCGTCGGCAACTGGGATCGGGTCGTCAAGCTCGAAGGGGCCTGCGCTGTCCTGATCTCCCAGCTCAAGCATGCGGCCGATCACCAGAGCCGGCTGGCCTGCGAGGAGGTTCAGGTCAAGTCCCGCATCATGCAGCGCATCCTGCGCAACGATGCCGAGATCCGCATCCTGGCCGAGCCGTGGCTGGAGGACCTCGACAACATGCTCGTCCACCCCGGACACAACGTGCTGCACTGAGCACAGGAGGCGCGATGTCACGAGACGCTTCGAACCGGAAGCACGATCCGGCGGCTCCGGTGGCCGCAGCCGATCTGCGGGTGCGATCCCAGGTCGAGATTCGCGCGCTGCTGCGGCAGATGGTGCAGAACGACATCCCGGTCTCGCTGGGCGGCGCCGACCTGCCGACCTACTCCACCTCGCTGTGGGCCGAGGACAGCGAGCACCAGGTGCTGGTGTTCTCCGTCGATCCCAAGGCCGAGGCGGTCCAGCGGCTGGTCTGCGCCGGCGATCTCACCGCCACCGCCTATCTGGACAACGTGAAGATCCAGTTCGATGTCGATGACCTGGTGCTGGTGAACGGGCGTGCTGGCAGCGTGCTCAACGCGTCCTATCCGCGCGAGATCTTCCGCTTCCAGCGTCGCAGCAGCTTTCGCGTGCAGCCCATCGGACGCGGCCGGGCCCAGGCCTGTCTGGCCCATCCGGAGCTGGCCGGGCGCCAGCTGGATCTGCGGATCATCGACCTGAGCTACACCGGCGTGGCGCTGATGCTGGCCGAGCCGCTGGAGATGTTCCAGCGCGGGCTGAGGCTGCCCAACGTGCTGCTTGAGCTGGACGCGGGCACGCGCATCAACATCGGCCTGGTGGTCTCCCATGTCTCGCGCATCGAGGCCATCGGTGGCGCCTACATGCGCATCGGCTGCGAGCTGGCCGGGCTCGATCTGGTGGCGCAGCGCGAGCTGCAGCGCTACATCGACCAGACCCAGCGTCGCTCGCGTCTGCTGACGCTCTGACGAGACCCGGATCCGCACGCCCCATGAAGAAGGCCCTGGCCGCCAATGAGCGGGCAGGGCCTTCTTGCCTTTGGCGCGGCGGCGGGATGCGTGAGCCTACAGCCAGGCGACGCTCAGACCTGCATGCTCATCACTTCGCTGTAGGCCTGCACCACGCGGTTGCGCACCTGCAGTGCCATCTGGAAGCCGATGTTGGAGCGTTGCATCGCGATCATCGTCTCCTCGATCGAGACAGTCGAGCTGTCGAGCGAGACCTCGCGCTGCAGCCGACCGGCCTCGTTCTGCGCAGCGCTGACGGATTTCAGCGCGTTGCTGAACACGTCGGAGAAGTTGTCTCGGCGTTCGCTGCCCGTCGTGCGGCGGGTGGCATTCGTCGCGCCGGCCACATCGGTCGGCACGCCGGTGCGGGCCAGGGCCTGGGAGAAGTCGAAGGGCTTGAGTCTGACGTCCATGAGGTGTACCTCCACAGCTTGGGCATCCTACGCGCGGGCCCGTGGCGACATGGTGTGAAGAACCCGGGGTTCGCGAAGCTGTTCGGACCATCGTGAGGCTCAGGTCTCCGAATAATCCAGTTCAGGCATGACCGTCCTGGCATGCGCCCACTGACACATGGACATGGACCTCTCCAGCAGCCCGACCACACTGACTGCGCCCCAGTCGTCGACCCTCGCGGTCGGGCCGACCCGGCTGACGGAGCGCTTTGGCGCCTTGCCGCCGCGCCGCAAGGCGATGCTGGCCGGCGGTGTGGCAGCGATGCTGGCCCTGATCGTCGCCTCGGTCATCTGGAGCAGCCGTCCCGAGTACCGGGTGCTGTTCTCGAACCTCTCGGACAAGGACGGCGGCGCGATCGTCGCGCAGCTGTCGAAGATGAACGTGCCCTACCGCTTCAGCGAGGGCGGGGGCGCGGTGCTGGTGCCGGCCGACCAGGTGCACGACGTGCGCTTGAAGCTGGCCCAGGCGGGGCTGCCCAAGGGGTCTGCAGTCGGCTTCGAGCTGATGGACGGCGCCCGCTTCGGCACGACGCAGTTCCAGGAGCGGCTGAACTTCCAGCGCGGCCTGGAGGGCGAGCTGGTTCGCTCGATCACCGCGCTGTCTGCGGTCGAGGCCGCGCGTGTCCATCTGGCCATCCCGAACCAGAACGGCTTCTTTCGCGACCAGCAGAAGCCCAGTGCCTCGGTGCTGCTGACGCTGTATCCGGGACAGACGCTCGACCGCGCCCAGATCGCCGGCATCGTGCATCTGGTGTCGGCCAGCGTGCCGGAGATGAGCCCGCGGGCGGTCAGCGTGCTGGACCAGACCGGCGCGCTGCTGTCGGAGGCTCAGGACGGCAGCGGCGCGACGAACATGCTGGATGCCACCCAGGTCCAGCATGTCAACCGGGTCGAGCAGGCCTATGTGAAGCGCATCCTCGACATCCTCGAGCCGGTGATCGGACGCGACAACCTGCGCGCCCAGGTCTCGGCCGACATCGATTTCTCGCAGACCGAGTCCACCACCGAGGAATTCCGTCCCAACCAGGGCGGCCAGCCCGCGGCGGTGCGCAGCTCGCAGACCTCGGAGAACATCGGCGGCGCCGGCAGTGGTCAGCCCGTTGGCGGTGTGCCGGGTGCGGCCTCGAACCAGCCGGTGGCCGGCGCCAGCGCGCCGGTCAATGGCACGGCCCAGGCCATGCAGCCCATGGGCGGTGCGGCCGGCGCGGTGTCCTCCAGTGGCCGGCGCGACGCGGTGACCAACTTCGAGGTCGACAAGACCGTGCGGGTGGTGCGCGCCGCCACTGGCACCGTCCGGCGTCTGGCGGTGGCGGTGGTGGTCAACCATCGCGCAGGCACCGACAAGAAGGGTCAGCCGACCTCACAGCCACTGTCGCAGGAAGAGCTCGACAAGCTGACCGCGCTGGTCCAGGAGAGCGTCGGCTTCGTCAAGGACCGTGGCGACACCGTCAAGGTGGTCAATGCGCCTTTCCGGCCGGTCGAGGTCGACACGTCGGAGCTGCCGCTGTGGAAGCAGCCGCAGCTGCTGGAGATGGTGCGCACGCTGGCGGTGCCGCTGGCGCTGGTGGCGCTGGGCCTGGCGGTGGTGTTCGGCGTGATCCGGCCGGTGCTGCGCGACATGCGCAAGGCCGAGGAGCTCGAGCGCGAAAAGAACCGCCTCGACGCGGTGGTCGACGATGTCGAGGAGCTGCCGGCGCTGACCGATGCGGGCACGGGCGGCGCGGCGGGCGTCGGCGGCACACCCGCCCTGGCGGCTCCGGAGGAGCTCAGTCCGTCCGATCGCCGCCTCAACGAGGTTCGCGACCTGACCCGCAAGAATCCGGCCGCAGTGGCGCGCATCCTGCGCGGCTGGGTCAACGGCACCGAAGCCGAATGATGAACACGAGGATGTCGATCCATGGATGACCAGGGACTCGAGGACGCGGCGATCCTGCTGATCTCGATGGGCGAGGAGGAGGCCGCGGAGGTCTTTCGCCACCTCACCCCCAAGGAGGCGCAGAAGCTCGGCGAGAAGATGGCTCGCACCAAGACGATCCAGCGCGACCGCTACGAGCGGGTGCTGCTTCGCTTCGAGGAGCAGGTGCATGACGCTGGCCTGCTCGAGCTCGATACCGACGAATACGTGCGTCGGGTGATGCGCCGCGCGCTTGGCGACGACAAGGCCAATCTGCTGATCGACCGCATCGTGCGGGTCAATGACGCCCCCGGCATCGACAACCTCAAGTGGATGGATCCGGCCGCGGTGGCTGACCTGCTTCGCCGCGAGCACCCGCAGATCGTCGCGGTCATCCTGGTTCACCTCGAGCCCGAGCAGGTCAGCGAGGTGCTGCGCCGCTTCCCCGAGGGGCACCGCAACGAGGTGATGATCCGCCTGGCCACGCTCGACGGCGTGCAGCCGGCGGCGCTCAAGGAGCTCAGCGACGTGCTGTCGAAGGTGCTGGCCGGCGGTGACCGCATGCGCAAGGCCAACATGGGTGGCGTCAAGAGCGCGGCCGAGGTGCTCAATCTGCTGGGCACCGCGATCGAGGCCTCGGTGCTGGACTACATCCGGGAGACCGACGCCGAGCTGGCGCAGAAGATCACCGACAGCATGTTCACCTTCGACGACCTGATGCGCGTGGACGACCGTGGCATCCAGGCGCTGCTGAAGGAAGTCCAGAGCGAGTCGCTGCTGGTCGCGCTCAAGGGGGCCACCGACGATCTGCGCGAGAAGATCTTCCGCAACATGTCCAGCCGTGCCGCCGAGATGCTGCGCGAGGACCTGGCCTCGCGCGGCCCGGTGCGGGTCGCCGAGGTCGAGGCCGAGCAGAAGGAGATCCTGCAGATCGCGCGCCGCCTGTCGGACGAAGGTCAGCTGATGCTGGGTGGAGGCAGCGATGGCCAGTTCCTCTGAGTCCTTTGCCGAGCGGGTGCAGCGCCAGGCGCGCGACCCCGGCTTTGCGCCGATCGACCTGCAGGCGCTGCCGGAGGCGGTGCAGCCTTCTCTCACCCGCTTCATTCCGCGCGAGGAACTCGGCGACGTGGTGCGCTGGAGGCCGGGCCGGCTTGATGTGCCAGCCACGCCGCGTGCTCGCCGCGCTGGCGATGCGGCGCCCCCGGCCGAGCCGCCGGCACCGCCGCCCGAGGTGCTGCGTGCGGTCCAGGAGACCCGTCAGGCCGAGCAGGCCCGGGCGCGTCATCTGGCCGAGGAGGCCTTCGAGAAGGGCCGCGCGCTCGGTCGCGACGAGGGCCTGCGGATCGGCCGCGAGGAGGGCCTGAACGCGCTCGAGGAGTACCGCCAGCACCATGAGGCTGAGGTCGGCGTGCCGATTGCCGCGGCGCTGGAGCAGTTCCAGCGTCAGCTCGACGGGCTCGATCAGGCGATTGCGCGTCGGGTGGCGGGCATTGCGCTGCAGGTGGCTCGCCAGGTGCTGCGCACCGAGCTGCAGACGCCGGCCGCCGCGGTGGTGCGTGTCACCCAGGAGGCGCTGGGCGAGGTGCTGCTGTCGGCGCGGCACATTCGCGTGCGGCTCAATCCGTCCGATCTGGTCGCGGTGGAGCAGGGCTGCGGTGACCTGTTCAGCACCCGCCATGCCCGGCTGGTGGCGGATCCGAACATCGAGCGCGGAGGCTGCCTGGTCGAGTCCGACCTGGGCACCGTCGACGCGCGGGTGGCCACCCGCTGGGCGCGGGCGATGGCGGCGCTCGGGCCGCTGTCGCTGGCCGATCCTTCCTCCGCTGATGGGGCTCATCCATGACAGCCATGCGCGAAGGTCCCTGTCCGGCTGCTGGCGAGATTCCCGGGCGCTGGGTGCGCTTCCTCGAGGAGATGCACGAGCGCGCCAGCCTGGACGCGCCGCTGCTGGTGCAGGGCACGCTGGTGCGCGTGACCGGCCTGGTGCTGGAGGTGATCGGCATCCGCGTACCGGTGGGTTCGCTGTGCGAGGTGCTGATGCCGGGGCAGCCGCCGGTGCAGGCCGAGGTGGTCGGCTTCACCGGCGACCGCGCCTTCCTGATGCCGGCCGGCGAGATCCACGGTCTGGCCAGCGGCGCGCGGGTGGTGCCGATGGAGGTGCCGGTGCCCGCGCTCGAGCTCGGCGAGAGCCGCCACATGTGGCGTCGCACCGAGGACCGCTCCTGCCACCTGCCGATCGGCAACGGCCTGCTTGGCCGAGTGGTCGATGCGGGCGGGCGGCCGATGGACGGCGGCGGACCGCTGTCGGGCGTGCAGCCGATGCCGCTGGTTCGCCGGCCGATCAACGCGATGGACCGCGATCCGGTGCGCACGCCACTGGACACCGGCGTGCGTTCGATCAACGCGATGCTGACTGTTGGCAAGGGCCAGCGCATCGGCCTGTTCGCCGGCACCGGCGTGGGCAAGTCGGTGCTGCTGGGCATGATGGCGCGCTACACCGCAGCCGACGTCATCGTCGTCGGCCTGATCGGCGAGCGCGGCCGCGAGGTCAAGGAATTCATCGAGGACATCCTTGGCGAGGACGGCCGGGCGCGCTCGGTGGTGGTGGCCGCGCCGGCGGACGCGCCGCCGCTGAGCCGGCTGCAGGGTGCGGCCTACGCCACCGCGGTGGCCGAGCATTTCCGTGACCAGGGCCAGGACGTGCTGCTGCTGATGGACTCGCTGACCCGCTACGCGATGGCGCAGCGCGAGATCGCGCTGGCCATCGGCGAGCCGCCCGCCACCAAGGGCTACCCGCCGAGCTGCTTCGCCAAGCTGCCGCAGCTGGTCGAGCGCAGCGGCAACGGCCGGCCGGGCCAGGGCTCGATCACCGCCTTCTACACCGTGCTGAGCGAGGGCGACGACCAGCAGGATCCGATCGCCGACGCCGCGCGCGGCATCCTGGATGGCCACATCGTGCTGTCGCGCGAGCTGGCCGAGTCGGGGCACTACCCGGCCATCGACATCGAGCGCTCGATCTCGCGGGTGATGAACAACGTCGTGCCGCGCGAGCACATCGCCGCGGCGCGACAGATGCGCAAGCTGCTGTCCAAGCTCAGCAAGGCGCGCGACCTGATCCAGCTCGGCGCCTATGTGCCGGGCCATGATGCCGAGCTCGACGCCGCCGTCAAGTCGCAGCCCGCGATGATGGCGCTGCTGCAGCAGGACACCCATGCCCGGGCGCAGCTGCGCGACAGCGTCGCGATGCTGCGCCAGATCACCCGCGTCTGAACCCCGACCGAAGTCCATCGATGACCCAGTCCCTCGTCACCCTGCTCGAACATGCCGAACGCCAGCGCGATGCCGCGCTGGCCCAGCAGCGTCGCGCCGATGCGGCGCTGGACGCGGCGCTGCGCCAGCATGAACAGCTCTCGACCTACAGTCGCGATCACCAGTCGCGCTGGAGCAGCGCGATGCGCCAGTCGGTCACCATGCCGCTGGTGCAGTGCCACCACGCCTTCACCGACCGGCTGCATCAGGCGGTGTCGATGCAGTCCGCCCAGGTCGACCGGGCCCGGCAGGTGCTGACGCACCGCCAGTCCGAGACGCTCGAGGCCGAGCGTCGGGTCGCCGCGATCAACAAGCTGATCAAGCGCCGCACCGATGCGGTCCGTCACCACCAGGACCGCCAGGAGCAGCGCCAGATCGACGAGCGCGCCTCGCGCATGGCTTGGAACCGACTTCAGGAGACCGCCGGTCACGGCGGATGACGCGCGATGGATCCTTCCCTGCTGAACCTGTCCTCGCTGCCGGCGCGTGCTGGTGCGGGTCGTGCCACGGCGTCGCCTGCATCCGGAGCGCCCCCCGAAGGCGAGGCCGGCGGGGGGGCGACATTTGCCAGCCTGCTGTCGTCGTCGATGACCAGCGCCGCCGTGGCGCAGCCTGCTGGCCTGCCGACGGAGGCTGGCGAAGGTGGCGCCGCCGCGTTGGGCCGCCTGAGTCTGAGCGCGCTGCTGCGCTTGCGCCTGAATGCCGCCGCTGCGCGCGACACGGTTTCGGCGCGCGCGGTCCCGGGCGAGGCCGGTGTCGAGGCGCTCCCCGGTGACCGGCTGGCGTCGCTGCAGGTGTCCTCCGGGACGTCGACCGACATCGAGGCGCCGGGCGAGGCCAGAACCGAGGAAAAGTCTGTCTCCGACGACGCCGACATGCCCTGGCTGACGGACCATGCACTGCTGCCGCGTGATCTGGATCTGCCGGCGCCGATGGTTCCGGATCCTGCCGCGCCGCCAACGCCAGGGCTGGTGCCCGTGCCCTTGCCTGCGCCGATGCCCGGGGCGGTGGCGTCGCCGGTGCCCATGCCGGGCGATGCGGCCACGTCCGCGCGCCAAGGTGCTGACGACATCGTTTCTGCGCAGCGCCGGACTGGCGCATCGCCAATCGCGACCGAAACTCAGGAAGCCAGGGGGGAGGGGTGGGCCCGACCGGTGCAGCCGCACGAGGCGTCACTGTCCTCAGGCCGTGTGACTGAACGGGGTCCGACAGACACGACACGCGTCACGGAGGCCATCCGGTCCGCCGCGGCGGCGAGCCCCACCCTGGCCGAGGCCCGACCCGCGGTGGCGGTGCTGGGCGAGGACTCCTTCTCCTCGCTGTCCGGTCGTCGGGCGCAGGCGGCCGTGGAGCGCGAGAGTGGTCGCGCCCGCGCATCCGACGATCTGTCCTCCGCTGCCGCGCAGGCGGCCGATCGTGCCGCCCAGGCTTCGTTGCGGCTGCAGGCGGCGGCTCAGATCAGTCCACAGCGTGCAGGAGTCGAGTTGCCGGCCACCGTGATGACCGAGGTCGGTCCGGTCCGTGCGGCGGCACCGGCCGATCCTGCCCTGCAGGCGGCCCGTGCCGCGCTGGGTGGGGGGGCGGGCGTCACCTCAGACACCCGTCTGGTGGGTCTGACGGAGCGGGGCGACCGGACCGGCTCGGCCGAGCCTGCCGTGTCGACCGAGGCCTGGGCGGAGGCGCTGGCCCAGGCCCAGGCGGCCGCATCGGTTCAGGCTGGGGGGGCGGCCACGCCTGTGGCGGCCGCCGAGTCGCGTGTCGAGACGCCCTTCGGCCATCCCGATTTCGCCGACGAGGTGGTGGCCCATGTCGCGCAGCATGCCAGTCTGTCGCGCCACGGGCTGCGCGAGGTCACGCTGCATCTGAATCCGGTCGAGATGGGGCCGGTGTCGGTGCGCATTGCCATCGAGGGCTCAGTGGCCTCGGTCGATTTCGCCGCGACCCAGGCGGCCACCCGCCAGCAGCTCGAGCAGTCACTGCCGGCCCTGGCGGCTGCACTGGGCGAGGACGGGCTGTCGCTGGGCAGCAGCTCGGTGGGCGAGACCGCGCCGGTGGCCTCGTCGGGCGCCAGCTCCGATTCGCTGGCCAGCGGTTCGGGCGGATCCGGCAGCTCGGGCGCCTTCCAGGAGGGCCGGGCCCGTGATGCCGGCGGTCAGCAGGCCTCGTCTCGCCAGGACAGCGGCTTTGTCGTCGACCTGCCCGAGGGCCGTGCGCGACCCTCGGATTCGGCCGAGCCAGCACCGGTCCGCCGGCCGCCGACACGCGCCGGCGGCCTCGACCTGTTTGCCTGAGCCTTCAGGGCGGGGCGGGTCAATCGCCGGTTTTGCTGCGCTTTTCCGATCTTCGCCATGCGCCCCGTTTTCAAATAATCGTCCCTATCCGGATGCCCCTCGTGCGAGGGGCTCAACCAGCAGGAGAAGGACATGTCGGCTGCGGCAGCGAGCGCGGAACAACCCGCTCCCAAGAAGAATTCCAAGAAGCTCTTCATCATCATCGGCGTGGTCGTGGTCCTGCTGCTGGGCGGTGGCGGTGCCGGTTTCATGATCTGGAAGAAGAAAGCCGCCGAGGCCGCGGCTGCCGCCGCCGAGGAAGGTGGCGAGGACGCCCATGCCGTCGCCAAGCCCAAGCCGGCCAAGCGTGACCCGAAGCTGCCCCCGGCCTACATGCCGCTCGACCCGTTTGTCGTCAACCTGGCTGACCGCGATGCGGACCGCTATGCGCAGATCGGCGTGACCCTCGAGATCGATGATCCGAAGTTCGCCGAGGAAATGAAGCCCTACATGCCGGCGGTCCGCAACGCGGTGCTGATGATCCTGTCGCACAAGACGGCTGCCGAGCTGCAGGGCCGCGAGGGCAAGGAGCTGCTCGCCGCCGAGATCGCCCGTGAGGTGGTGCGACCGATGGGCATCAACATCGATGACGAGGGTGAGGACGACGGCAAGAAGAAGCGCAAGCGCACACCGGTCTACAACCCCGTCCAGCAGGTTCATTTCTCCAGCTTCATCGTCCAGTGAGCGTGGCTCGGCGCCCGGTTTCGCAGCGAGCACCCCATGAGTCAGCAGAACCTGTCCCAGGATGAGGTCGACGCCCTCCTGCAGGGCATGACCGGTGACGTTCCCGTCGCCGAGACCGAAGGCGTGCGTCCGCCGAAGGGATCGGTGCGAGAGTACAACCTTGCCAGCGAGGATCGCATCGTCCGCGGACGCATGCCGATGCTCGAGGTGATCAACGAGCGCTTCTCCCGCAACGTGATGCCGGCGCTGACCGAGTTCGCGCAGCGCAACCTGGAAATCTCGGTCGGCGAGGTCAAGGTGCAGAAATACAGCGCCTTCCTGCGCGAGACCATGGTGCCGACGAACTTCAACGTCGTCTCGATGCGGCCGCTGCGCGGCTCGGCGCTGTTCGTCTGCGATCCCACGCTGATCTTCGCCTTCATCGACGCGCTGTTCGGCGGCGTGGGCAAGTTCCCGGCGCGCATCGAGGGCCGCGAGTTCTCCGGCACCGAGCAGCGCGTCATCATGCGCATCGTCGAGATCCTGCTGCGCGAGTACAACAAGGCCTGGCAGGGCATCTATCCGCTGGAGCTGACCTACCAGCGCTCGGAGATGCAGCCCCAATTCGTCAATATCGCCGCGGCCGGTGACGTGGTGGTCTCCACGGTGTTCACCATCGAGATCGGCGAGTCGGTGGGCTCGGTGCGGGTGTGCATCCCGTATGCCAACGTCGAGCCGATCCGCGACGTGCTGCGCAGCAACAACCAGGGCGAGGCTCCCGGCGCCGACAAGCGCTGGATCAGCCTGCTGTCCGACCAGATCCAGTCGGCCGAGGTCGAGCTGGTCGCCGAGCTGGCCAAGGCGCCCGCCACCGTCGAGCAGCTGCTGGCGATGAAGATCGGTGACTTCATCGAGCTCGATCTGGGCAAGACCATCAAGGCCCATGTCGACGGCGTGCCGGTGCTGGAGGCGGGCTACGGCACCTCCGGCGGCCACTACGCCATCCGTATCGAGCGTGTGCTGACCAACCAGCAGGTCAGCTGGATAGGAGATCAAAATGCCTGAAAATCCCTCGGTCGACCTCACTGACCTGTCAGAACAGGATGCGATGGCCGCCGAGTGGGCGGCCGCGCTCGAGGAAAAGCCGTCCGATCCGGGCGGCTTCGGTACGCCGGCACCCTTTGCCGACTTCGACAGTGGTCCGCGCGGCGGGGGTGCTGCCGGCGTGGCCGGTGGCAAGGATCTGAACCTGATCCTCGACATCCCGGTGCAGCTCACCGTCGAGCTGGGCCGCACCCGCATTCCGATCAAGAACATCCTGCACCTGGCGCAGGGCTCGGTGGTCGAGCTCGACACCGTC
>JBJOPV010000114.1:0-11121 GCA_046050625.1 Pseudomonadota bacterium
TCCCGACCTTTCGCGATGCGCAGACCGGGCTGTGGGCACACCTCGACCCGATGCAGCTGGCCAGCGAGGCGGGCTTTCGCGCCGATCCGCAGCGGGTCTGGGACTGGTACCAGATGCGCCGCGACGGCGTGCGCCAGGCCGAGCCTCATGCTGGCCATGTCGCACTGGCGCACTACGCGGCGCGCCATCCGGGCCGGCTGACGATCCTGACGCAGAACGTCGATGACCTGCACCAGCGCGCAGCCGCCCAGGCGGGCGAGGGCGCACGCATCGTCGCGCTGCACGGCTCGATCCTGAGCGACCGCTGGCTTGATGCCTGCCCGCGCGGCGAGGACCTGATGCGCCGCCCGTGCGATCCCTCCCGCGCCGAGCCCGGCCATCCGCCGCGCTGCCCGGACTGCGGCAACCGGCTGCGTCCGGGCGTGGTCTGGTTCGGCGAGTCGCTCGACTACCGCGATCTGACCGCGGCCGAGGAAGCCGCCAGTGCCTGCGACGTGATGCTGGTGGTGGGCACCTCCGGCACCGTCTGGCCCGCCGCCGGCCTGGCGGCGCGCGCGCGGCAGGCCGGCGCGCATGTGGTCATCCTCAACACCCAGGCCAGCGAGATCGACGATGAGGCCCACATCGTGCTGACCGGCCGCGCCGCGGCGCTGCTGCCCCGCCTGCTGGATCCGCTCTGAAGCCTGCCGCCTCTCAGGGGGCTGCGCAGGGCGGACTGTTCGCGCTGTTCGCGGCCACCTTTCTCGAGCTGTGCGGGCTGTTCATGTACGGCCCGCTGCTGCTGTTCACCTTGAAGGCGCGCGGGCTCGACGAGGCCTGGATCGGCCTGTTCAGCGCGGTGCAGTGGCTGGGCATGGCGCTGGCCACGCCCTTCACCGCCAGCTGGGTGCGCCGGCTTGGCGCGCGCCGCGCGCTGCTGCTGGCTGCGGCGGTGCCGCTGGCCGCCTATGCCGGCATCAATCTGAGCGACGCGGTGCCGCTGTGGGCGGCGCTCTACCTGATCGCCGGCATGGCGGGTGCGCTGCGCTGGATCGTCGCCGAGGCGATGGTGGCCGAGCTGGCGCCACCCGAGCGGCGAGGGCGCATCGTCGGCCTGTTCGAGACGATGGTCGGGCTGACCTTCGTCGTCGGTCCGGCCTGCCTGGCGGCGCTGACCGGCGCGGGCCTGGATGCCGGCTGGATCCGCTGGCTGGCGGTGGGCCTGCTGGCGGCGGCGCTGCTGCTGAGCCTGCGGGTGCCGGCGCTGCACAGCCATCTGGAGGATGACGGCGCCCGGCCGGGCCTGAGCGGCATCCTGGACGCGCTGCGCGCCGCGCCGGCGGTGATGGCCGCCGGCCTGATCGGCGGCTTCTTCGAGGCCGGCCTGGCCAGCGTGCTGCCGCTCTACGGCCTGGCGATCGGGCTGGGCGCGGCGCTGGCGGCGCTGCTGGTCTCGGCCAGCGGCCTGGGCAGCGCAGTGATGATGGTGCCGGTGGGCGAACTGGTCGACCGCTTCGGCCGTCAGGCGGTGTGGAAGCTCTGCGCGCTGGTCAATCTGGCCGCCACGCTGCTGCTGCCGTGGGTGGGCGAGGCGGGCGCGTTGGCCTGGCTGATCGCGCTGCTGTGGGGTGGCGCCGGTGGCGGGCTCTACACCGTGGCGATGATCGACATCGGTCACCGTCACCAGGGTGTCGCGCTGGTCAGCGCGACGGCCGTGCTGGTGATGTCCTACACGCTGGGCGGCATGATGGCGCCAGCGCTGGGCGGCATGGCGCTGCAGTGGTCGCCGCAGACCGGATTTCCGCTGCTGCTGGCAGCCTGGGCGCTCGCCGGCGTGCTGGCGATCACCTTCATGCCAGACCGAGCGCCCCGGCCAGCGCGCCCAGCGCGATCAGCACCATCGGACTGAGCTTCGTCCGCAGCATCACGGCCACCGTGATCAGCATCAGCACTGCGCTGCCCGCCGCCTGATGTGCCGGCATGCGCCACGCCGGCTGCGACAGGATCCAGCCGCTCGACAGCAGCAGCCCGACGGTGATCGCCGACATGCCGCCGGTGAAGGCGCGCACCCCGAGATGATCGCGCCGGCGCAGCCCCCAGCGGGTCGCGGCCCAGGCCAGCGTGGTGCTCGGCAGCAGCATGCCCGCCATCGATGCGAACACACCCGCCGGCCCGGCGACATTCCAGCCGATCACCGCGACGAACAGCAGGTTCGGCCCCGGCGCGGCCTGCGCCAGCGCGATCGAGTCGGTGAACTGCGCATCACCCAGCCAGCCACGTTCCTCGACGACAAAGCGGTGGATGTCGGGCACGGTGGCCACCGCGCCGCCGATCGACAGCAGCGACATCGCCATGAAGTGCAGAAACATCGCCCAGAGGTCGACCGGCATGGCGGGGCTCATCGTGAACCTTGCGCGCGCCGGATCACCCAGGCGGCATGCAGCACCGCGACGCTGCCCAGGCCCAGCACCACCGCGGCCATCGGCCAGCGCAGCGCGCCCACCGCCAGCGCGGTCAGCCCGGCGTAGACCAGACCGACGTGCCGGCCCAGTGGCTGCTTCGCCAGCCCGCCTATCAGCTTGAGGCCGGTCGCCAGGATCATGCCGGCCGAGACCGCGCCCATGCCACGCAAAGCGCCTGCCAGCGCCGGCCGATCCGGCGCCAGCTGGCCATAGAGAACAGTGGCCGCCAGCACCACCGCCATCGGCGGCAGGATCATGCCGCCCATCGCCGCCAGCGCACCGCGCCAGCCGAAGAAGCGGTCGCCGATCATCAGCGAGAGGTTGACCACGTTCGGCCCGGGCAGCACCTGGCCGGCGGCCAGCAGCTCGAGGAACTCGGTCTTCGTCAGCCAGCGGCGCTGCTCGACGATGACCCGCTGCGCGATCGCGATGACGCCGCCGAAGCCCTGCAGCGCCAGCAGACTGAAAGCCACGAACAGCGCCCAGGGCGAGGCCGGGCGGACGGTGTCGGGCAAGGCAGGGCGCTCAGACATGGTCCGGATCGCGGCGCAGGCGGCGCTCGGCCCAGAGGCTCAGCGCCAGGGCCAGCAGCGTCCAGCCCAGGCTGACGCCATGCAGCGCCCCGAAGCCCTGCAGATCGACGATCGCGCCGCCCGAAGCGGCACCGATCGCCTGACCGAGGTAGATCGCCGAGGTGTTGAGCGCCAGCAGTGCCGGCGCCAGCGCCGGCGCCGCCGCGCCCAGCCGCGCCTGCTGCGCGGAATTGGTCGCGAAGGTCCCGAAGGCCCAGGGCACCATGACGATCAGCATCAGCAGCACGCTCTGGCCGAGCGGCCACAGCAGCTGTCCGATCGCGATGCCTGCCAAGAACAGCCGCACCGCCCGCGCCGGGCCGATGCGGTCGATGCGCCGACTCAGCAGCAGATTGCCCGCCAGCCCCCAGGCGCCGAAGGCCATGAACAGCAGGCTGATCTCCAGCGCGCCTGCGCCCAGCACCTGACGGTAATAGGGCGCCACATACGAGAACAGCGTGAACTGGCCGGCACCGGCCAGCGCGGTCACCAGCACGATGGCCATCAGCACCGGATGCGTCAGCACCTCGGCCCAGCGCGCCATGGACAGCGCCGGCGGCTTCACGCCCTGCGGCAGCGCCCGTCCGACCCAGACGGCGCCCAGTCCGGCCAGCAGCGCCACCAGCCCGAAGGCCCAGCGCCAGCCGAAAACCTCGCCAACGTAGCCGTGCAGCGGCATGCCCAGCACCGAGGCCAGCGACCAGCCCAGGAACACCGAGGTGATCGCGCGCCCCCGCTGCTCGGGCGGCGCCATCCAGCCGATCGCCGCCGCCGCCTGCGGCGTGAACACCGCCGCGCCCAGCATGGTCAGCGCCCGCAGCGGCAGCAGCGTGGCGTAGTCCGGTGCCAGCGCACACAGCAGATGGCCGGCCGCGTACCAGGCCAGCGTCACCCGCAGCAGCCAGCGGCGGTCCCAGCCCGACAGCAGCGCGGCCAGCAGCGGCGCGCCGATGCACATGAAGACCGCACCGACGCTGATGAGCTGCCCGCCCAGTGCCACCGACACCTGCAGCGAGCGCACCAGGTCGTTGAGCGAGCCGCCCACCACCATCACGCCGCAGCCAATGGCGAAATTGCCGAAGCGCAGCGCGTTCTGTGCCGAAGCCAGCGCAGACGGCGACGACGCCGAGGGCGACAAACTCATCGTCCGGCCTCAGAGACCGGGATGCAGCTTGAAGGCGTCGGGATTGACGATGTTCGTCGGCTGTCCCGCCAAGTAGGCCGAGACATTGTCGAAGGCGGCCCGAAAATAGTTTTCGTAGCTGTCGAGCTCGACATAGCCGATGTGCGGCGTGCACACCGCGTTCTCCAGTCGCAGCAGCGGATGGCCCTGCAGGATCGGCTCGCTCTCGAAGACATCCACCGCCGCCATGCCTGGCCTGCCACGGTTGAGTGCGGTCACCAGCAGGCTGTCGCCGATCAGCTCGGCGCGCGAGGTGTTGACCAGCAGTGCGGTCGGCTTCATGCGCGCGAGATCGTCCATCGTGATCAGGCCGCGGGTCTCCGGCGTCAATCGCAGGTGCAGGCTCAGCACGTCAGCGTCGGCGAAGAACGCCTCGCGCGAGGCGGCGGCCTCGAAGCCGTCGGCCACGGCCTTCTGGCGCGAGCTCTCGCTGCCCCAGACCTGCACCTTCATGCCGAAGGCGCGACCGTAGCCCGCCACCAGCCGGCCGATGCGCCCGTAGCCCCACAGGCCCAGCGTGCGGCCCGACAGCGTCAGGCCCAGCCCGAAGTTGGGCGGCATCGAACCCGCCTTCAGCCCGGACTGCTGCCAGGCGCCGTGCTTGAGGTTGCCGATGTACTGCGGCAGCCGGCGCATCGAGGCCATGATCAGGGACCAGGTCAGCTCGGCTGGCGCCACCGGCGAGCCCACGCCCTCGGCCACGGCGATGCCCAGGCGGGTGCAGGTCTCCACATCGATGTGCGGGCCCACCCGCCCAGTCTGGGCGATGAGTTTCAGGCGCGGCAGCTTCTCCAGCAGCGCCTTTGGAAAATGCGTCCGCTCGCGCACCAGCACGAGGATCTCGGCGTCCTTGAGGCGCACCGCCAGCTGGCCGATGCCCTTGACGGTGTTGGTGAAGACCTTGGCGTTCTGCAGTTCGGGACGCTCGGCGCACTGGAGCTTGCGCACCGCGTCCTGATAGTCGTCCAGGATGATGATGTTCATGTCGTGATCGCTCGGGGAGCCGCGATTGTGCCTGCGTTCACTTGGAACCCCGCCGTTCACCGCCGCATCTTCTTGGTGTCTCCCTCTGCGGGGTGCGCGTCCTCCATCAACCTCGCCGCCTTCAAGCCCAGAACCTCCCCCTGGCGGAAGTAGCCGATGACGGAGGAGGGAGAGCGGTGGCCGGTGAGGGCCATGGTCTCGGGCATGGGGATGTTCTGAGCGGCGGCCTCGGTGACGAAGCCTGATCGCAGGGAGTGAGCGGAGAAGCCGGAGGCGTCGAGGCCGGCGAGGGCGGCGCGGGCCTGGACGATGGATCGCACGGCCTGGGGGGTGAGGGGTTCGGAGATGGCGCCGCCCTTGCGGATGCGGCGAAAGATCGCGCCTTCGGGCGGGGGCAGGCTGCGGGCGGCGTTGTGGGCGCGCCAGGCGTCGAGCCAGGCCTGGAGGGCGAGTGCGGCCTGGCCGACGACGGGCTTGTGGGAATCGGCGCGGGTGCGGCCGGACTGATTGGACTTGGACACGCCCATGAGGTGGACGAAGGCGGGCTCGTCGCGCTGGGGGGCCTGGCCGGGCGAGCGCGGGGCTGGGCGGGTGTTGTCGAGGGTGGCGGCGGTGACCTCGGAGCGGCGGCGCCCGCCGCTGGAGAAGGCGAAGAGCAGCAGCGCGCGGTCGCGCAGGCCGGCGAGCGAATCGTCGCAGGTATCGAGCAGCGCCTGGAGGGGTTCGCGGGTGAGCGCGGGCTTGGCGTGGGGCTGGGCGGCGCCGCGGCGGGCGTAGGCGCGGCGCAGGCGTGCGGTGAGCTCGCGCACGCGGCCGTCGTCGCAGGGGTTCGGCAGGCCCTGGAGCTGGTGGATCTTGGACAGGACGCTGACGCGGTGCGTGAGGGTCGAGAGCGTGGGCGCGCCTGGGGCGGCCTTGTGGCCGGCGGCGACCAGGGCCTGGTCGACGGCGTCGGGCAGATCGTGCACGAGGCGGCCGGCGTCGTCCTGGCGCTGGCCGTGGTCGACGATGAACTGGAGCACCACGGTGACGGGCAGCGGCAGCTCGAGGCGGCGGCCGTAGCGCAGGCTGAACCAGGCGGCCCAGTAGCGCATGGCGGAGCGGTAGCTGCGCACCGTGTTGGGCGACTCGCCCTGATCGAGCAGATCGCGCAGCGCGGCCACGGCGCTGGGGCTGAGCTCGTCGGTGGCGAGGACCGGGGTGCCTGCGGCCGGGTCGAGCGTGATCAGTTCGTATGAAATATCCATGTGCTGTATGATATCAGACAGTTCATCTACTCAACTAACGATAAGCTTCAATTATCGTTGGTAGATCATGCCATTGAAGGAGGGCGCTTGACCATGAGTCGCGGGATCACTGAACAGGATGTCTGGAAGGCGGCGGACGCGCTGCTGCTCGAAGGCGCGCGCCCGACCATCGAGCGCGTGCGCCTGAAGATCGGCCGCGGCTCGCCCAACACCGTCAGCCCCCATCTGGAGAGCTGGTTCGCCCGGCTGGGCGCGCGCATCGCCGATCCGCAGGCCTTCCGCGCGCCGGAGACCGACGCGCCCGAGCCGGTGCGCGAGCTCGCCCGCCAGCTCTGGGAGACCGCGCAGGCGCTGGCCCACCAGGCCGCCGAGTCCCGCGCGCTCGAGGCCGAGGCCCGCGCCCAGGCCGCCCGCGCCGAGCGCGACGCTCAGGCCGCCGAGCTCGCGCGCGTGCAGGCCCTCGCCCAGGCGCAGGCCGCCGAGCTGGACGCCCTGCGCCTGCAGCTCGCCGCCACCCAGGCCGCCCAGGCCGAGCGCGACGCCGCCCAGGCCCGCGAGCTCGCCGCCGCGCTGCGCGAGCGCGAGCAGCTGCGCGAGCACGCCCGCCAGGAGCGCGAGCAGCTCCAGGCACAGGTCCGCGCCGAGCGCGACCAGGCCCGCGTCGCCATCGACGAGGCCGACACCCGCGCCCGCGACGCCGAGCGCCGCGCTTGCGCCGACATGGACCGCGAGCGCCAGGCCCGCCTGCGCGCCGAGCAGCGCCTGACCGAGCAGACCCGCGACAGCACCGCCCAGCTCGAGCGCGAGCGCGCCCAGGCCCGCGCCGAGCAGCTCGCCCAGCTCGAGCGCCACGCCCGCCTCGAGGCCCGCCTGGCCCAGCTCCAGTCCGAGCGCGACCGCCTCGAGGCCGAGCGCCTGCGGCAGAAGATGCGCGAGCGGCGCGCCGGCGCGGCGGCTTCAGCGGCCCGGCGGGGGGCCTCGCAGGCGCGAGGGTGACGGTATTGTTTCCCGTCATCCCCGCGCAGGCGGGGATCCACGCAGGCCCTCTACCCCCCGCACCCCAGCAGCACCCCCACCAGCGCCTCCGGCGCGCTCACCATCGGATCGTGCCCGGTGGCCAGCTCCACCACCCGCCAGCCCGGCTCGCGCCGCACCCGCTCGCGCATCACCGCGATCGTCGCCAGCGCCGGCGCGGTGCAGTCCACGAACGTGCGCGCCACCGTGGCCACCCGCGCCGCGTCGAAGTCCAGCACGTCCCGGTACACGCCCCCGGGCTGCGGCGTCTGGCGCCGGTTGACCCAGTCGCGCTCGGCGCCCTCCAGCCCGAAGACGGCCGCGTCCGGCGCCGGCATCGCACCGCGCGGGTCCTGCGCGATCGCCGCCACCCGCGCCGCCACCGTCTCCGGCGCGTGCTGGCTCGACCACGATTCGCCCGGGTGCGGCGTCACCGCGTCCACATAGACCAGATGGCGCAGCCTCACCCCGCGCGCCAGCAGCGCGTCAGCCACGCCGGTCATCACCAGACCGCCATAGCTGTGCCCGACCAGCACCAGGTCCTCGCGCCCCGCCCCCAGCTCCTCGGCCTCGACCAGGCCCAGCACGTCGCCGAGGTGGTCACGCAGGCACAGCTCCGGACGCAGCAGGTGCGCGCGCTCGCCCACGCCCGTGAGCGTGACCGCATGCGCCTCGTGCCCCGCCGCCCTCAGCCCCGGCAGCACCCGCCGCCAGCACCACCCGCCATGCCAGGCGCCATGGATGAGCACGTACGCGCTCATCGCCCCGCCCCGCGCCCGCCCGCCTGCGCCTGCTCCACCCCACGGTTGGCCAGCGCGTCCGCGCGCTCGTTGCCGGGGTCGCCCGCATGCCCCTTCACCCACCGCCACTCCACCGCATGCAGCTGCGCCAGCGCGTCCATGCGCTGCCACAGGTCGGCGTTCTTCACCGGCTGCCGCGCCGCCGTCTTCCACCCCCGCGCCTTCCACCCGTGAATCCACGAGGTGATGCCGTTCTTGACGTACTCGCTGTCGGTGTAGAGCACCACGTCGCACGTCCGCTTCAGGCTCGCCAGCGCCTCGATCACCGCCGTCATCTCCATGCGGTTGTTCGTCGTGCCCGGCTCCCCCCCGCACAGCTCCTTCTCGTGGCCGTCGCTCGACAGCCACGCCCCCCACCCGCCCGGCCCAGGGTTGCCCTTGCACGCTCCGTCCGTGTAGATCGTCACCTTCGGCCGGCGGATCTCCGCCCTCACCCGCGGCGCACCGCCCTTGCTCTCGTCGTTCATCCGTCCTCGCTGTGCGGCTCGCCTCGGCCGCGCGTGACAACCGCCGGGGCCACGCCCCGACGTCGCCGGTTGATCTTCTTCCACGACGCCCCGCCCAGCAGCCGCACCGCCCTCACCCGCTTGACCGCCACCATCAGGTACACCGACCCCAGCACCGGCCACCAGCGCTCCCCCGCCCCATCGCACCACGCGCTTCGATCCAGCCAGCGCTGCGATCCGAACGGCGGCCGGTAGCACCCAAAACGCCCAGACTCCACCTCCAGCCCCAGCAGCCTCAGCCAGTCGCGCAGCCGGCGCCACCCCATGAGCTCGCCCGTGCCATGCGCGGGCAGTCCGGTGCGGCCGCGCCAGCCAGGCACCCCCAGCCGCTCCAGACCATGCGCGGCACCCCACAGACTGAGCGGATTGAAGCCGACGATGACCACCCGGCCTTCCGGCATCAGCACCCGCTCCACCTCCCTCAGCGTCTGGTGCGCGTCCACGCTCAGCTCCAGCGTGTGCGGCAAAACCACCAGGTCCAGACTCCCCGATGGAAACGGCAGCGCCTCGAAGGCGCTGAGCACGCTCACCCCCAGCGCTCCACCCCCCTCGGGCGGGCTCCCGCCTGCGCCCAGACCGCCTGGCGCCTCCAGCCCCAGGACCGCCCCCGCCTCCAGCATCCCGTCGCTGAGCAGCCACCGGTGGCTGATGCGGCTGGCCCGCAGCGCCTGCACCATCGGCCACCCCACCTGCACCGCGTGATAGCCGAAAATGTCTGCCACCACATGGTCGAGCTGACGCTGCTCCCAGGCCAGCACATGGCGCCCGGCCGGAGATTCCAGCCAGGGTGCCATCTCTATAATCACCGATTCCTGTGCCATGAATCTGATCGCGCTGCCCGCCCTCGCCGACAACTACATCTGGATGCTCCACGACGGCCGGAAGGCTCTGGTGGTGGATCCGGGGGATGCCACGCCGGTGCTCGAGACGCTCGAGCGACTGGGGCTGCATCTGAGCGGCATTCTAGTGACTCACCATCATGGCGATCATGTCGGGGGTCTGCAGGCCCTGGCCGCCTCGGCGCATGGGCGCACCGCGCGCGTCCTGGGTCCCTCCGACGAGCCGATGCCGGTTCTGGTCGAGCCGGTTCATGACGGCGACCGGTTCGAGATCGGCCCCTGGTCGATCACGGTCTTCGAGGTGCCCGGCCATACCCGCGGTCATCGGGCCTTCGTGATTCGCCCGATCTGCGAAAATCATGGCATGAGTCCTGTGCTGTTCTGTGGCGACACCCTCTTCTCGGCCGGCTGCGGCCGGCTGTTCGAGGGCACGGCGGCGCAGATGCACCGCTCGCTTGCGCGGCTTTCGGCGCTGCCGGATGACACGCAGGTATGCTGTGCACACGAATACACGCTGGCCAACCTGCGCTTCGCACGCGCGGTCGAGCCGGACAATCTGGCCGTGGTTCGCCACGAGACGCAGTGCAAGAGCCTGCGCGAACGCGATCTCCCGACGCTGCCGAGCCCGCTCGGCCTCGAGCGGGAGATCAATCCCTTCCTGCGCTGCGAGCAGCCCGGGGTGATCGAGCGTGCGGCCGCGCAAGGTGCAGCCGCCCTGGATCCGGTCTCGGTCTTCGCTGCGATCCGACAGTGGAAAGATACCTACCGATGAACCGCTCCTCCCGCCGTGCCACCTTTGCCCTGTCGGCGCTGATGATGGCGCTTGCTGGCTGCGCCACCGTGGACGACAGCGTGCAGCCGCCGCCCCAGATCACCACCGTCGGATCGCGCGATCTGCCTGCCTCGGCCCGCGGCGCGGAAGGCCCGCTGGCTCCGCTGCCCGCGCAGGTCGCGGCCGTGCCGGCTGCCGCACCGGTGCTCGAGGATCCTCGCGATGCGGCCGGGATGCCGGTCGATCCGCTGTCGCCGGACGGCCAGGGCGTGGTCGACGCCGAAAAGGCGCGCAAGGACCTCTGGGGGCGCGTGCGCACCGGCTTCGGCATGCCGGATCTGGACAACGATCTGGTGCGACAGCACGAGCGCTGGTATGCCAGCCGCCCGGACTATGTGCAGCGCATGACCGACCGTGGTTCGCGCTACCTGTACCACATCATCGAGGAAGTCCAGCGCCGCGGCATGCCCACCGAGCTGGCGCTGCTGCCCTTCATCGAGAGCGCCTTCAATCCGCAGGCACTGTCCTCGGCCCGCGCCTCGGGCATGTGGCAGTTCATGCCGCTGACCGGCAAGGATTACGACCTCAAGCAGAACCTCTTCCGCGACGATCGCCGCGATGTGCTGGCCTCGACCCGCGCCGCGCTCGACTACCTGGGCCGGCTCAACAAGATGTTCAACGGCGACTGGCAGCTGGCGCTGGCCGCCTACAACTGGGGCGAAGGCAACGTCAAGCGCGCCATCGCCCGCAACGAGCGCGCCGG
>JBJOPV010000115.1:0-11007 GCA_046050625.1 Pseudomonadota bacterium
TGATCTACATCGACCCGCCGTTCGACTCGAAGGCCGACTACCGCACCAAGGTCACGCTGCCCGGCGTCGAGCTGGAGCAGAAGCCGACCGTGATCGAGCAGTTCGCCTACTCCGACACCTGGGCGGATGGCACGGCGTCGTATCTGGCGATGATCACGCCGAGGCTGGTGCTGATGCGCGAGCTGCTGGCCGATACCGGGTCGATCTTTGTTCACCTTGACTGGCATGTTGGCCCTTACGTGAAAACAGTACTTGATGAGTTGTTCGGAAAAGAAAACTTTCGCAATGAAATTGTTCTCCCTGGGCGGGCGGTGAAAAATCTCCAACAACAATTCGATGTACTTCACAGACTTCAAGTGCGACACGACACAGCCTATTGGTATACAAAAAATCAGTCTGCAAAATTTCCTTTGCTATGGATTGATAAACATGACACAGGCAACCCAGAAGGCCATTGGCACCACTTCTGGAGTAATGCAGACAGACCAACAATGCGATATTGCATTTTTGGAACTACGCCGGAATCAGGTCAGTGGGTATGGCGGGAAGAAAGAGCACAGCAAGCCATCGCCAATTATGATAGGTTCAAATTGGAGTCTGGTGGCCGTACTCTTGCTCAGTATTGGCGCGACACGGGAGGCAGCCTTGAGTTCATTCGCGCATCCCCGGACAACGGATCACCTCAGTATTGGAGAGAACCTGCGACAAAAAGAGTGGCGGACACAGTTTGGTCAGGAGTCCCTGTTTATTCAAACAACCACAATTACAGCACAGAAAAAAATGAGATTTACCTTGCGCAGTTGATGAGCTTAGCGTCCAAGGAGAACGACCTCATCGCCGACTTCAACGGCGGCTCCGGCACCACCGCCGCTGTCGCCGAAAAGCTCGGCCGCCGCTGGATCACGACCGACCTTGGCAAGCCCGCCTGCATGATCATGCGCAAGCGGCTGATCGACCAGAGCGCCAAGCCCTTCCTGTACCAGGCCATCGGCGACTACCAGGTCGAGGCCGCCAAGGCAACGCTGGGCCGCGAGTTCCGCATCGGTGACCTGTCGCAGATCGTGCTGTCGCTCTACGGCGCCCAGTCGCTGCCCGCCGAATTCAACCCGCAGCGCAACCTCGGCCAGATCGCCGGCCTCGACCTCGGCCCGCGGAAAAGCAGCAAGACGCTGGTCTTGGCCGACTCCCCCAACAAACTCACCGGCATCGCCACGCTGAGAAAAGCCATCGCCCAGCGCGACAACCTGCTCGGCGGCTGGGACCGCGTGGTCGTGCTCGGCTGGAATTTCGAGCCCTCGATCGGCCAGGACATCACCGCACTCAACGACAACCGCCTTGAAGTGCTGGTGATCCCGCCCGACCTGCTCGACCGCCTGAAGAAAAAAGGCGGCATCGACAAACTGCGCGGCCAGGTCCGTTTCTCGTCGCTGCAATACCTGACGATCCACCCGGTCGAGCGCACCCGCAGCGCCGCCGACGAACACCTGACCGTCAAGCTCGGAAACTATGTGCTGCTGTCGCCCGAGGCGATCAACCTCGACGACGCCAACCGCCAGAAACTCCAGGCCGTGATGAACCAGGAGCCGCTGGCGCTGGTCGAATACTGGGCCGTCGATCCCGATTACGACGGAAAAGTCTTCCGCTCGGTCTGGCAGGACTACCGCGGCAACACCGCCAACGACGAGGACGCACTGCGCGTCGTCACCCACGCCCGGCTGACCGTGCCGCACAAGGCCGGGCCGCGGCGCGTGTGCGTGCGGGCGGTGGATGTGTTCGGCTTCGAGGCCGAGGTGGTCACCACGGTGGCGGAGGCCGTGCAATGAGCGCCGCCACGCCGAAACCGACCTCGGCCCCGAACCCGCTCGCGCTGTCGATCGCACTGACCGAACACACCCGCGCCCTCTGCACCGGCCTCGAAGACGGCTCGGCCGAGATCCTCAACCGGGTCACGCCCCACACCGCCGACCTGCTGCACTGGTGGTTCAGCGACGAGATGTGCGCCGTTCGCGGACCGCTGAACTTCCACGCCGGCCAGAAGCAGGCGATCCTGAACACCATCGTCGCGCACGAGGTACTGGAATCCGGCTCGCTGCTCGACCTGTACGAACAGGTGGCGCCGCACGCGCTGACCGGCGCCCGCCGCCAGGAGGTCGCGCAGCCCAAGCACGACCACCCGAAATACTGTCTCAAGATGGCGACCGGCACCGGCAAGACCTGGGTCATGCAGGCGCTGATGGTGTGGCAGGTGCTCAACCGCAATGCCGCGCAGGCCGAGGGCGTGGACGACCCGCGCTTCACGCGCCGCTTCCTGGTCGTCGCGCCGGGCCTGATCGTCTACGAGCGCCTGCTGGATGCGTTCTGCGGCCGGCGGGTGGGCAGCGGGCGCGATTTCGACAGCTCGGACATCGCCCGCAACGCCGCGCTGTTCATCCCCGAGGCGCACCGCGACGGCGTGCTCGCCTTCGTGCGCGGCAACGTCTGCGCCAAGGGCGAGATCGGTCTGAAGGCGACCGGGAACGGGATGATCGCCCTCACGAACTGGCACCTTCTGAACGGCGTGGACGACGAGGCCGACGCCACTGACGACACCGGCGATACGCCGACCCCGCTGGAAGCCCACCGCGTGATCGACGCCGTGCTGCCACTGACCCCAGGCCGCGCTGCCGGCAACAGCCTCGACATGCTCGACCGCCGCTACGCCCGCGGTGACGTGCTGGAGTACCTGAGCGCCCTGCCCGACCTGATGGTCTTCAACGACGAAGCGCACCACATCCACGAACTCAAGCGCGAGGGCGAAGCCACCGAGGTCGAATGGCAGAAGAGCCTGTCGCGCATCGCCGCACCGAAGGGCCAACGCTTCGTGCAGATCGATTTCTCGGCCACCCCGTACAACGACGTGGGCACGCCGAAGAACAAGCGCAAGGTCTACTTCCCGCACATCGTCACCGACTTCGACCTGAAGGCCGCCATGCGCGCCGGGCTGGTGAAGTCGCTGGTGCTGGACCGGCGCAAGGAGGTGGGCGCGCTGCCGCTTGACTTCGCCGTGGAGCGCGACGACAAGGGCCGCGCCGTCGAACTCAGCGCGGGCCAGCGCGTCATGCTGCGCGCCGGGCTGATGAAGCTGCGCAAGCTGGAAACCGACTTCGCGAAGATCGACCCGACGCGCCACCCGAAGATGCTGGTCGTCTGCGAAGACACCACGGTCTCACCGCTGGTCGCCCAATTCCTGGTCGAAGAAGAGGGGCTGACCGAGGACGCCGTGATGTCCGTCGATTCGGGCAAGAAGACGGAGCTGGGCGAAAAGGAATGGGCCATCGTGCGCGAACGGCTGTTCAGCGTCGATCACCACGCGACCCCCCGCGTGATCGTCAGCGTGCTGATGCTGCGCGAGGGCTTCGACGTGAACAACATCTGCGTCATCGTGCCGCTGCGCTCGTCGCAGGCGCAGATCCTGCTGGAGCAGACGATCGGGCGCGGCCTGCGGCTGATGTGGCGTGACCGCGAATACGACGAGATCAAGGCCGACAACCGCCAGCGCATCAACAACGGTCAGGAGCCGGGCAACCTGCTCGATGTGCTGACCATCGTCGAACACCCAGCGTTCAATACGTTCTACCAGGAGCTGATGGACGAGAAGCTGGCGGGAACCACCACCGAGCAAGGCGACCGGGACACCAGCACCGGCGATCTGATGGCTGCCCGGCTGCGCGAGGGCTTCGAGACATTCGACTTCGCCATTCCGTTCATCCTTCAGGAGGCCGACGAGGTCATCGCGCACACTGAGCTGGAGGTCTCCACGCTGCCCGCCTTCACGGCGATGTCGCTCGAGCAGTTGAACGAGCTGCTGGGGCGGGGCGATCAGTTCATCTCCCAAGATCTGCAGAGCAGCACGCTGTTCGGAGACTATCGCGTCGACGGTGCCGTCATGACGGTGAGTGGCTACAACGACTACCTGTCGCGCCTGACCCGCCGCATCGGACAGTCCCTGAGCCAGCCGCTGCCCAAGGGCAACAGAATTGCGCATCACCTCGACTTGCCGTATCTGCAGGTGAACACCGCAGAGCTGACCGGCTGGCTGGACGACTACATCTGGAGCCGCCTGTTCGACACCGCATTCAATCCACATGACGGCGAGAACTGGCGCGTGCTGTTGCTGAAACCGGTCATCGACCACCTGACACGCGTCTTCGGTCATGCCCTGCGCGAAGCCGCCCAATCGCGCCCGGTCGGCGAGACCGAGATACGCCACCGTCGACTCTCGGAAGTGCCGCAGTTGCTGGTCCGCGAAAGCAGTTCGGTCGAGGTCAGCAAATGCATCTATCCGCGCCTGCCCTATCCAGCGCGCAACGGCGGGCTGGAGAAGCGCTTCATCCACTGGGCCCAGGCCGACAGCCACATCGAGGCCTTCTGCAAGATCAGCGAGACCCGCCATGACTTCATGCGGCTGCGCTACGTGAAGGAAGACGGGCTGCCAGCGTTCTATTCGCCAGACTTTCTCGTGCGCACAGCCGACGCGATCCATCTCGTCGAGACCAAGGCGCAACAGCAGGTCGTTCACCCCGATGTGCAGCGCAAGCGCCGCGCAGCCGTGGCTTGGTGCGAGCGCATCAACGCCCTGCCGGCCGACGTCAGAGCCGACCGGCACTGGTCTTACGTGCTGCTCGGCGAAGACCTGATCGACGAATGGCAAGGCGGGCAGGCGCGGCTGGCCGATCTGCTGCGCCAGGCTCGCTGCATCGCCGCAGCGGATGCGACACGCCAGTTCAGCCTGATCTGAAATCCGGACTTAACGCGCCGCGCCTGCTGCTGCCCGCTCGGTCACGAAGGCGATCCGGTTCAGCCCGGCCTGCTGCAGCTGGCCGATCAGCTCGGCCACCCGGCCATAGGCGACCGACTGGTCGGCGCGCAGCATCACCTCGGGCCGCTCGCCGGGGCGGGCGCCCACCTCGGCCAGCCGGCGCGCGAAGGCCTCGGCCTCCAGCCGCTCCTCGCCCCAGTAGAGCGCGCCGTTGGCCTGCAGCGACAGGCGAATGGCCTCGGGCGTCTGCTCGGTGGGCTGCGCGCCCTCGGTCTCGGGCAGCTCCATCTTCAGGCTGGAGGTCATCAGCGGCGCGGTGATCATGAAGATCACCAGCAGCACCAGCATCACGTCGATCAGCGGCGTCATGTTGATGTCGCTCATCGGCGCATCGGCCTTGCGGCGCTCGAGCCGGCCGAAGGCCATCTCAGGCCTCCTGGCGGGCGCGCTGCAGCGCCATCTCGCGCAGATCGTGGGCCCAGCCCTCCAGGTCGGCCTCGCACGAGGCCACCTGCTTGCCGAACAGGTTGTAGGCCAGCACCGCCGGAATCGCCACCGCCAGACCGGCGGCGGTCATGATGAGCGCCTCGCCGACCGGGCCGGTCACCTTGTCCAGACTGATCGAGCTGCCTGCCGACAGGCCCACCAGCGCGTGGTAGATGCCCCAGACGGTGCCGAACAGGCCGACGAAGGGCGCAGTGCTGCCCACGGAGGCCAGCAGCACCTGCCCGGCCTGCAGCTGCGCCAGCGCCCGGTGCAGCGCGTCGCGCAGCCGGCGCGTCAGGCGCGATTCGGCCTCGCCGCCGGCATCGAGCGTGCCCGTCTCGGGCGGCTGCAGCGCGGCATCGAGCATCGGCAGCAGCACCTGCTCGCGGTCCAGCCCGGCCAGGCGCGCACGGCCGGCCTGCAGATCGGGTGCCGCCCAGAAGGCCGGCACCGCACGCGCCAGATCGGCGCGGACCCGCGTCAGCACCCAGGCCTTCCACAGGATCACCACCCAGGCCGACACCGACATCGCCAGCAGCAGCAGCGCCACCGCCCGCGACACGGCGTCACCGGCCGACCAGATCTGAGCGAGCGTGTTCACGCGCGGAACCCGGTGGTGCGGCTCAGAAGCCGAGCACGTCGTCCATGCCGTACAGGCCGCTGGCCTGGCCGGCCAGGAAGCGCACCGCACGCAGGCTGCCCTGGGCGTAGGTGACACGGCTGCTGGACTTGTGGGTGATCTCGATGCGCTCGCCGGTGCCCAGGAACATCACGGTGTGGTCGCCGACCACATCGCCGCCGCGCACGGTGGCAAAGCCGATGGTGCTGGGATCGCGCTCGCCGGTCACGCCCTCGCGGCCGTAGACGGCGCAGTCCTTCAGGTCACGGCCGATCGCGGCGGCCACCACCTCGCCCATCTTCAGCGCGGTGCCGCTGGGTGCGTCGACCTTGTGGCGGTGATGCGCCTCGACGATCTCGATGTCGTAGCCGTGCGAGAGCGCCCGCGCCGCGGTGTCGAGCAGACGCAGCACGACGTTGACGCCGACGCTCATGTTCGGCGCCATCATGATGGCGATGTCCTTCGCCGCTGCGCCGATCTCGGCCTTCTCCGGCCCGCTGAAGCCGGTCGTGCCGATCACCAGCTTGACGCCCCGCTCGCGGCACACGGCCAAGTGCGCCATCGTGCCCTCGGGGCGGGTGAAGTCGATCAGGAAGTCGGCGTTCTTCAGGCCCTCGCGCAGGTCGGAGGCGATGGTCACGCCGCTGACCTGGCCCAGGAAGGCGGTGGCGTCCTGGCCGACGGCCGGGCTGCCTTCGCGGTCGAGCGCACCGGCGAGCACGCAGTCGTCGGAGGCCAGCACCGCCTCGATCAGCATGTGGCCCATGCGGCCGGTGCAGCCGGCGATGGCGACGCGCAGGCGGGCGTCGGCGGAAGAAGCGGAAGCGTTCATCGGGAAACGGTCTCGAGCGGAGGGTAGGAACGGGCGGGACCGCTGGCGGCGGTGCCCGGCACCAGCGCGGCGGCGCGGGTCGGCTTCGGGGGGGCGATCGCACGCAGCTGCTGCTCGTCGAGTTCGAGCGGCGTGGTGCGCGGCTTCGGGCGGGACACGGTGATGGAGTCGACGAACTCGCGCTCGCTGGGCGCCTCGCCGGCATCGAAGCGGTTCAGCCGCTCGCCATCGAAGAAGACCGTCACCCGACGCTGCTGCGGCTCGGCCCCCTGGCGGCGGATCGTGAAGACATAGTCCCAGCGATCGGCATGGAAGACATCGGTCAGCAGTGGCGAGCCGAGCAGGCTGCGGACCTGGTCACGGCTCAGCCCGGGACGCAGCTGCCCGACCATTTCCCGGGTGATGACGTTGCCCTGGACGACTTCCATCCGGTAGGGCGTGACCAGACCGAGCAGGCGGCCATCGGACGAGATGGACGAACACCCGGCTCCCGCGGCAAGCACCACGACGGCCAGGGCGGGACGAAGAAGGCGGGTCAGAGCAGCCATGTCGTTTGGGGTGGAGGAGACCGACGAGAGACGGGATAGGCGCATCCCGATATGATCCGGGGATTCTAGCGAGGCCACCGAGGCCTGCACGACACAGGCAACCCCATGACCAACGCGGAAGAACTCAAGAGCTCGGGCCTGAAGGCCACCCTGCCGCGCATCAAGATCCTCGACATCTTTCAGCGCGCCCAGCAGCGCCACATGACGGCCGAGGATGTCTTCAAGATCCTGCTCGGCGAAGGCTCCGACATCGGCCTGGCCACCGTGTATCGGGTGCTGATGCAGTTCGAGCAGGCCGGCATCCTCAGCCGCAACCACTTCGAGAGCGGCAAGTCGGTCTTCGAGCTCAACGAGGGACAGCACCACGACCATCTGGTCTGCCTGGACTGCGGCCATGTCGAGGAATTCTTCGACCCGCAGATCGAGTCGCGCCAGCGCATGGTCGCCCAGGAGCGAGGCTTCACGCTGCAGGAGCACACGCTGGCGCTGTACGCGCACTGCACCAAGGAGCCGTGCCCTCACCGCAACGTCAAGTGAGTCCGGCCAGCCCGACTCGTCCAGGCCTCACAGCGTCTGGTCGCCGCGCTCCATCAGCTCGCGGTGGCGCTTGATGAATTCCTTGTAGGTGTCGATGCCGCGCAGCTGCAGCACCGTGTTGCGCACCGCGGCCTCGACCAGCACCGCCAGGTTGCGGCCGGCATCGACCGCGATCACCGCCTTGCGCACCGGTACGCCCAGGACCGTCTCGTGCAAAGGCTCGTAGGGCAGACGCTCGAAGTCGCGCTCAAGCGTCTCCTTGCGCACCAGGTGGACAATCAGCTTCAGACGCATCTTCCGACGCACCGCGGTCTCGCCAAAGATTGCCTTGATGTCGAGCAGGCCGATGCCACGCACCTCGAGCAGGTCGCGCAGCAGCTCCGGGCAGCGCCCCTCGATGGCCGACTGCGAGACGCGGAACAGGTCGACCACATCGTCGGCCACCAGTCCGTGGCCGCGCGAGATCAGCTCCAGCCCCAGCTCGCTCTTGCCCAGGCCGGACTCACCGGTCAGCAGCACGCCCAGGCCGAGGATGTCCATGAAGACGCCGTGGCGCGAGGTGCGCTCGGCGAAATGCTGACCGAGAAAGCCGCGGAGCACGTCGATGACATGGCCGGCCGAGTCCTGGGTGCAGAACAGCGGAATGTCGGCCCGCTCGCACATCGCCACCAGCCGATCCGGCGGCGTGCAGCCGTCGGCCACCACCAGCACCGGCGGCTCCAGCGCGACGATGCGCGAGATGCGACGCTCCTGCGTCTCGGCATCAGACTCCTGGAGATAGTCGACCTCACGGCGGCCAACGATCTGCACCCGGTAAGGATGGATGTAGTTCAGGTAGCCGACCAGATCGGCGGCGGACTGGGCATCGCGGACGGCGACTTCGTCGAAGCGCCGTTCGGGATGCGCATGCCCGGCGATCCACTCCCACTTCAGCGAGGATCGATGCGCATCGAACAGCGCCTCGGCGCTGATGACGGTCGGCTTCAACTCAGGCCACCGAGCGCATCGGCTCCCAGCGGGAAATCAGCTCATGCAGCCGCGTCGGATCCTCTTCAGTCTTGAGACGCTCACGCAGATCACGGTCGGACAGCAGCTCGGCGATCTCGGACAGGATCTCGAGGTGCCGCTGCGTCGCAGCCTCGGGAACCAGCAGGAAGATCAGCAGGCTGACCGGTTCATCGTCCGGCGCCTCGAAGCCGATCGGCTGCGCCAGACGGATCACGGCGGCCAGCGGATTCTTCAGGCCCTTGATGCGGCCGTGCGGGATGGCAACCCCATGACCGAGGCCGGTGGAGCCAAGCCGTTCGCGGGCGAACAGGTTGTCGGAGACGGTGGCCCTGGCAATGGCGTGCTGGTTCTCGAAGAGCAGGCCCGCCTGCTCGAACGCGCGCTTCTTGCTGGAAGCGTCCACGTTGACCAGCACATTGCCGGCGGGAAGGATCGCGGCGAGACGGTTCATCGGGATCAGGCGCCGACTCGGGCTGGAGGCCGTCGCGAACGCGCAGTCAGGTGTGTTCGGGGGACCGATTATAGGAAGTGCGGCACAGCTTGCGCGTCCCCTGACGGGGCAGATGCAGGACCAGAGGCTTCATGTTGTATCGCGGACGCAATCCCATGTCGGCGCGAGCCTGAATTTCGCTTTTCAGGCGGGTGAGGCCGACACAAGTGGCGACGGCCCCCTCAAGGGGCCGTCTTCCGTGCGACCCGATCGGGGTCGCGATACCTGCTGCAGCAGGTGAGCAGGCCTTAGACGGCCTCGGTGAACGCAGTGCTTCGCTTCGGCGATACGTGGTGATGATTCTGAAGTTTGTCCTTGTGGCGGACGACCTGTCGGTCGAGCTTGTCCATCAGTTGGTCGATCGCGGCATACAGATCCTCGTGCGAACTCTCAACAAAGATGTCGCGGCCCTTCACATGCAGCGTGACCTCGGCACGCTGACGACGCTCCTTCTCCTTGTTCTTCTCCACGGTGAGCAGCACGTTGACGTCCACCACCTGATCGAAGTGTCGGGTCACGCGGTCGAGCTTGGTGAGCACGTACTCGCGCAGAGCCGGAGTGACTTCGAGATGATGACCGCTGATCGTCAGATTCATGTGGCCTCCTTTCGAGAGGTTGGGGTGGGAAGATGCTGTCGTTGTCGGGAAAACGGCCTGGGGAGAGCACTGCCTGCGGGCAGGATGCTTCTCGCGGGCTGAAGGAATCCGTAGGGCTTTGCCTCTTGCTCTTGATGTCTTGCTTGGATTCAGTGTGACCCTTTCATGAAGGGCTGACAAGCCCGGGTCATCACACCCTGCAGGCGCTGTGTGGAATTGCGCTGGTACCGCGAGAACGGTATTAATCTTCGGGTTTGCGCCCATTCAGGCCGGCATCTCTGGACGGTGCAATAATCGGTTCGCCCTGAACTTCCCTGCGCGCGCCGCTCCCGATGCTCAACGTCTTCACGCTGGCCAGCGGCCGTCTGTTCCAGGAAGAAGTCGACCAGCCGGACGCACTGGCCCACGTGTCGCCGGTCTGGGTCGATCTGGAAGCACCGACACCGGTCGAGAAGGGCTGGATGCTGGGGCGCTTCGGCCTGACCATCCCCGATGACATCGTCGACGACGACCTCGAGGAATCGGCACGCTTCTACGAGGAAGACAACGGCGAGCTGCACATCCGTTCCGACTTCCTGATTGACGACGGCGAGACGCCGCGCAACGTGCGCGTGGCCTTCATCCTGAAGGACGGAGTGCTGTTCTCGGTCCATGCGGAGGATCTGCCGGTGTTCCGGTTGCTGCGGCTGCGCGCACGGCGGATCCCGGCCATGATCGAGGACGCCAAGGACGTGCTGCTCAAGCTCTACGACGCCGATGCGGAATATTCTGCCGATGCGCTGGAGGGCATCTACGACGCGCTGGAGAAGGTCAGCGCGCGCGTGCTCAAGCAGGAAGTCGATGACCATGCCGCGGCCGAGGCGCTGTCGGCCATCGCGCTGCAGGAAGACCTCAACGGCCGCATCCGCCGCAACGTGATGGACACCCGCCGCGCCGTCAGCTTCATGATGCGCAGCCGGCTCCTCAACGCTGAGCAGTTCGAGGAGGCGCGCCAGATCATGCGCGACATCGACTCGCTCGACAGCCACACCGCGTTTCTCTTCGACAAGATCAACTTCCTGATGGACGCCACCGTCGGCTTCATCAACATCAA
>JBJOPV010000116.1:0-10821 GCA_046050625.1 Pseudomonadota bacterium
ACCGCGGGCTTCAAGGGCGTGACGGGCACGATCGCCTTCGACGAGAAGGGCGACATCAAGAATGGCGCGCTGACGATGTTCACCTACAAGGGTGGCAACCGCGAGCAGATCGCCGTCGTGCGCTGAGCGAGTAGAGCCCAACTGACTGGGTTAGTTATCCACAGGTGACTCTGTGGATAACTTGAGGCTGGGCACGCTAGAGCGGAGCGATCGGGTCAGAACGGATAACTGCGCGCGGCGGTCTGCATCGTGATCCAGCGCAGCTCGGTGAACTCCTCGATGCCGGCGCGGCCGCCAAAGCGGCCCCAGCCGCTGCCCTTGACGCCGCCGAAGGGCATCTGGGCCTCGTCGTGCACGGTCGGGCCGTTGACATGGCAGATGCCGCTGTCGATGCGGCCCGCCACCCGCCAGGCGCGCGCCAGGTCGCGGCTGAACACGGCCGCCGACAGGCCGAAGGCGTTGTCGTTGGCGCAGGCGATGGCTTCCTCCTCGCCCTGCACCCGCACGATGGCCTTGACCGGCGCGAAGCTTTCTTCGTGATAGATGCGCATCTCGCGCGTCACCTGGTCGAGCAGCGTGGCGGGCATCAGCGTGCTGTCGGCCCGTCCCCCGCAGCACAGCCGCGCGCCCTTGGCCAGCGCGTCATCGATCAGCGCATTGCAGCGCTCCACGGTGGCCTGGTCCACCACCGAGCCCAGCACCACCGGCCCCTGGCGCGGATCGCCCAGGGGCAGCGCACGGGCGCGGGCGCTCAGCTGCTCGACGAAGGCATCGGCCACCCGCGCATCGACGATCAGCCGCTCGGTCGACATGCAGATCTGGCCCGAGTTGGCGAAGGCGCCGAAGGTGGCCGCGGCCACGGCCGCCTCCAGGTCGGCATCGTCGAGGACCAGCAGCGGCGCCTTGCCGCCGAGCTCCAGCACGCTGCGCTTGAGGTGACGCGCGCAGGTCTGCGCGATCAGCCGCCCGACGTGCGTGGAGCCGGTGAAGTTGACGCGGCGCACCGCCGGATGGGCCACCATCGCCTCGACCACGGCGGCCGCGTCCTCGGGCGCATGGGTCACGTAGTTGACGACGCCCGCCGGCAGGCCCGCCTCCTGGAGCGCCTGCACGATCAGGCCCTGGGTGGCGGGGCAGATCTCGCTGCCCTTGAGCACCACGGTGTTGCCGCAGGCCAGCGGCACCGCCAGGCCGCGCACGGCCAGGATGACCGGCGCGTTCCAGGGCGCGATGGCCAGCACCACGCCGGCGGGCTGGCGCAGGGCCATCGCCACGCTGCCGGGCACGTCCGAGGGGATCACCTCGCCGTTGATCTGCGTCGTGAGCGCGGCGGCCTCGCGCAGCATGTCGGCGGCCAGGTGGACGTTGAAGCCGGCCCACAGCGCCGAGGCCCCGGTCTCGGCGGCCATGGCGCGGGTGATGGCCTCCTGGCGGGCCTCCAGGGCCTGGGCGGCGGCGGTCAGCAGCGTGCGCCGGGTCGAGGGGCCGGTGCGTGACCAGCCCGCGAAGGCCTGGGCGGCGGCCTCCACCGCATCCAGCGCATCGGCGACGCTGGCCGCGGGGGCCCGGCTGGCCACGCTGCCATCGAGCGGGTTGCGGCGCTCGAAGTGGCGCCCATCGCGGGCCTGCGTGGCCTCGCCCCGGATCAGCATCGGGATCGTCGTGCTCGTCATGTCGGTCTCCTGGGGGATGGGGCGCGCTCACAGGCCGTGGATCTGGCACAGCACGTTGGCGTGCATGCCGCCATCGGTGGCCAGATTGGTGCCACGGATCCAGGCCGAGCCGTCCGACAGCAGGAAGGCCACCACCGGGGCGATGTCGTCGGCGGTGCCGGGGCGGTCCATGATGCGCATGTCCTCCTCGGCGCGGGCGCCCAGGGTGTCGATGAAATCCTGCAGGATCGGCGTGGCCACCGGGCCGGGGCTGACGGCGTTCATGCGGATGCCGCGGGCGCGCCAGGTCCAGCGGTTCTGCATCGTCCAGGCGATCAGCGCCTCCTTGGAGAAGAAGTAGCTGCGCGCGCCCTGCAGGCCGTGGCGCTGGCAGAAGTCCTCGACCCCGGCGAAGTCCAGATCCTCGCTGGCGCGGATGGCGGGGACCTGGGCGGCCCAGTCCAGCCCGGCCAGCGAGGCCAGGTTGACGATGGACGCGCCGTCGGCCAGCTTGGGCACCAGCCGGGTGGTGAGGTACTTCAGGCCGACCAGATTGACCTTGAGCACGTCGGCCGCGGGCCGGGTGGGGGGCAGGCCGGCGATGTTGGCCAGGCCGTTCAGGCCCTCGGGCAGCGCGGCCACGAGCCGGTCGATCGAGGCCGCGTCGCTCAGGTCGGCCTGCAGATGGCGTCCGACCGGACGCGCGGGGCGCTGGATGTCGATGCTGATGACCTCGGCGCCTTGCGCGGCCGCCAGCGCGGCGGTGGCCGCGCCGATGCCGGAGGCCGCGCCGGTGACGACGATCGTCTTGCCTGCGAGGGGGGTGGACATGGGGAAAGTCTCCTGAAGTCGATGCGATGCGGTGGGGTCGGCGTCAGTCGCCCCGGAAGCCGGAGGCGCGGATCACCGGCTCCCAGCGGGCGATGGCCTCGTTCTGGCGGCTGACCAGCTCGTCGGTGCCCTTGCCCACGGGCAGCATGCCCATGGCGTGCAGCTGCTCGCGCACCTTGGGCTGGGCCAGCACGCGGCTCAGCGCCTGGCTCCACTCGGTCACGGCCTGGGGCGGCGTGCCCGCCGGGGCGTAGAGCGCGTTGAAGCCCATGCCGTTGATGGCCTTGTGCCCCAGCTCGGAGAAGGTCGGCACGTCCGGCGCCTGGGGCATGCGCTGGGGCGAGGACACCGCCAGCAGCCGCAGCTTGCCGCCACGGTACTGCTCCAGCACGCTGCCGAAGGCGTCGATGCCGGCGCTGACCTGCTCGCCGATCACGCCCACCAGCATCGGCGAGCTCCCCTGGAAGGGCACGTCCTGCAGGTCCACGCCGATGGCCTGCCCCAGCGTGATGCCGAAGAAGTGGTGCGGCGCCCCGCGGGCCGGAACGCCGTAGTTGGCCTTGTCCGGGTGGGCCTTGGCCCAGCGCACATAGTCGGCCAGCGTGGCGGTCTTGGACTGCGCGCTCACCGCCAGCGCGAAGGGAAACTCGCTGACCGTGCCGATCGGCACCAGGTCCTTCTTCGGGTCGTAGCCGGGGTTGTTCAGCGTGAAGGGATAGAGCGCCGTCAGCCCGTCCGGGCCGAGCATCACGACGCTGCCGTCACGCGGGCCGGATTTCAGCGCGCCCACCGCCATGCGGCCGCCCGCACCAGGACGGTTCTCGACCATGACCGGGCGCTTGAGTTCGGTGCGCAGGCGCTCGGCCAGCAGCCGCGCCACCGCGTCGAAGGAGCCGCCGGCGCTGAAGCCGACCAGGATGCGGGCCGGCGGGCCTTCGCCCTGGGCGGCGGCCGGCGCGCTGGCCAGCGCCGCACTCAGGGCCAGCGCGGCCAGCGTGGCGGCGCGGCGCAGGATATGGCGACGAAAGGGGGTCATGCGGTCTCCTTGGCGTGGGGGGCGGCGGCCGCCGGCGTCGTGGCCGGGGTCTGCCGGTAGGTGCCGGGGCGAAAGCGCGCATTGGCGTCGCGGAAGGCGTAGGCGTAGCCCGGCCAGACCAGCGTCAGGCGCTGGCTGCGCTCGTCGACGTACCAGCTGCGGCAGCCACCGGCCAGCCACACGCTGCCCTGGGCGCGGTCGTCCAGGGCCTGCATGTAGCGCTCCTGGGCCTGGGCATCGGCCTCCAGCACGGCGATGCCGCCGGCCCGGGCGTGGTCCAGCGCGCCCAGGATGTAGTCGATCTGTGCCTCGATGATGTAGACGACCGAGTTGTGGCCCAGGCCGGTGTTGGGGCCGTTGATGATGAACAGGTTCGGGTAGCCGTGCACCGCGATCGAGTCGTGCGCGAGCATGCCCGTGGCCCAGTGCGCGTCCAGGCTCTGGCCGTCGCGACCGTGGATCAGGCGCGCGAAGGGCGGCCGGGTGGCCTCGAAGCCGGTGGCGCAGACCAGCACGTCGATTGCATGGCGCTGACCGCTGGCGGCCACCGCCGTGTCGCCCTCCAGTCGCGCCAGCGCCGAGGCCTCCAGCGTCACGTTCGGGCGCTGCAGTGCCGGGTAGTACTCGTTGGAGATCAGCACGCGCTTGCAGCCGATCTCGTAGCGCGGCGTCAGCGCCTCGCGCAGCGGGCCCTCGGGCACCTGGGCGCTCAGGTGGCCCAGCGCCATCGCCTTGGCCTCGGCGACGAAGCGCGGCACGTTGCGGCGCTGGATGAAGTTGTGCTCGCCGCCCCAGAAGATCTCCGAGCGCGCCCGGGTGATGGCCGACGGGTCGCGGCGGTAGAGCCGGCGCTCGGCGGCGCTGAAGCTGCGGTCCGGGCGCGGGATGATGTAGGGCGCGCTGCGCTGGAAGACCACCAGCTCGCGGGCCACCTTGGCCATCTCCGGCACGATCTGGATGGCCGAGGCGCCCGAGCCGACCACGCCGATGCGCTTGCCCTGCAGCGGCACGTCATGGCGCCAGCGCGCCGAGTGGAAGACCTCGCCGGTGAAGCCGGCCAGGCCCTCGATGTCGGGCTGGTGCGCGTCGGCCAGGTGGCCCGGGCAGGCGATCAGCACCCGGCTGACGAAGGCGCCCTGCGGGGTGGTGACCGTCCAGCGCTGGTCCGCCTCGCTCCAGCGGGCGTCGAGCATCGGCGTGCCGAAGCGGATGTAGGGCAGCAGCCCCTCCTCGCGGGCGCAGTCGCGCAGGTACTGCTGGATCTCGCCGCCGGGCGAGAACACGCGCGTCCAGTCCGGGTTGGGCCGGAAGGAGAAGGAGTACAGGTGCGAGGGCACGTCGCAGGCGATGCCGGGATAGTGGTTGTCGCGCCAGGTGCCGCCGACATCGTCGGCGCGTTCGAGCACCAGGAAGTCGGTGTGGCCGCTGCGCAGCAGGCGCATGCCCATGCCCAGGCCGGCGAAGCCGCAGCCGATGATCAGGATGTCGCGCTGCGTGGGGGCGCCGACGCTGGCGGGGGCGGGGGCGGAGGTGGGGACGGGGTCGGGACGAGGATCCATGAGGTCGCTCCAGGAAATCCGGGATGGGGAGGGTGCGGGCGGGCCGTGCCGGGCGCGCTCAGGGCCGCTCGGCGGCGATGACGCTGCCGGCCGCGTGGGTCTGGGGCGCCTCGAGGAAGCGGCCGATCTGGCACAGCAGCTCGGAGGGCCGCTCGAACACCACCGCGTGACCGCTGTCGATCTGCGTGTAGCGGGCGTCGTCGATCGCGGCAAAGAGCAGCCGCGCGTGCTCGGTCGGCACCATCTGGTCGTGGGTGCAGCCGACCACCAGCGTGGTGGCGCGGATGGCCGGCACCTGCTCGCTGATGTCGATGCCGGCATTGAGCGCCATCTGGCGGTCCACGAAGGCGTCGAGCGTGATGCGCCGGGCCATCTCGGCCAGCTCCGGCTCGGTGCGGGCGGCGATGAAGCCGGCGCTGAAGGCGCAGTAGGTCATGAACGCGCGCAGCGACTCGGCGCCAGCCTCGCGCAGCTCGCGCCAGATGCGGTTGCGCAGGCGCTGGTGGCCGTCGGTGCGCATCCAGCCCGCCACCAGCACCAGCGACTGCACCCGCTGCGGCTGGCCGGCAGCCAGGCTGGCGGCCACCACCGCGCCGAGGGAATAGCCGCACAGGTCCACCGCCTGCCCGGGCGCGACGGCCTCGATCACCGCCTCGACCTGGCCGACCAGCTGCGCCAGCGCCAGCGGCGCCTCGCCCGGCGGCGGCGCGAGATCCACCGAGATCACCTGGCGCTCGAAGGCCAGCATCGGAAAGAGGTAGCCGTAGTGGCTGTCGGTGCTGCCGGTGGTGCCGTGCACCATCACCAGCGGTCGCTGGCCGGGGCGGCAGGTGCCGGCGACGTGGTAGGGCACGTCGGCGCCCTCGACGAGGAGGCGGGCGCTGTGGCGGAGGGTGCGTTCGTTCGGGCTCATGATCGGTTCGAGGGGTGTGAAGGTCAGATAGGCCGGCGGGGTTCAGTAGGTGGCGCGCCCACCGGAGAGGTCGAACACCGCGCCGGTGGAAAAGCTCAGGGCCGGGCTGCACAGGAAGGCCACCATCTCGGCGACCTCCTCGGGGCGGCCGGCGCGGCCCATCGGGATGCGGCGCAGCAGCTCGTCGCGCACCGCCGGGTCGAACCAGTCGCTGTGCAGCAGCGGCGACTCGATCAGGGCCGGGGCGATGGCATTGACCAGCACGCCGTCGCGCGCCAGCTCCTTGCCCAGCGTCTTGGTCATCGCGACCACACCGGCCTTGGCCGCGGCGTAGGCGCCGGCCAGCGCATGGCCCTCCATGCCCGCCGCCGAGGCGACGTTGACGATGCGGCCATAGCCCGCCGCCCGCATGTGCGGCACCACCGCGCGGCACATCAGGAACTGGCTGTTGAGGTTCAGGTCGAGGTCGCGCCGCCAGGTGGCGATGTCCACCTCCCACAGCGGCACCATCGCGCTGCCCCGGCCGGCGTTGTTGACCAGGATGTCCAGGCGGCCGAAGGTCTCCAGGGCCCGGGTCAGCAGGCGCGGCCCCAGCGCCTCGTCGCAGACATCGCCCTCGCAGGCCTCGATCCGGCCGCCGGCGGTGCCCACACGCTCCGCGGTCTGCCGGGCCGCTGCGCCGTCGAGGTCTACCGCCAGCACCGCCACGCCGAGGGCGGCCAGCCGGGCGCAGGTCGCCCGACCGATGCCGCCTCCGGCGCCGGTCACGAGGGCGGCCTGGCCAGACAGAGGGGCGAGTGCGTGCATGGGCGTTCTCCTGGCAATGTGGAATGAGTTGTCCGTTAAGTGGACTTTGTGTTGAACGAATTCGCGCTTTTTCTCTGGCGCTTTTCGTTGGCTGGCGCTTAGTATTTGTTCTGACGCCCATCAACCTCATCTGATTTAGTCCACATAATGGACCTACAAATTCGGGATTTCCCCAGCCCTGCTGTCAGCGCGGACCCGGTGCGGCCCCAGGTGGTCGAGCGGGTGGCCCGCGTGCTGGCGGCGGTGTCGAGCCAGGGGGCCGCGGGCGCCCAGCTCAAGCAGCTGGCCCTGGACACCGGCATCGCCCGGCCGACGGTGCATCGCCTGCTGGGCGAGCTGGCGGCGGTGGGCTACGTGCAGCAGCGCCCCGACCGCCGCTGGACGCTCGGGCCGACGCTGTTCGCGCTCGGGCTGTCGGCGCCGACGCCGATCCGCGACCTGCAGGCGGTGCGGCGCATCGCGCAGACGCTGGCCGACGACTGCGGCGATGTGGTCTATGTCGCGCTGCGCCGCCTCGACGGGGTGCATTACCTGCTGCGCTGCGAGGGCAGCTACCCGATCCGCACCCACCTGGTGGCGGCCGGCGACACCAAGCCGCTGACGGCCGGCTATGCCGGCCTGGCGCTGCTGGCCACGCTGGACGAGGCCGAGCAGCGCCAGCACATCCAGCGCATGGCGCTGGACGCGCCCAGCGACTGGGTCGAGCACAACCGCTGGTCGGTTGAGCGCACGATCCGCGAGAAGCTCGCCGAGGTGGCCGCTCGCGGCTGGTGCGCCGGCCCCAACGTGGTGATGCCGGGTGTGGCCGGCATGGCCGCGCCGGTGCCCTCGCGGGTGCGCCGGCCCTACATGGCGCTGTCGATCTCGGCGGTCGAGCAGCGCCTGCATCCCGAGCGCGTCGCCGCGCTGGCGCCCTGCCTGATGGCGGCCGCGCACGCCATCGGCGCCTTCATCGATTGAATCCCACCGGAATCCTGCCCATGACCGATTTCTGTTCCGCTTCGTCCCTGCGTCCGCTGGCCCTGGTCACCGGAGGGCTGCGCGGCATCGGCCGCGCCATCGCCGAGCGGCTGGCCGCCGAGGGCTTCGACCTGGCCCTGGTCGATCTCGATGCGCCCGGCGAGCTCTCCGGGGTGGTGGTGGCGGCGCTGGCCGGCGCGGGGGCGCAGGCGCGCTACGCCCGGCTCGACATCGCCGAGCTGGCCGCGCACGGCCCCGCCCTGGCCGCGATCGAGGCCGAGTTCGGCCGGCCGGTCGATTGCCTGGTCAACAACGCCGGCATCGCCAGCCGACCGCTGACCGATGTGCTCGACATCGCCCCGGAGGCCTTCGACCGTTCGCTGTCGATCAATCTGCGCGGCACCTTCTTCCTGACCCAGGCGGTGGCGCGGCGCATGCTGGCGGTGCCGGCGCCGGCCGGCGTGGCGCGCTCGATGATCGTCATCACCTCGATCGCGGCCGAGCTGATCTCCACCGACCGCGCGCCCTACTGCATCGGCAAGTCTGCGCTGTCGACGGTCACGCGGCTGTTCGCGACCCGGCTGGCGCCGCACGGCATCGCGGTCCACGAGGTGCGGCCGGGCTTCATCCGCACCGACATGACCGCCTCGGCCGGCACCGAGGTCACCGACCGCTGGATCGCCGAGGGCCGGGTGCCGGTGCCGCGCTGGGGCACGCCGCAGGACGTCGGCCAGGTGGTGGCCACGCTGGCGGCGGCGCGGCTGCCCTACACCACCGGCCAGCCGATCTGGGTGGCCGGCGGCCTGAACATCGCGCGGGCGACCTGATCCGGAGCGAGGGCCGGGCAGTGGGGCCGCTTGTCCCAGCGCAAATCTCCGTTCCCCTGCACGGTTGCGGTCCGGTCCCTGCCGTATGCTGCGTGCTGACCCCGCCACCACGCAGGCTGTCCTGTGGACCACCACTTCCTGACCCCCCTGTTCGCCCCGAAGTCCATCGTCGTCTTCGCAGGGCACCCCGACCACCTCGACGAGGCGCCCACGCTGACGCGCACGATGCTCGCGGAGCTGCGCGCAGGCGGGTTCGGCGGTGCGCTGAATTTCCTCGATGTGGACATGACCGGCACGTTGTCGGAACTGGCGCATTCGCGGGCCGACCTGGCGGTCATCGCGCTGCCGCATGAGCGCATCGCTGCGGCGGTGGAGATCGCCGGACGCATCCGCTGTCGGGCGGCGCTGGTGCTGTCCACCGGCCTGCCGGGCCCGCTGTGCGGCGAGCTGCACGGGATCGCGCGCCGGCATGGCATGCACCTGCTCGGGCCGAATTCGCTGGGCTTCCAGCGCCCGCTGCTCAAGCTCAATGCCAGCGTCGCGGGTCGGCTGGCGTCACCCGGGCCGCTCGGCCTGGTGTGCCAGTCGGGTGCGCTGACCGCGTCCATTCTGGACTGGGCTGCGCGCAATGCGGTGGGCTTTTCCACCGTCGTCTCGCTGGGCGCCAACACCGCTGTCGACCTGCCGCAGGTGCTGGACTTCCTGGCCAACGACGCCGCCACGCAGAGCATCCTGGTCTACATGGAGGGCATCCATGACGCACGGCGCTTCATGAGCGCCCTGCGCGCGGCCGCCTTCGCCAAGCCGGTCGTCGTGATGAAGGCCGGCCGCCAGCCGGCGGGCTCGACCGCCGCGCTGACGCATTCGGCCGCGATCGTGGGGTCGGACGATGTCTTCGAGGCGGCGCTGCGCCGCGCCGGCGTGGTGCGGGTGCGCTCCTTCACGCAGCTGTTCTCGGCCGCCAAGTGTCTGGCCTCGCGCTACAAGCCGGTCGGCAAGGGCCTGGCGATCATCACCAATGGTGGCGGGCCGGCGGTGCTGGCGGCTGACCGGGCCAACGAGGTCGGTCTGGACGTGGCCCGGCTGGTCGACACCGGCCGCACCGAGCTGGCGCCGGCGCTGGCACCGCACGCCACGCTGGAGTCGGTCATCGACCTGGGCGAGGAGGCCACGCCGGCGCAGTTCAAGGCCGCGCTGCTGGCCTGCGCCAAGGACCGCGCGGTGCACGGCGTGCTGGTGATCTACAGCCCCAAGCTCGACAGCGACCCGGACGGCGTGGCGCAGGTGGTCTGCGATCACATCCACCACATGGTCAAGCCGGTGCTGACCTGCTGGATGGGCGACGAGCGGGTGCGCGATGCGCGCGTGAAGCTCAATGCGACGATGATCCCGACCTTCCGCACGCCCGAGGCGGCGGTGGACGCCTTCGCCAACGTCGCCAACTTCTACCAGAACCAGCAGCTGCTGCAGCAGACGCCGCCGCCGCTGTCGCAGCTGGCCAATCCCGACACCGAAGGCGCGCGGCTGCTGATCGAGAGCGTGCTGGCCGAGCGGCGCAAGGTGCTCACCGAGATGGAGTCCAAGGCGCTGCTGGCGGCCTATCACATCCCGGTCACGCGCACCATGCTGGCGCGCACCGCCGGCGAGGCGATGCTGATCGCCAGCCAGCTCGGCTATCCGGTGGCGCTGAAGATCGACTCTCCCGACATCAGCCACAAGTCCGACGTGCAGGGCGTGGCGCTGAACATCTCGACCGCCGCGCAGGTGCGCGACGGCTTCAACGACATGCTCGCCGCGGTGCGCCGGGTGCAGCCCAAGGCGCGCATCAACGGCGTGACCATCCAGCCGATGGCCGCCAAGCGCCGGGGCCGCGAGATCTTCATCGGCCTGACCACCGATGATCCCTTCGGCCCGGTCATCACCTTCGGCGCGGGCGGCACGATGATCGAGCTGATCGCCGACCGTGCGATGGAGCTGCCGCCGCTGAACCAGTTCCTGGCGCACCGGCTGATCGAGCGTGCGCGCATCGCCACGATGCTGGGCGAGTGGCGCGGGGCGCCGGCGGTCGATCTGGAGGCGGTCGAGCAGATCCTGCTGCGCGTGTCCGAGATGGTCTGCGAGCTGCCGCAGCTGCGCGAGATGGACATCAACCCGATCATCGTCGACGAGAGCGGCGCGGTCGCGGTGGATGCGCGCATCGTCATCGACCACGCCGGCCCGACCGCGCGCGACTACC
>JBJOPV010000117.1:0-10745 GCA_046050625.1 Pseudomonadota bacterium
GCGCGTCGTCGCCGACGTCGCGGATGATGTTGGTGAGCTGGAAGGCCAGGCCCATCTGGTGCGCATAGGCGGTGGTGGCCGCCTCGGTCTGGCCGAAGATGCGCGCGGCCACCTCGCCGACGATGCCCGCCACCAGGTGGCAGTAGCGCTTCAGGCCGGGATAGTCGAGGTAGCGGCTCTGCTGCAGGTCCATCTCGCAGCCCTCGATGACGGCCAGCAGGTGCGCCGGCGTGATCTGGTAGGTGGAGGCGTGCGGCATCAGCGCCTTCATGACCGGATGCGTCGGCTCGCCCGAGAAGGCGCGCTGCACCTCGGTGCGCCACCACGCCAGCTTGGTCGCGGCCACGCCCGCATCGCTGGTCTCGTCGACCACGTCGTCGACCTCGCGGCAGAAGGCGTAGAACGCGGTGATCGCCGCGCGGCGCTCCGGCGGCAGGAAGAGGAAGGCGTAATAGAAGCTGGAGCCGCTGCCGGCCGCCTTCTCCTGGACGTAGTGCTCGGGGGAGGGGGTCATGGCGGCGATTGTCTCAGCTTGGCCGGGCGCATCCGTGCCGCGCGCCACAGCAGCCCCGGCGCATCCCCCACGCCGATCTTCGGCCGTGCCGCCAGCGTGGCGAAGCCCATCGCCTCGATCTTGTCGAGGATGCGCAGCCCGCCTTGCACCACCAGCCGCAGCTCCCAGCCGGTGCGACCGGGCAGGCGCAGCGCCAGCGGCGCGCCGTCGCGCATCATCGCGCGCGCCCAGGCCACCGCGTCGGCGATCAGCGCGCGGGTCTCGGGCGTGTCCTGGCCGGCCAGCAGCATCGCTTCGCTGACCTGGAAGCGCGCCCAGTCCGCGCGTGGCAGGTAGATGCGCCCGCGCGGGTGGTCGCGGCTGCAGTCCTGCCAGAAGTTGATCAGCTGCAGCGCCGAGCAGATCTCGTCGGAGCGGGTCAGCGAGTCGTCGTCGCGCACGCCGTACAGGTGCAGCAGCAGCCGCCCGACCGGATTGGCCGAGCGCTCGCAGTAGCGCAGCAGCTCGGCGCGGTCGGCGTAGCGGCTCTGGTGCAGGTCCTGCTCGAAGGCGTCGAGCAGCGCCTCGAGCAGTGGCAGCGGCAGGTGGTGGCGTCGGAAGACCGGCGCCAGCGCTCCGAACACCGTCGCCCAGCGCGGCGAGGGCGCATGGCCGCGCGCGACGCAGCGCAGGTCCTCGCGGTAGGCGGCCAGATCGGCGGCGCGCTGCGCCGGCGTGGCGTCGCCCTCGTCGGCCAGGTCGTCGGCGGTGCGCGCGAAGCCGTAGATCGCGGTGATCGCCGGGCGCAGCGCCGGCGGGCACAGCACCGAGGCGACGGGAAAGTTCTCGTAGTGGTCGACGGACATGCCGCTGTTCGCTGTTGGCTGGCGCTTGCAAGAGGGAGATGTTGATCCGCGACAGCCGGCGGCGTCGCGGGGCCGATTATCCGCGCGAGGTTTGACAAGCCTCGAACCGGCCTTCTACATTAGCGAATTACTGACCAGTCAGTCAGTTTCAGACGTTCCCGCGTCCTTCCCGGAGCCTGCGCATGTTCCTTCGCCCGAGCCTTCGTTCTGTGTCCTTGTTTGCCGCGCGTCCGGCGGTCTTGTCGAGCCTGCTGCTGGCGCTGATGCTGGCCCTGTCCGGCTGCGCGAAGAAGGAGGCGGCGCCCGAGCCGCTGCGTGCGGTGCGCACGGTCAAGGTCGAGCGTGGCAGCGTTGCGGCGCTGCAGGAGTTCTCCGGCGAGGTGAGGGCGCGCACCGAGACGCGGCTGTCCTTCCGCGTCGGCGGCAAGCTGCTGCGCCGCGAGGTCGATCTGGGCGACACGGTGAGGGCGGGCCAGGCGATCGCGCAGCTCGATCCGGCGGACCTGAAGCTCGGGCAGGAGGCGGCCGCGGCCGGCCTGCGTGCCGCGCAGGTGCAGGCCGAGCAGAGCGCGGCCGACCTGAAGCGCTACCGGGATCTGCATGAGCAGGGCTTCATCGGCGCGGCCGAGCTGGAGCGGCGCGAGACTGCGCTGAAGGCGGCGCAGGCCGCGCTGGATCAGGCGCGCGCCCAGGCCGGCGTGCAGGGCAACCAGGCGCAGTACACCCGGCTGGTGGCGGAAGGCGCGGGCGTGGTGACTGCGGTCGAGGTCGAGCCGGGCGCCGTGGTGACGGCGGGCACGCCGATCGTGCGTGTGGCGCTGGACGGCCCGCGCGATGTGGTCTTCAACGTGCCGGAGGACCGGGTCACCGAGCTGCGCGCGCTGATGGGCCGCGCCGGTGCGCTGCAGGTGCGGCTGTGGGGCGGCGACGGCGAGACGCTGCCGGCGACGCTGCGGGAGCTGGCTGCCGCGGCCGACGCGAGCACCCGCACCTTCGTGGCCAAGGCCGATGTCGGCACGGCCGCGCTGCGCCTGGGCCGCACCGCGACCGTGGTGATGGAGCGTCCGCGCCGCGACGAGCAGATCCGCCTGCCGCTGGCGGCGGTGGCCGAGCAGGGCGGGCGCAGCGTGGTCTGGCTGCTCGACGCGCAGGCGATGACGGTGCGGCCGCAGCCGGTGCGCGTCAGTGGCGCCGACGGCAACCAGGTGCTGGTGGCCGAGGGCCTGCAGCCCGGCCAGGAGGTGGTGGGCGCGGGCGTGCATGTGCTGACGCCGGGCCAGAAGGTGCGCCGCTACATCGAGCCGGCCCGTGCCGCCTCGCGCTGATCGATCGTGCCGCCAGGGGATCCCATGAAGGTTCATGTTCACGACTCGGTCAGCCATTCCGGCTTCAACATCTCGCGCTGGGCGCTCGAGCATCCGGCGCTGACGCGCTATCTGATGATCGTGCTGATGGTGCTCGGCGTGGCCGCGTACTTCCAGCTCGGCCAGGACGAGGATCCGCCCTTCACCTTCCGCGCCATGGTGGTGCAGGCCTACTGGCCGGGGGCGACGGCGCAGCAGATGGCCGATCAGGTCACCGACAAGATCGAGAAGACGCTGCAGGAGGTGCCGCACGCCGACATCATCCGCTCGTACACCAAGCCGGGCGAATCGGTGACGATCTTCCAGATCAAGGATGACTCGCCGCCCAAGGAGGTCCAGCAGACCTGGTACCAGACGCGCAAGAAGATCGGCGACATGCGCGCGACGCTGCCGGCGGGCGTGCTCGGGCCTTTCTTCAACGACGAGTTCGGCGATGTCTACGGCTCGATCTTCGCGCTGTCGGCCGACGGCTTCAGCCGCGAGGAGCTGCGCGAGTTCGCCGACCGCACCCGCGCCGAGCTGCTGCAGGTCAAGGATGTCGCCAAGGTCGAGATCTTCGGTGCGCAGCCGGAGAAGGTCTTCATCGAGCTGTCCGGCCAGCGTCTGGCCCAGCTCGGCCTGGACCTGAACGCGGTGATCGCGCAGATCGGCGCGCAGAACGCGGTCGAGAACGCCGGCATGCTCGACGCCGGCAGCCAGAACCTGCAGGTGCGCGTGGGCGGCCAGTTCGGCTCGCTGGAGGCGCTGCGCCAGCTGCCGCTGCGCGTGGTCAACCCGGCCACCGGCGTGGCCAGCATGACCCGCCTGGGCGAGGTCGCCACCATCCGGCGCGGCGACATCGATCCGCCGGCGGTCAAGGTGCGCCACCAGGGCCGCGAGGTGATCGCGCTGGGCGTGTCGATGGCCAAGGGCGGCGACATCATTGCGCTGGGCGAGGCGCTGCAGGCGCGCGTCGCGCGCGTCCGCCGGGATCTGCCCGCCGGCGTCGAGCTGTCCCAGGTGCAGGACCAGCCGGTGGCCGTGGCCAAGTCGGTGGGCGAGTTCGTCAAGGTGCTGGTCGAGGCCATCGTCGTGGTGCTGGCGGTGAGCTTCATCAGCCTGGGCCTGCACACGCGGCCGCTGCGCATCGACATCTGGCCGGGCCTGGTGGTGGCGCTGACCATTCCCCTGGTGCTGGCGATCACCTTTGTCACCATGTACTACTGGGGCGTCGGGCTGCACAAGATCTCGCTGGGCTCGTTGATCATCGCGCTGGGCCTGCTGGTGGATGACGCGATCATCGCCGTCGAGATGATGGTCAGAAAGCTCGAGGAGGGCCACGACCGGCTCTACGCTGCGACCTACGCCTACGATGCCACCTCGATGCCGATGCTCACCGGCACGCTGATCACCGCCATCGGCTTCCTGCCGATCGGCATGGCGCAGTCGACGGTGGGCGAATACACCTTCGCGATCTTCGCCGTCACCTCGGCGGCGCTGCTGATCTCGTGGGTGGTGTCGGTGTATTTCGTGCCCTACCTGGGCGCGCGGCTGCTGAAGGTGCGCCCGCACGCCGACGGCCAGCCCCACGACCTGTTCGACACGCCGTTCTACACCCGCTTTCGCCGCCTGGTGGGCTGGTGCGTGGATCACCGCTGGATCACGATCGCGCTGACCGTGGGCGTGTTCGTGCTCGGTCTGGCCGGCATGGGTCGGGTGCAGCAGCAGTTTTTCCCCGATTCGAGCCGGCCGGAGATCCTGGTCAACCTGTGGCTGCCCGAAGGCGCCACCATCACCGAGAGCGACCGGCTGGCCGAGCGGCTGCAGGCGCGCCTGAAGGGCGAGGCCGGCGTCGAGAGCGTGACCAGCTGGGTCGGCTCGGGCGTGCCGCGCTTCTACCTGCCGCTGGACCAGATCTTCCCGCAGACCAATGTCAGCCAGACCATCGTGCTGCCGAAGGATCTGGCCGAGCGCGAGGCGCTGCGCCGGCGCCTGCCCGAGATCCTGGCGGCCGAATTCCCCGAGGCGCGTGGCCGGGTCACGCTGCTGCCCAACGGGCCGCCGGTGCCGTATCCGGTGCAGTTCCGCGTCGTCGGCCCCGATCCGCAGATCGTGCGGGCGTGGGGTGACAAGGCGCGCGCGGTGCTGCAGGCCAGCCCGAACCTGATCGGCGTCAACGACAACTGGAACGAGCAGGTCAAGGTGCTGCGCCTGGAGATCGACCAGGACAAGGCGCGCGCGCTGGGCGTGTCCAGCCAGTCGATCGCGCAGGCCACGCGCATGCTGCTCAGCGGCACGCCGGTGGGCCAGTACCGCGAGGGCGACAAGCTGATCGACATCGTCATGCGCCAGCCGCTGTCCGAGCGCGACGCCATCACCGACCTGGGCAACGCCTACGTGCCGACCGCCTCCGGCAAATCGGTGCCGCTGGTGCAGATCGCGCGCATCGGCCATGTCTGGGAGCCGGGCGTGATCTGGCGCGAGGGCCGACAGTATGCCGTGACCGTGCAGGGCGACGTGCCCGACGGCATGCAGGGCGCCACCGTGACGGCCGAGATCTGGCCAGCGCTGGACACGATGCGCGCTGACCTGCCGCCGGGCTATGACATCCAGATCGCCGGTGCGGTGGCCGAGAGCAGCAAGGGCCAGGGCTCGATCGCCAAGGGCGTGCCGGTGATGCTGTTCCTGACCTTCACGCTGCTGATGCTGCAGCTGCAGAGCTTCAAGCGCGCGATGCTGGTCTTCCTGACCGGCCCGATGGGCATCGCCGGCGTGGCGGCTGCGCTGCTGCTGCTCGACCGGCCCTTCGGCTTCGTCGCGCTGCTGGGCGTGATCGCGCTGATGGGCATGATCCAGCGCAACTCGGTCATCCTGATCGACCAGATCGAGCAGGACCGCGCCGCAGGCGTGCCCGACCGGCAGGCGGTGGTCGAGTCGGCGGTGCGACGCTTCCGCCCGATCGTGCTGACCGCGGCCGCGGCGGTGCTGGCGATGATCCCGCTGTCGCGCAGCGTCTTCTGGGGGCCGATGGCGGTGGCGATCATGGGCGGCCTGATCGTGGCGACGGCGCTGACGCTGCTGGCGCTGCCGGCGATGTACGCCGCCTGGTTCCGTGTCGGACGGGACGACGCGCGACTCGGCTAGAATGTCGCGCTTTCCGGGAAATCCGGTGCAGGCCGCGCGGGTGGCGAAATTGGTAGACGCACCAGGTTTAGGTCCTGACGCCTTCACGGGCGTGCCGGTTCGAGTCCGGCCCCGCGCACCACATGCAGACGTCTTCCGGTTTCCTGCGCCGGACGTCCCTCCTGAATTCAAGCAACTGTAGAGCTTCAGAACATGGCTGTTACCGTGGAGACCCTCGACAAGCTCGAGCGCCGCATCACCCTGACCCTGTCGGCCGAGGAGATCAAGACCGAGGTCGAGACCCGCCTGAAGAAACTGGCCCGCACGGTCAAGGCCGATGGCTTCCGCCCGGGCAAGGTGCCGATGAATGTCGTCGCCCAGCGCTACGGCTACTCGGTCCAGTACGAAGTGATGAACGACAAGGTCGGCGCCGCCTTCGCGCAGGCCGCCGGCGAGGCCCAGGTCCGTGTGGCCGGCGCCCCGCGCATCTCCGAGAAGGACGAGGCGGCCGACGGCCAGCTGCAGTTCGACGCCGTCTTCGAGGTCTACCCCGACGTGGTCGTGGGCGACCTGTCGGCGGTGCAGATCGAGCGCGTGACCGCCGAGGTCAACGACGCCGCGATCGACCGCACCCTGGAGATCCTGCGCAAGCAGCGCCGCACCTTCAGCGAGCGCGCCGCCGGCGAGGAAGCCACCGACGGCGACCGCGTCACCATCGACTTCGACGGCTCGATCGACGGCGAGCGCTTCGAGGGCGGCAAGGCCGAGGACTTCCAGTTCCTGCTCGGCGAAGGCCGCATGCTCGAAGCCTTCGAGAAGGCCGTGCGCGGCATGAAGGCGGGCGAGTCCAAGACCTTCCCGCTGAAGTTCCCGGACGACTACCACGGCTCGGACGTGGCGGGCAAGGAAGCCGACTTCCTGGTCACGCTGAAGAAGGTCGAGCAGCAGAACCTGCCGGTGGTCGATGACGCCTTCGCCGAGTCCCTGGGCATCACCGAAGGTGGCGTCGAGGGCCTGCGCGCCGACATCCGCAAGAACCTCGAGCGCGAGGTCAAGTTCCGCGTCGCTGCCCGCAACAAGCAGGCCGTGATGGACGCCATCGAGAAGGCCGTCACGTTCGACCTGCCCAAGGCGCTGGTCGAGGCGGAAGTCGAGCGCCTGGTGGCCAATGCCCGCGCCGACCTGAAGCAGCGCGGCATCAAGGACGCCGACAAGGCCCCGATCCCGGCCGAGATGTTCACCGCGCAGGCCGAGCGCCGCGTGCGCCTGGGCCTGTCGCTGGCCGAGCTGGTGCGTGCCAACTCGCTGTCGGCCACGCCGGAGCAGCTGCGCGCCCACATCGAGGAGATGGCGCAGAGCTATGAGCGTCCGCAGGACGTCATCGCCTGGTACATGGGCGACCAGCAGCGCATGGCCGAGGTCGAGGCGGTGGTCATCGAGGCCAACGTCACCGATTTCGTGCTGGCTCAGGCCAAGGTCACCGACAAGGCCCTGGCCTTCGACGAGCTGATGGGCGCCTGAGGCGCATCTGAAGCCGACATTTCCCGTCGGTGAAACGATCACAAGGGGCGCCTAAGGCGCCCCTTGTCACATGATCGGCACACCCGTTCCGGGTGTTGAATTACGCAAACCCCCATAATCGGGTTCGTCGCGGACGTCGCGGCCTTTCCGGTCCGAAACGTCCCCGCGCCAGACAAGAGTGAAGCTTCAAGGGTCCGCAATGAGCGCAATCGACACGCAGAATCTGGGCATGGTGCCCATCGTCATCGAACAGTCCGGACGCGGAGAGCGCTCCTACGACATCTACTCGCGCCTGCTGCGCGAGCGTGTCATCTTCCTGGTCGGTCCGGTCAACGACCAGACTGCCAACCTGGTCGTCGCGCAGCTGCTGTTCCTCGAGAGCGAGAATCCCGACAAGGACATCTCGCTCTACATCAACTCGCCCGGTGGCAGCGTCTCGGCGGGCATGTCGATCTTCGACACCATGCAGTTCATCAAGCCGCAGGTCTCGACGCTGTGCATGGGCATGGCCGCCAGCATGGGTGCCTTCCTGCTGTCGGCGGGTGCGCCGGGCAAGCGCTTCGCGCTGCCGAACTCGAAGATCATGATCCACCAGCCGCTCGGCGGCGCCCAGGGTCAGGCCACCGACATCGAGATCCATGCCCGCGAGATCCTGAAGACGCGCGAGCAGCTCAACCGCATCCTCGCCGAGCGCACCGGCCAGCCGCTCGAGAAGATCCAGAACGACACCGAGCGCGACTACTACATGTCCGCCGCCGAGGCGCAGACCTACGGCCTGATCGATCAGGTCATCGCCAAGCGCGGCTGATGCAAGGTTGGCGTTTCCCGGCATTTCTTTTCCTTCGACTCGAGGCCGCATCCCATGCCTGACAAAAAAGGCTCTCCCGGCGAAAAGACGCTGTACTGCTCGTTCTGCGGCAAGAGCCAGCACGAGGTCAAGAAGCTGATCGCCGGCCCCTCGGTGTTCATCTGCGACGAGTGCATCGAGCTGTGCAACGACATCATCCGTGACGAGGCCCCGGGAGCCGAGGCGCCGGCCGGCACCAAGGCCGGTCGCGACGATCTGCCGGTGCCCGCCGAGATCAAGGCCAGCCTCGACCAGTACGTGATCGGGCAGGATCAGGCCAAGCGCACGCTGTCTGTGGCGGTCTACAACCACTACAAGCGCCTGAAGCACATGGCCGGCAAGACGAAGTCCGACGACGTCGAGCTGACCAAGAGCAACATCCTGCTGATCGGCCCGACCGGCTCGGGCAAGACGCTGCTGGCGCAGACGCTGGCGCGGCTGCTCAACGTGCCCTTCGTGATCGCTGACGCCACCACGCTCACCGAGGCGGGCTACGTCGGCGAGGACGTCGAGAACATCATCCAGAAGCTGCTGCAGAACTGCAACTACGAGGTGGAGCGTGCGCAGCGCGGCATCGTCTACATCGACGAGATCGACAAGATCAGCCGCAAGGCCGACAACCCGAGCATCACGCGCGACGTGTCGGGCGAGGGCGTGCAGCAGGCGCTGCTGAAGCTGGTCGAGGGAACGATGGCCAGCGTGCCGCCGCAGGGCGGACGCAAGCACCCGAACCAGGACTTCCTGCAGATCGACACGACCAACATCCTGTTCATCTGCGGCGGCGCCTTCGATGGCCTGGAGAAGGTCATCGCCAACCGCTCCGAGAAGTCGGGCATCGGCTTCGGCGCCTCGGTCAAGAGCAAGCAGGAGCGCAGCATCACCGAGGTGTTCCGTCAGATCGAGCCCGAGGATCTGGTCAAGTTCGGCCTGATTCCTGAGCTGGTCGGTCGCCTGCCGGTGATCGCCACGCTGGGCGAGCTGACCGAGGACGCGATGGTGCAGATCCTGACCGAGCCGAAGAACGCGCTGGTCAAGCAGTACCAGAAGCTGTTCGGCATGGACGGCGTCGAGCTGGAAGTGCGCTCGTCGGCACTGTCGGCGATCTCGCGCAAGGCCCTCAAGCGCAAGACCGGTGCGCGCGGCCTGCGCTCGATCATGGAGCAGGCGCTGATGGACACGATGTTCGATCTGCCCACCTTCGACGGCGTTGCCAAGGTCGTCGTCGACGAGCACACCATCGAGGAAGGCACGAAGCCGCTGCTCGTCTATCGCGAGCAGGCCAAGGCCAGCGCCTGAGTGATCCCGCGCCGGGGCGCCGGGGCGGGAGCCGCCCCTTGCAAACCGGTGCCGCGGTCCCAGATGGGACTGCAGAAAGAGAGGTTCTGATGTCAGGCCACCCCATTCTTCCCCCGGACCCGATCACGCTGCCGCTGCTGCCGCTGCGCGATGTCGTGGTCTTCCCGCACATGGTCATCCCGCTGTTCGTGGGTCGGCCGAAGTCGATCAAGGCTCTTGAGGCCGCGATGGAGGCGGGTCGCCAGATCATGCTGGTGGCCCAGAAGGCCGCAGGCAAGGACGAACCCAAACCCGACGACATGTTCGAGACCGGTTGCGTCTCCAGCATCCTGCAGATGCTGAAGCTGCCCGACGGCACGGTGAAGGTGCTGGTCGAGGGCATGCAGCGCGCCACCACCCAGAGCATCGACGACAGCGGCGAGCACTTCACCGCGGTGGTCACGCCGGTGCCGGTGCCCGATCAAGGCTCGCCGGAAATCGAGGCGCTGCGCCGGGCCGTCACCCAGCAGTTCGACCAGTACGTCAAGCTCAACAAGAAGATCCCGCCGGAGATCCTGACCTCGATCGCCGGCATCGATGACGCTGGCCGACTGGCCGACACCATCGCCGCGCACCTGCCGCTCAAGCTCGAGAACAAGCAGCTCGTGCTCGACATGGTTGCGGTCGACAAGCGCCTCGAGAAGCTGCTGGAGCTGCTCGAGCACGAGGTCGACATCCTCCAGGTCGAGAAGCGCATCCGTGGCCGTGTCAAGCGCCAGATGGAGAAGAGCCAGCGCGAGTACTACCTCAACGAGCAGGTCAAGGCCATCCAGAAGGAGCTCGGCGAGGGCGAGGAGGGCGCCGATCTCGAGGAGCTCGAGAAGAAGATTGCCGCCGCCCGCATGTCGAAGGAAGCGCGAAAGAAGGCTGATGCCGAGCTGAAGAAGCTCAAGCTGATGTCGCCGATGTCGGCTGAGGCCACTGTCGTGCGCAACTTCATCGACACGCTGATCAATCTGCCGTGGGCGAAGAAGAGCAAGGTCAAGCATGACCTGCCGCTGGCCGAGGAGGTGCTCGACGAGGACCACTTCGGTCTCGACAAGGTCAAGGAGCGCATCCTCGAGTACCTTGCGGTGCAGCAGCGCGTCGACAAGGTCAAGGCGCCGATCCTGTGCCTGGTCGGCCCTCCGGGCGTGGGCAAGACCTCGCTGGGGCAGTCGGTGGCGCGTGCCACCGGCCGCAAGTTCGTCCGCATGGCGCTGGGCGGCGTGCGCGAC
>JBJOPV010000118.1:0-10713 GCA_046050625.1 Pseudomonadota bacterium
ACGGGCCTGCGCCCGGCTGCCGGCGGCCGCGGTCAGGCTGTCTTCGGCGTCCTGGGCGGCGGCCAGCGTGGCGGCGCGCCAGCTCAGCTGCGCCTGCGCCAGCACCGCCTGCTGTGCCTCGACCTGCGCGGCGCGCAGGCCGCCGTCATGCACCGGCCAGTCGACCGAGGCGGCCAGCGTGGCCACCAGCGCGCTGCTGCCGCCCAGCGCGGCCAGCGTCAGCGCCCGCCAGCCCAGCGTGCCTGACAGCGAGAAGTCCGGCCGGCGTGCCGCCTGGCGCGCATCCAGCCGGGCCAGCTCGGCGCTGATCGTGGCCTCGGCCGCCACCAGATCGGGGCGGCGGCGCAGCAGCGCGGCCGGCACCCCGGCCTCGAGCTGGCGGTCGAGCGTGGCCAGCGCCTCGCCGGGCGAGGGCAGGCGGCCGTCGCGGCCGAGCCGGGCCTGCAGCGCCTTCGGCGCCAGGCCGAGCAGCACCGCCAGCGCATGTTCGCCCTGGGTGATCGCGGTGTCCCAGGCCGGCAGCTGCGCGCGGGTCTGCTCGAGGCTGGCGCGCGCCTGCTCGACATCCAGCGTCGAGGCCAGGCCGGCCTGCGCGCGCCACTGCGTGAGCTGCAGCGTCTGCTGCTGCGCCTCGAGGCTGGCCTGCACCAGTGCGCGCCGCGCCAGATTGCCGCGCAGCGCGACATGCGCCAGCGCGACCTCGCCAGCGACGCTGTGCGCGCTGGCCTGCGCGCTGGCCTCGGCCGAGGCCAGGTCGGCAGCCGCACCGCGCGCGGTGGCGGCCAGCTGGCCGCTGGCGTCGAGCTCCCAGCTGGCCGAAAGCTGGGGCGCCAGCACCGTCGTCATGCTGCCGCTGCTGCGCTGGCGGGTGAGGCTGGCGCCCAGGCCGAGCTGCGGCGCCAGCGCGGCGGTGGCCTGCTCGCGCAGCGCGCGGGCCTGGCCCACCCGGGCCCGCGCCGAGGCGATGTCCAGATTGCCGACCAGCGCGTCCTCGACCAGCTCGCCGAGCTGGGGATCGTCGAACTGCAGCCACCAGCGCGACAGCACGGGCAGTGCTGCCGCAGAGGCGGGGGTGTCTGTGCCGGTGATCGACTGCAGGGCGACGTCGGTGCGTGTCGTGGCCGTGGTGTGCGGCAGGCTGGTGCAGCCGACCAGCAGCAGCGCCAGGGCCAGCAGGGGCAGCCGGCGGGGCACCGGTGGCGCGAGGTGCGGAAGGGTCAGGGTCATCGCGGGGGCTGCAACGGCATGTGGAACCATGCTCGTGGCGAAGCCAAGGGTTTACCCTGATTTTTATCAAGCCCGTTCCGGGTTCCTGATGCGTCCCCGGTAAAGAATCATGTCGCCGCGTGCGGGCTCAGCGCGCGGCCAGCACCACCTGTGCGCGGCCGGCGCGCTTGGCCTCGTAGAGCGCAGCGTCGGCGCGGCGCAGCAGGTCGTCGAGCGTGCGGTCGTTCTCGCCGAGCGCGGCCAGGCCGGCGCTGTACTCCAGCACGAAGCCCAGCTCCGGCTCCGACTGCAGCCGCAGGCACTGGCGCAGGCGCTGGTCGAGCGACAGCGCCGGGCCCTCGCGGGTGTGGGTCAGCAGCACGCAGAACTCCTCGCCGCCGTAGCGGCCGGCCAGGTCGCCCGAGCGCAGCTGCTCGCGCAGCATGCGGGCCACCAGCTGCAACGCCTGATCGCCCCGGGCATGGCCGTGATCGTCATTGACCCGCTTGAAATGGTCGATGTCGATCATCATCAGCCCGAGCGGCTGACCGTAGCGGCGCGCGTCAGCCAGCAGCACCTCGGCGCGCTCGGTCCAGGCGCGGCGGTTGAGCAGGCCGGTCAGACCGTCGGTGATGGCCTGCTCGCGCAGTTGGCGCTCGGCCTCCTCGCGGTAGGCCATCAGCAGCGCCATCGAGTTCAGCAGCAGCACCACGCTGCTGACCAGCGCCGAGAACTGGTTGACCGGATGCGGTGCGGTCATGAAGGGATAGCTCTCGGTGAAGAATGCGCCCAGGACGCCGCGCCAGAAGGTGACCGTGGCCATGACGGCCATGCTGGTGGCGATCACCGCACGCCAGCCGCGGTGCGTGCCGGGCGAATGGCTCAGCGCCGCCGCCGTCACCCCCAGCATCAGCAGCCCCAGGACCCCATTGGCCAGCCCGACCCGCCAGGGGTAGTGGTCGAAACCGAGGCCGTAGCCCGCTGTCATCAGGACCGTCAGGGTCCACAGCACGACCAGGCCCGGGCTTCTCTCCTCAGGCCGCCCGTGACCGGTCCAGAGCCGGACGGCGCGCCACAGCGTGACCAGGCTGGCCGACATCGCGCCCATCGCCAGCGTCGACAGCAGCCGGTCAGGCCACTCGTTGCGCACCAGCGTCGACATGACCAGGCCGGCCCAGCCCAGGGCCTGCAGCCCGGTGGCCAGCACTGCATGGCGCGCCGCGATGCCGATGCGGCGCCAGCCCATGATGGTCGGCAGGGCGATCGCGCCGGCGAACAGGTTCACCGAGAACGCGACCATCAGCGTTCGGACATCAAGTTCCATGGATCTGCTGCCGTGGCCGCAGGCGGGCGCGATGCGCCCGGCCTGTCACCTCAGGGAGCGCACCTCACTGGAAGGCCACCTCGTCGAAGCTGCGCAGCTTGCGGCTGTGCAGGTGGTCGAGCCCTTGATGGCGCAGGATCTCGATGGCACGGATGCCGATGCGCAGGTGCTGGTCGACCCGCTCGCGGTAGAAATGATTGGCCATGCCGGGGAGCTTGATTTCGCCGTGGAGCGGCTTGTCGGAAACACAGAGCAGGGTACCGTATGGAACCCGGAAACGGAACCCGTTGGCGGCAATCGTCGCGCTTTCCATGTCCAGGGCCACCGCGCGGCTCTGGCTGAAGCGGCGCTCCGGACCCGGATGCGGCAGCAGCTCCCAGTTGCGGTTGTCGGTCGAGGCGACCGTGCCGGTACGCATGATCTTCTTCAGCTCGTAGCCGGCGAGCTGCGTGACCTCGGCCACGGCCGATTCGAGCGCGACCTGGATCTCGGCCAGCGGCGGGATCGGCACCCACAGCGGCAGCTCCTCGTCCAGGACATGGTCTTCGCGCACGTAGCCGTGCGCCAGCACGTAGTCGCCGAGCTGCTGCGTGTTGCGCAGGCCGGCGCAGTGGCCCAGCATCAGCCAGGCGTGCGGGCGCAGCACGGCGATGTGGTCGGTGATGGTCTTGGCGTTGCTGGGCCCCACGCCGATGTTGACCATCGTGATGCCGCTGTGGCCGTGGCGTTTCAGGTGATAGGCCGGCATCTGCGGCAGGCGCGGGGGCGGTGCGCCCAGCGCGTCGCCGGGCTCGGCGGGCAGGCCGGCGCGGCGGGTCAGCACATTGCCGGGCTCGACGAAGGCGGTGTATTCGCTGGTGTCGTCGGCCATCAGTTCATGGCCCAGGCGCACGAACTCGTCGATGTAGAACTGGTAGTTCGTGAACAGGACGTAGTTCTGGAAGTGTTCCGGCAGCGTGCCGGTGTAGTGGCGCAGCCGGTGCAGCGAGTAGTCGACCCGCGGCGCGGTGAACAGCGCCAGCGGATGGCGCATCTGGCCGTCGTGGCCGGTCTGGGGCTCGTGCGTGCCGTTGGCAATGCCGTCGTCCATCGCGGCCAGGTCGGGCAGGTCGAAGAGATCGCGCAGGCGCGAGCGCCGCTCCGCGCTCATCGTGCCTTCGATGTGATCGTTCTCGGCGAAGCTGAAATGCACCGGGATCGGCTGGTGCGACAGCCCGACCTCCAGCGCCACGCCGTGATTGCGCAGCAGCAGCTTGAACTGCTCGCGGTAGTAGTGGCGGAACAGGTCCGGCCGGGTCAGCGTGGTCTCGTGCACGCCGGGCCCGGCGACGAAGCCATAGGCCAGCCGGGAGTCGGCGCGCTCGACCGTGTCGACCCGCACCCGCACGAAGGGGTAGCAGGCCCGCACCCGGCCGCCGAAGTCGTCGCAGCCGCCGACGAATTCCTTCAGCGACTGGCGCAGGTGTGCGATGCCGGAGTCATAGATCGCCTTGGCGTGCGCAAACGCGGCCTCGGCGTCGGTGAAGCTTTGGGTGGTGATGACGGTGCGCGACATGGCCCATTCTGCCCGCAGTGCACCGATTCTTGTAGATTCGTCCGTGATCCCGTCGCATCCGCTCGGATCATTGTGGTTTCAAGGGTTGTATGGGCGGCACCGGTCAGAGCCGCGCCAGCAGCTCGGCCTTCTTCGTGGCGAACTCCTGCTCGGTCAGCAGGCCGCGCTGCAGCAGCGCGCCGAGCTTCTCGATCGTGGCCAGGATGTCCTCGCCGTCGGAGGGCGCGGCGGGCATCGCCATCGGTGCGGGGGCGGGGGCGTGTGCATGCACCTGCACCGCCGCGACCGGCACGCCGCCACGCATCACCACCGGCAGCCGCGTCAGGTCGACCGGGCCGAACTGGCTGCTCATCGCGATGCCGCCACCGCCGCCCTGCTGCTGCGAGAAGCCGCCGATCTGGTGGTCGAGCGTGTCGTAGACCCACACGTCGCCGCCGCCGTCGATCGCCAGGCGGCGCGCCTGCGGGAACCAGGCGTAGCGCATCTGGTTCTGCGCGCCGCTGGCCGCAGGCTGGCCCAGCTCGGCCGGCCACCAGGCGCTGCCGCCGCCGAAGACCGGTGCGTTCAGCCACAGGTCGCCACGGGTGGCCGCCAGTGTGGCCAGCGCGTGGCACAGGCCGTCGACCCGCGCCTTCAGGCCGTGGTTGAACATGTCGCCGAGCATCAGCATGCCGCCGCTCATCCACTGGCCCGAGCCGCCGAACTCGGGATGGCTGAACTGCGCCATCGTGCCGCCGCCGGCCTGCACCGCCTGCAGCATCACGGTCACCGCCTCCGTGCTGAAGCCGTGGCGCGCGGCGATCGAGGCGACGGCCTGAAGGCCGGTGTCGGAGAGCTGGAGCATGGGGTTTCCTCGGGAGTGCTGCCGGTCAGCCTAGCAGACCCCTCCGCGCCGCGGCATGTCAGAGCCAGTCGAGCGGGATTTTCAGATAGCGCACGCCATTGGATTCCGGCGGCGGCAGGTGGCCGGCGCGCATGTTGACCTGCACCGAGGGCAGCATCAGCACCGGCATGTCCAGCGTCGCGTCGCGTGCGCGGCGCATGGCCACGAAGGCATCCTCGGCGATGCCATCGCGCACATGCACGTTGGTGGCGCGCTGCTCGGCCACCGTCGTCCTGTGCGCCAAGGCGCGGCCGCCGGGGCGGTAGTCGTGGCACATGAACAGCCAGGTGTCGCCGGGCAAGGCCAGCACCCGCTGGACCGAGCGGTACAGCGTCGCGGCATCGCCGCCGGGAAAGTCGCAGCGCGCGGTGCCGTGGTCGGGCATGAACAGCGTGTCGCCGACGAAGGCGGCCGGCGCGACCTGCGGATCGGCCGGATCCTCGACCACATAGGTCAGGCAGGCCGGCGTGTGGCCGGGCGTGTGCAGCGCCGTCGCGCGCAGGCCGCCGATCGCGAAGGTGTCGCCGTTAGCGAACAGGCGGCCGAACTGGCGCCCGTCACGGGCGAAGTCGTCGCCGGCGTTGAACAGCGCGCCGAAGGTCTTCTGCACCGTGGTGATCTGTGCGCCGATGGCGATCGTGCCGCCCAGGCGTGCCTGCAGCCACGGCGCCGCCGACAGGTGGTCGGCGTGCACATGGGTCTCGAGCAGCCACTGCACCGTCAGCCCGAGCACCTCGACCTGCGCGGCGAGGTGCTCGGCGCCGCGCGTGCCGGTGCGGCCGGACTTCGGGTCGTAGTCGAGCACGCTGTCGACGATCGCGGCCTGGCGGCTGTCCAGGTCGATCACCAGATGCGAGAAGGTCGAGGTGGCCTCGTCGAAGAAGGTGGCGATGCGCAGCCGGCCGGTGGTCTGGCTGGCGAAGGGGGCGGCGGTGTTCATGGCCGCGATTCTATATACCCATTAGGGTACCTTGTGATGCCGTGCGGCCCGGCCCGACAGCGCATTGGGGAAATACAGCGCGGTCAGGCTGCGGCTGTGCACCGGCGAGGCCTCGGTGACCGCGCGCGGATCGTCGGTGTAGCGGCGCCAGTCGCGCACCCAGTGGATGTCGTCGCAGGCGTCGAGCAGGCCCATCGTCTCGCGGTCGCCGACCAGCACGCCCTGCACCCGCAGGCCGAAGCGCTCTCGGGCCTGGTCGAGCCGCGCCAGCGTGGCGGGCATGCAGCCGAACTCGCCGTCGCTGACGATCAGCAGATCGGCCTGGCGCCAGTGCGTCTGGTGCACCCGCTCGACCGCGCGCTCGATCGGCGTCTGCACGTCGGTGCCGCCGTCGAAGGTCTGGCCCATCAGGTCCATCAGTGCCTGCAGGCCGGACGGGCTCAGGTCGAGCTCGCGCTCGATCACCTCGCCGGGGCCGCCGAAGGCGATCAGCACGCAGCCACGCCGCTCGGCGTGCGCCGCGCGCATCGCGGCGATGACGACCGCACGGGCGATGTTCTCGGGCGCGCCGCGCATCGAGCCGGAGGTGTCCAGACAGAGGATGAAGGGGCCGCGGCCGAGCGGCTCCGGGTCCGGCGGCGACAGTGCGGTACGCGGCGGCGCGGCCGGGTCCGGACGCCAGTCGGTCAGCACCGCCTCGGACTGCCAGCCCAGCAGCCGGCCTTCGGCCTGGCGGGCGCGCCAGAGGCGGCGCAGCAGCGGGTGGCGCAGCATCACCGCCTCGGAGGCCAGCATCCGGTCGATGCGCCCGGTGAGCTGCAGGCCGGTGAGCTCGCCGGGCGCATCGGGCAGACGGGTCTCGACGGCGCGCAGGCCGTGGGCCGCGCGGGCCTCGGCCTGCGGCTCGGGCGCGTCCTGCGGCGGCGTGCCGCCCTGGCGCTCGGCGCGGCCCAGGCGGCTGATCAGCGCGGCGAGCTGCGGCAGGCGCTCCAGCCAGGCGGCGGCCTGCTGGGCCTCGCGCCAGGCGCGCGAGCGCAGGTGGCCGCGCAGTTCGTCCCAGCTCAGCCGCGAGGGATCGCCCAGGCGGTCGAGCAGCACCAGCCGCTCGTCCCAGCCGCTGCCCTCGCGCTGCCACTCGACCCGGAAGCCGGCTGCAGCGGCCGCGATCGCCTCGGCCCGGGTCAGCCGGGGCTGCTGATCGACGATGCGGTCCAGATGCCACAGCAGCGTGCGCAGCACCTGCTGCGCCACCGCCGGGCGGCCGCGGCTCAGGCCGGGCAGGCCGAGCTCGGTGGCGGCCTCGCGCATCGGGGCCAGCGCGGCGGTGTCGCCCAGATCGGCTTCGGGCGGCGGCAGCGTGCCGGCCTCCAGCGCCTGCTGCCAGCGCCGCGTGTCGCGCAGCCGCGCCTCGGCGTGGCCGACGCTGCTCACCAGGGCGGGCAGCCACAGCTCGCGCGGCAGCTCGGCCAGACGATTCCACGGTAGGTCAGGCGAGCGGCACATCGGCGCGGTCCTGGGCGCGGTCCTGGGCGCGGTGCCGGACGGGGCCTCAGTCTTCCAGCAGCACCGGCGCGGGGACGGGCGCTTCGCTGCCTTCGGCCGGCGCCTGGACCGGCAGGCCGGCGAAGCCTGCGCGCACCGCCTCGAGCCGCTGCAGCAGCGCCTGCAGCACCAGCGCGCTGTGCACATGCGCGCCCAGCAGCGCGGCCACGCAGGCCGGCGGCATCCACAGCCGGCCCTCGAGCCGCGCCGACAGGGCCTCGGCCGCGGCCAGCGCGGCCGCGTGGTGCGGACGCGCCAGGGCGAGGGTCTCGTCGACCTGCGCGACCCGGGCCGCGACATGCACCGGGCTCCAGCGCCGGCGCGAGGCGGCGTCGAGCGCCTGCGACATCAGGCGCATCGTGCCGGCGCTGCCGTCCGCGTCGCGCCCGCCGCCGATCGCGCGGGCCAGCGCCATCTTGCCGGCCAGATCGCTCTCGCCGCTGCCGGTCTCCTCGGCCTCGGCGCGCTGCTCGAGCTCGAGCTGGCGCTCCAGCGCCTCGACCGCGCGCGTCAGCCATGGGGCGTCCTGCGGCACCGCACCGGCGATCTCGTGTGCGAACCAGCCCTGCAGCGCTGGCGCCAGCTCGGGCAGCGGTGCGGCGGTCTGCGGTGCCAGCCACAGGTCGAGCGCGTCGACCTGCGTGCGGCCCTCGGTGGCGGCGGCCACCTTCATCAGGCCGACGAGCTGGCGCCAGCGCCGGTCCGACAGCGTCTGCGTCGGCTGCTGCGTGGCCAGCCAGCGGCGCAGCCGGTGCAGCGCCTCGACCGCCTCGTCGCTCAGCGCGACACGGTCCGCGGCCAGGCGCACCGCCTCGCGCTCGGCCGCGTCCAGGCCGGGCTCGGGGGCGGGGCGCAGCAGCGACCGGGCCCGGTCGCCGCCCTCGTCAAGCCGCAGCAGCGCCTCGAAGCGCGCCTCGCTGACCGGCGCCACCGGCAGGCGCACCAGGAAGCGGTCGAAGAAGGCCCGCAGCGCCTCGTCGGCCGGCACTTCGTTGCTGGCGCCGACGACGCTCAGCAGCGGCACGCGCACCCGGCCGCTGCCGTTGTCGAACTCGCGCTCGTTCAGCAGCGTCAGCAGCGCGTTCAGGATCGCCGAGTTGGCCTTGAAGACCTCGTCGAGAAAGGCGATGCCGGCCTCGGGCAGGAAGCCGGCGGTCAGCCGCTCGTGGCGGTCTTCCTCCAGCGCCTTCAGCGACAGCGGGCCGAACAGCTCCTCCGGGGTGGAGAAGCGCGTCAGCAGCCGCTCGAAGCAGGGCGCGCCGTCGAAGGCGCGGTGCAGGCGGCGCGCCAGCTCGCTCTTGGCGGTGCCGGGCGGGCCGAGCAGCAGCACATGCTCGCCCGCCAGCGCGGCCAGCAGTGCCAGACGGGTCTCGGTGTCGCGCTCGAGCAGGCCGTCGCCGAGCGTGTCGATCAGCGCGCGCAGGCGCTCGGGGGAGGGCAGGGGACGGCGGTCGTCCAGGGCAGAAGCAGGCATGGCCGCGATTCTCGTGTGCCGCTCCGGGATCGGCAACCTGTCACGCCGAGGGCGTCGCCTGGTGTCAACCTTGGCAAGCCGCGCCTGACATGAATTTTCACTTTGGCACGGTCGGGGTCGCCATCGACACCACTGCGTTCCTGCCGGATCCGGTGCCCGCGGTCGGGGGGGCGCTGGCGGCATGGGGCGCACGATGGTTACGATGTGTATCCCATTGTTTCCATCCGAAGATGCCCCGCGCTGCTGTCCCGCCCGACGATGACGATTCCGGCTTTCCCGCGACGATCCAGGAGCCGCTGCCGGGGGCAGCGTCGCCCGTCGCTCAGGACGACGACGACAGCCCGCTGTTCCGCCCCGAGGTGATGGCCGGGCGGCGTCCGCGCCTGGCCGGCGAGGTGCTGCTGGGTGCGCGGCCGCTGTGGAACGCGGTCACGCTGATCGCGCTGCTGCTGGCCGGCGCGCTGGTGCTGCTGGTCGCGCAGGGCAGCTACACCCGGCGCGCCACCGTCGGCGGCCAGCTGGTGCCGGTGCAGGGCGTGATGCGCATCGTGGCGCCCCAGGGCGCCACCGTCATCGAGCAGCGCGTGCGTGAGGGCCAGCCGGTGCGCCGCGGCGAGGTGCTCTATGTGCTGGGCACCGACCGGCCGGCCGGCGCCGAGACGCTCGCCGGCTACCAGGCGCAGATCAGCGGCAGCATCGCGCAGCGCCGCGAGCTGCTCGAGGCCGAGCGCCGCCGCACCGTCGAATCGCTGGAGGCCGACATCGGCGCGCTGCAGCGCCGGGTGAGCGCGATGGGCGCCGAGCGCGGCCAGATCAGCCAGCAGCAGACCGAGCAGCGCCGCCGCGTCGCGCTGGCCGAGGAGAGCGCGCAGCGCCAGCGCCTGCTGTTCGAGCAGGGCCTGGTGACCCGCGAGGCCTGGCAGGAGCGCGAGCGCGATCTCTCCGACCAGCGCCAGCGCCTGCAGGCGCTCGGGCGCGACGCGCTGGCGCTGGCGCGCGAGCAGGCGCAGGTCGAGCAGCAGCTCGACCAGGCCCGCGCCGCGCGCCAGACCCGCGAGCAGTCGATCGAGCGCGAGCTGGCGCTGCTGGGCGAGCAGCTGGCCGACGCCGAGGCGCGCCGGCGCATCGTCATCACCGCGCCGCAGGACGGGCGCGCCACGCTGCTGCAGGGCGCGCCCGGCACGACGGTCGACGCGGTGCGCCCGCTGCTGGTGCTGGTGCCCGACGACACGACGCTGCAGGCGGTGCTGTACGCGCCCAGCCGCACCGTCGGCTTCGTGCGGTCGGGCACCGCGGTCTGGCTGCGCCATGAGGCCTTTCCGTACCAGAAGTTCGGCCACCAGCGCGGCGAGGTGGTGGCGGTGTCGACCTATCCGGCCGGTCTGGACGACCAGCTCGGCCTGGCCAGCTTCGCGCCGGAGGCCGCGGGCGCCGGGGGCGGAGCGAGCGCCGAGCCGCTCTACGCGATCACCGTGCGGCTGGAGCGTCAGGTCTTCCCGGCGCAGGCGAGCGCGCCGCTGCGCCCGGGGCTGCGGGTGCAGGCCGATCTGATGATGGAGCAGCGCCGGCTGTGGGAATGGATGCTCGAGCCGCTGCTGACCGCGGCCAAGGCGGTGAAGTCGTGAGCGAGAACATGGACATGAAGAACGCTGGTGCGGGCAAGGCGCAGCTGCTGATCGACAGCCTGCGCATCGCGCTGGCGATGCGCTCGCGCGTGCCGGTGGTGCTGCAGACCGAGGCGGCCGAGTGCGGCCTGGCCTGCCTGGCCATGGTGCTGGGCCATTTCGGG
>JBJOPV010000119.1:0-10700 GCA_046050625.1 Pseudomonadota bacterium
GCGTGCTGCGCATCCGCAACGCCCGCGGCAACAACCTCAAGGGCGTGACCGCCGAGATCCCGGTCGGGCTGATGACCTGCGTGACCGGCGTGTCCGGCTCGGGCAAGAGCACGCTGATCAACGACACGCTGTATGCGGCCGTCTCGCGCCAGCTCTACCAGAGCCACCAGGAGCCCGAGGCGCACGACGAGATCGAGGGCCTGGGCCACTTCGACAAGGTCATCAACGTCGACCAGAGCCCGATCGGGCGCACGCCGCGCTCCAACCCGGCGACCTACACCGGCCTGTTCACCCCGATCCGCGAGCTCTTCGCCGAGGTGCCGACCGCCCGCGAGCGCGGCTACGGCGCCGGGCGCTTCAGCTTCAACGTCGCGGGCGGGCGCTGCGAGGCCTGCCAGGGCGACGGCGTCATCAAGGTGGAGATGCACTTCCTGCCCGACGTCTACGTGCCCTGCGAGACCTGCCTGGGCAAGCGCTACAACCGCGAGACGCTGGAGGTGCTCTACAAGGGCCGAAACATCACCGAGGTGCTGGAGCTGACGGTGGAGGATGCGCGCGAGTTCTTCTCGGCCGTGCCCTCGATCGCGCGCAAGCTGCAGACGCTGATGGATGTGGGACTGGGCTACATCCGCCTGGGCCAGTCGGCGACCACGCTCTCGGGCGGCGAGGCGCAGCGGGTGAAGCTGGCGCTGGAGCTGTCCAAGCGCGACACCGGCCGCACGCTCTACATCCTCGACGAGCCGACCACCGGCCTGCACTTTGCCGACATCGAGCTGCTGCTGCGGGTGCTGCACCAGCTCTGCGAGGCCGGCAACACGATCGTGGTGATCGAGCACAACCTGGACGTCATCAAGACGGCCGACTGGCTGCTCGACATGGGCCCGGAGGGCGGCTCGGGCGGCGGCATGCTGCTGGCGGCCGGCACGCCCGAGGACATCGCCGCGTGCGCGGCCAGCCACACGGGGCGATTCCTGCGGCCGCTGCTCAGCCCATCCGCACGGTGATGCGGTCGCGGCCGCCGTTCTTCGACTGGTAGAGCGCCTGGTCGGCGCGCTCGATGAACTGGCGGCCGGTCTCGCCGCGCTGCAGCGAGGTCAGGCCGATGGAGACCGTGACCTGCACCTGCAGCTCGGCACCGGTCTTGCTGTGCGCCGGGGTCCGCAGCAAGGTGATCTTCTGGCGCAGCTGCTCGGCCACCGTCCGGGCGCCCTGCAGCTGCATGGCCGGCAGCAGCATCACGAATTCCTCGCCGCCGATGCGCGCGGCCAGCGCGTTGTCCGGCGTGCCGGCCTGCAGCGCCGTGGCGACCGCACACAACACCTGATCGCCGGTGCCGTGGCCGTAGCTGTCGTTGACCCGCTTGAAATGGTCGATGTCGAGCATCAGCAGGCAAGGGGCGTGGCTGTTCATGCCGGCGCTGGCGGCCAGCGTCATGCAGGCCGCCAGGCGCTGCTCGAAGGCGCGACGGTTGGGCAGGCCGGTCAGCGTGTCGGTCAGGGTCTCCTGGCGCACCCGCTCGAGCTCGTCGCGCAGCTGGCCGATCTCCTGGCGGCTGTCGCCGAGCTGGCGCTGCAGCGCCTGGATGGCGGCCTGCATCTGGCGGGTGGTGGCGAGAATCTCTTCCAGGCCGGGCAGCGCCTGGCCGGCCAGACCGTCCTGGAAGCGTGACAGCGAGCTGCCGTAGGCGGCGGTCTGGTCGCCGGCGCGGGCGGCGGACTCGACCGCCTGGCCCAGCGCGCTGTTCATGCGCTCGCCCATGCGCTGCAACAGGCCCGGATCGGTGTGGCCGATCACATGACGTCGGTAGAGCACTTCGGTCACCGCCTCGTCGAGCGTCAGGTGCTGCAGCATGTAGCGGTCGATCGCGTTGCGCAGATCGAGGTTGTCACCGCTGGCGTAGGCGTACCAGACCGCGTAGTTGACCGGGTGCATCGGCACGCTGTACTTGCGCATCAGGTTCAGCGCTTCGCGGACGATGTCTGCCGCGCGTTCGACGTTCTCGGTGTTCTTCATGGTCTTGGCGCCTCTCGCCATCCGGACGTGATGTCCCGGGGTGATCGGCGTGCGGTACGGGCGATTTCAGCCAGGATCGGGGTGGCGGTGCTGGAAAAGCGTTACTTTTCCCGGTGATCATGGATCCGGTTCCGTCGCCCCCGTGTCTGGAGGGCCGGGATCGACGCGCGGTGCCCCCCGAGCATTCCGACCTGGGTGCCCCGCGCGAGGCGCTCGAGAATTTTCGTCTGATGACTGTCGAACCTGTCGAACCGAAAATGAGCCACTCCTGGCCCGACGAGCTGCTGGCGCAGGCGCCCTGGCGCGCCCAGCAGGTGCGCGGGGTGCTGCAGATCGTGCCCCGGATGACGGCGTCGCTGCTGCTGCTCACGGCGGTGGCGGCCTGGCTGTGCGCCGAGGCGCTTGGCCTGGCCCGCATCCTGCCCTGGGCAGGGCTGCAGATGCTGCTGGCGCTGGCCTGGCATCTGGACATGCGTCGGCTCGGCCGCGGCGACGACGAGGCCTTGCGCTCGACGCTGGCGTTGCTGCGTCTGGGCTGGCCGGTCAGCCTGTTCAGCCTGCTGCTGGCGATGCTGGCGGTGCAGGCCTTTCCCGAAATGGCCCGCGAGGGGCAGTTCCTGGTCGGTGTGATGCTGGGTGGTGCGCTGTGCGCGGGCGCCATCGAGCTGGCGGCGCTGCCGATGCTATCAGCGCTGTGGGCCGGCACGCTCGGCCTGGGCGCGCTGCTGGCGCTGCTGGTGGTGGGCACGCCGGTGTTCTCGGTGGCTTTTGCGCTGCTGGTGCTGATCGGGCTGCTGGTCAGCGTCTCGGTGCGCGGGGTGTCGCGCACGCTGCTGGTGCGGCTGCAGGCCCAGAGCGAGGCCGCCCGGGGCGAGCACACCATCTCGATGCTGCTGCGCGATTTCGAGACCCAGTCCGACGCCTGGACCTGGAGTGGCGACCGGGCCGGCCGGCTGTGGCAGGTGGCGCCACGCATGGCCGCCGAGCTGGGCCTGAAGACGCCTCAGGCGCTGGCCGGCCAGGATCTGGTGCAGGTGCTGCGCAGCGGCGAGGGCGGTGCCTCGCTGGCGATGCGCCAAGGCTTTCGCGGCCGGCGCGATGCCCGCATGCCGCCCGAGCTGCTGGCGCTGGTGGCGGCACTGCAGTCGGGCCAGCCCTTTCGCGGCATCGAGGTGGCGGTGAGCCGACCCGGCCGGCTGCCGAGCTGGTGGTCGATCAGCGGCGTGCCGGTGCTCGATGCGGTCGGGCTGCAGACCGGCTGGCGCGGCATCGTGCGCGACGTGACGCTGTTGCGCCAGCAGTCCGGCGAGCTGGAGCGCCTGGCGTGCACCGACACCCTGACTGGCCTGGCCAACCGCCATGTGCTGCAGCAGCGTGCCGAGACGGCGGTGCAGGCGCTGGCCCGCCGGGTGTCGCCCGCGCCCGGCAGGGACGATGACAGCCCGCTGTCGCTGCTGCTGCTGGACCTGGACAACTTCAAGACGGTCAACGACCACTTCGGCCATCTGGTGGGCGACCGGCTGCTGCAGGAGGTGGCGCGGCGGCTGCGCACGGTGCTCCAGGAGCGCGGTCTGGGGGCCGATGGGCGCGAGGCGGTGCTGGCCCGGCTGGGCGGCGACGAGTTTGCGCTGCTGATCGAGCGGCCCTTGCTGGCGGTCGAGCGCGAGGAGCTGGCGCTGGCGCTGCTGGCGGCGCTGCGCGAACCCTGGCAGCACGAGGCGCTGTGGGTGGAGATCCGCGCCAGCCTGGGCGCGGCCGCCTGGGACGGGCCAGGCACCCGCGCGGCACTGCTGCTGCAGCAGGCCGACATCGCGCTGTACGAGGCCAAGGCGGCCGGGCGCGACATGGTGCGGCTGTTCGACGCGGCGATGGGCGAGCGCATGGCCGGTCGGCATCTGGTCATCCAGGAGCTTGGGCAGGCGCTGGAGGCGGCGCGGCGCCGGCTCGAGCCCGGCGGCGAGCGCCTGTCCGAGCCCGCCTGCGGCTGGCTGAGCGTGCACTATCAGCCCCAGCATGATGTCGCCGACGGCCGGCTGACCGGCTTCGAGGCGCTGCTGCGCTGGCGCCATCCGCAGCGCGGCTGGATCTCGCCCGCGCATTTCGTGCCGGTCGCCGAGGAGACCGGCCTGGTGGTCGCGCTGGGCGAGTGGGTGCTGCGCCAGGCCTGCCAGGACGCAGCGCGCTGGGGCGGCGACACCAAGATCGCGGTCAACGTGTCGGGCGTGCAGTTCGCCGGCCGGCATCTGGTGCGCACGGTCTCCGAAGTGCTGGCCGAGACCGGACTGGCCTCGCGACGCCTGGAACTGGAGATCACCGAGACCGCGGTGCTGGCCGATCCGGCCAGCGCGCGCACCCGCATGCAGGCGCTGCGCGCGCTGGGCATCCGGCTCGGGCTGGACGACTTCGGCACGGGGCACTCCTCGCTGTCGTCGCTGCGCACCTATCCGATCACGACGCTCAAGATCGACCGCAGCTTCGTCATCGCGCTCGATGGCGGCGGGCCGCAGGCCGATCAGATCCTGCGCACCATCGTCCAGCTCGGCCAGGCGCTGGGCATGAAGACGCTGGCCGAGGGTGTCGAGACCACCGCGCAGCTGGAGGCGCTGCGCCGCCACGGCTGCGACCAGGTGCAGGGCTACCTGTTCGCCGCGGCGCTGGATGTGAAGGAAGCCACGCGGCGTGTGGTCGGGGCGCGGCAGACCGGGCAAAGGTCTTCGATCGCTGTCCAGCCGGAATCGCGATAATCCGCGCCGCCTTGCCTGTCGCTCGCTGTCCATCGCCCACCGTTCGTCGCCTGCCCTGACGCTCATGCCTGCTGCCGAATCCCGCTCCACGCTGATCGGTGCCCGATCCGGCTGGGCTGAAGATGCCGACGGTCTGAGCCACGAGCAGGGCCGACTGATGCAGGTGGTGCTGCGCATGGCAGTGATGGCGGCCTGCAGTTCGGTCGGCCTCGGGTTGCTGGTGCTGTGGTTGGTGCACCCGGTCATGAGCGGGGCGCAACGCTGGGTGCTGGCCTGGCCGGTCGGTCTGACAGCCGCAGGCCTGCTGGAGCTGCTCGACGTGCTGCGCAGCCTGGGCTGGCCGCTGGCACGGCTGGCCCAGCCGGCGGTGCGCTGGCGCCTGATCGGCCACAGCGTGCTGACCGGGCTGATGTTCGCGGGCATCTCGGCCTTCATCTATCCGCAGGTCGATGCCGAGCGGCGCTATCTGCTGGGCATGATCGCCTGCGCCGCGATCCCGATCGGCGCGATGGCGGGCGCCCCCCTGCGCTGGGGCGGCATGGGCTGGACGCTGGTGACCTCGGTCGGGGTGCTGCTGGGCGTGCTGCAGCTCGACGGTCTGGTGCGCGACGTCTCGGTGCCGCTGACGCTGCTGATGGCGCTGCTGGTGATGGTGTCGCTGAACGCGATCGGGCGCAGCGTGCGCCACCGGCTGCAGGCCGAGGCCACGGCCCGGCGCGAGCGCCACGCGCTCGACCTGCTGCTGCGCGACTTCGAGCAGCACGCCGACGACTGGCTCTGGGAGACCGATGCCCGCGGCCGGCTGAGGCGCATTTCCTCGCGCATGGCGCAGGCCCTGGGCGTGAACGATGCCGCCCTGCTGATCGGCCGGGCGCTGATCGAGCTGCTGCGCGATGCCGAGGGCAGCGAACGGCTGGCCCGGCGCCTGTCGGAGCCCGAGCCCTTCCGGGCGCTGGAGCTGAGTCTGCCCTCGCGCCAGCTGCTGCAGACCGCCCGGCAGCACTGGACGGTCAGCGGCGTGCCGCTGCTCGATGCCGAGGCGCGCATCGTCAGCTGGCGCGGCGTGGTGCGCGATGTCACGGTGCTGCGCGAGCAGTCGCGCGAGCTGCAGCGCCTGGCTCACACCGATGTGCTGACCGGCCTGGCCAACCGCCATGTGCTGCAGCGGCGCTGCGCCGAGGCGGTGGCACGCTGCCATGTGGCCGCGGCCGGCCTGTCGGCTGTGCCGCCTGCGCCGATGCTGACGCTCTGCCTGCTTGATCTCGACAACTTCAAGGAGGTCAACGACACCCTGGGCCATGCGGTCGGCGACCGCCTGCTGCAGGAGGCGGCGCGCCGGTTGTCGGCCTGCGTGGCGCGCTTCGGCGATCCGGCCGCGCATGTGCTGGCCCGGCTGGGCGGCGACGAGTTCGCCCTGCTGATCGACCGCCCCCACCAGGGTGTCGAACGCGAGGCGATGGCGCAGGCGCTGCTGCAGGCCTTGCGCCCCGTCTGGCAGGACGAGCAGGCTGCCGTCGAGGTGCGCGCCAGCCTGGGCGTTGCCTCCTGGGATGTGCTCCATCCCGATGCCGACCGGCTGTTCCAGGATGCCGATCTGGCGCTGTACGCCGCCAAGGCGGCTGGCCGCGATGTCGCGCGGACCTTCGATGCGCCGATGCGTGCCGAGCTGATGCGCCGGCATGGCCTGGTCCGTGATCTCGGCCTGCTGCTGCGCGCGCCGGCTGGCGAGCATTCCGAGGCCGGCGTGCTGACGCTGCACTACCAGCCACAGTTCGATCTGGCCGATGGGCGGCTCGGCGGCGCCGAGGCCCTGCTGCGCTGGCGCCATCCGGTGCGCGGCTGGATCTCGCCGACCGAGTTCGTGCCGCTGGCCGAGGAGCACGGTCTGATCGTCCTGCTGGGCGAGTGGGTGCTGCACCGCGCCTGTCAGGAGGCCGCGGGCTGGCCGGTGCCGCTGCGGCTGGCCGTCAACCTCTCGGCGCTGCAGCTGCGCGGCGATGGGCTGATCGACCGGGTGCGCTCGGCGCTGGCCGGTGCTGGCTTGCCTGCCGACCGGCTTGAGCTGGAGGTGACCGAGACGGTGCTGATGCAGGATGCCCGGCGTGCGCGCGAGCAGCTGCACGCCTTGCGTCTGCTGGGCGTGTCGATCGCGCTGGACGACTTCGGCACCGGCTATTCCTCGCTGGCGCAGCTGGCCGAGCTGCCGGTCGATCTGCTCAAGATCGATCGCAGCTTCGTGGCCGCGCTGGGCGGAGCGGGGCCGCGGGCGCAGCAGGCCGAGGCGATCGTGCGGCTGATCGTGCAGCTCGGCCAGGCCACCGGCATGGCCACGCTGGCCGAGGGCGTGGAGACGCTCGCGCAGCGCGAGACGCTGCGGCTGTGCGGCTGCGAGCGCCTGCAAGGCTATCTGCTGGGTCGGCCGGTCGAGCCGGGCCTGCTGGTGCAGCAGATGCGCAGCGGGGGCGTGCCGCTCAGCCTGTCGGCCTGATCCGCGCGGGGCGGTATTCCGGCACCAGCCGTGCCAGACGCTCGCGAACCTCGTCGTCGGGCGCGGCCGAGCGGGCGCGGGCCCAGTCCAGCAGCAGCTGCACCTCGTCGAGCGCAGTGGCCGAAGCGTCCAGCCGCGCGATGCGCAGCCGCTCGAAGCGGGTGGGCAGCGTCGCGTCGGCGTCGGCCAGCAGCTCCTCGAACAGCTTCTCGCCCGGGCGCAGGCCGCTGAAGGCGATCGGGATCTCGGCCAGCGTGTGGCCGCTCAGGCGGATCAGGTCGCGCGCCAGGTCGACGATCTTCACCGGCTCGCCCATGTCGAGCACGAAGACCTGGCCGCCCTCGCCGATGGCGCCGGCCTGCACCACCAGCCGCGCCGCCTCGGGGATGGTCATGAAGAAGCGGGTGATGTCCGGGTGCGTCACCGTGACCGGCCCGCCGCGGGCGATCTGTTCCTTGAACTTCGGGATCACGCTGCCCGACGAGCCCAGCACGTTGCCGAAGCGCACCGCCATGAAGCGGGTGCGGCCCTCACCGGCGGCCATGCGCGCGGCCAGCCGCGAGATCACCATTTCGGCGGCGCGCTTGGTCGCGCCCATCACGTTGGTCGGGTTGACCGCCTTGTCGGTGGAGATCAGCACGAAGCGCTCGACGCCGGCGGCGGCCGCCGCGCTGGCCGCGCGCCAGGTGCCCAGCGTGTTGTTGCGCAGCGCGGAGAAGGCGTTGTCCTCCTCCATCAGCGGCACATGCTTGTAGGCGGCGGCGTGGAAGACCACCTGCGGGCGCAGGCGCGCGAAGGTGGCGCCCAGGTGCTCGGGGTCGCGCACGTCGCCCACCAGCCGCACCAACGGGATGTGGGGAAAGTGCTCGCCCAGCTCCTGCTCGATGCGGTAGAGCGCGAACTCGCTCAGCTCGTAGAGCACCAGCTTGAGCGGCCCGTAGCGCGCCACCTGCCGGCACAGCTCCGAGCCGATCGAGCCGCCCGCGCCGGTGATCAGCACCACCTTGCCCGACAGGCATTCGCTGATGCCGCCCTCGTCGAGCTGCACCGGCGCGCGGCCGAGCAGGTCGTCGGGCTCGATGTCGCGCACCTGCGCCACGGCCTGACCCTCGCGCAGCTCGGCGGCGGTGGGCACCGTCACCACCGGCAGGCCGGTGGCGGCGGCCAGATCGAGCGCGCGGCGGCGCTGCGCCGCCGAGGCCGAGGGCATCGCCACGATCAGGTGGGTGATGCCGTGCACCGCGGCCCAGCGCGGCGCGCTCTCCAGCTCGCCCAGCACCGGCACGCCGCCGATGCGCGCGCCCAGCTTGCGCGGGTTGTCGTCGAGCAGGCCGACCACCACCCAGCCGTGGTGCTGGATGCCGGCCATCAGCAGCTTGGCCGCGTCGCCGGCGCCCAGGACGAGGGCGCGGCGCGTCTCGTGCATCGAGCCCGACAGGCGCCCGCGCATGTGCTCGTAGAGCATGCGGTAGCCGATGCGCACCATCGCCAGTCCCATCAGGCTGACGACCGGATGCAGCGCCAGCACCGCGCGCGGCACCTGCACCAGCTGCGCCATCAGCACGCCGACCGCCCCGAGCAGCCCGGCGATCGCGCAGGCGACGGTCAGGCGCTGCACCTCGCCGAAGCCGGAGAAGCGCCACATGCCCTTGGGCACCTTCAGCGCCGCGAACACCGCGACATACAGCGCCAGCAGCCCGGCCAGCACCCAGCCGTCGTAGGAGGGCCGCGCGCTCCACCCGCGCTCGAAGCCCAGGCGGAACAGGTAGGTGATGTTCCAGCACGCGGCGATGACCGCGGCGTCGATCGCCAGGGCCAGCGGCTCGCGGTGCGGCCGGATGCGGGTCAGCAGGGTGTCGAGGGTGTGCCAGCTCATCGTTCGAGGATCGCGCGCAGCGTGCGCAGGATCAGCCTCAGGTCGGTCAGCACGCCCGCCTCGTCGACGTAGCGCGCCTGCAATGCCAGCTTGGCCGGCAGGACCACCTCGCGGTAGGTGCGCTCCGGGTCGGTGCTGCGCGCCAGCAGCGTGCTCTCGTCGCGGTACTCGATCGAGGCGAAGTCGGTGATGCCGGGGCGCACCGACAGCACCTTCTCGCGCAGCCCGGCCGGGTAGAGCGCCACATAGCGCGGCACCTCCGGCCGCGGCCCCACCAGGCTCATCGAGCCCTCGAGCACGTCGAGGAGCTGCGCCAGCTCGTCGAGCTTGGTGCGGCGCAGCAGCGCGCCGACGCGGGTGATGCGCGCATCCTGGCCCACGGTGAGCTGCGGGCCGCGGTCCTGCGGCGCGTGCGTCATCGTGCGGAACTTGTGGATGCGGAACTCGCGGCCGTGGCGCCCGACCCGCACCTGGCGGAAGAACACCGGCCCGGGCGAGTCCAGCCGCACCGCCAGCGCGATCAGCGCCAGCAGCGGCGAGAGCACGATCACGCCGCAGCCGGCCAGCAGCAGGTCGAGCAGGCGCTTGGCCATGTCGTCAAGCAACCGCCTGGGCCGCTCAGCGCGCCAGCACGCCGCGCAGCACCGCGGCCACCCGCTCGGCGTCGGCCGGCGTCATGCGCGAATACAGCGGCAGGCTGAAGGTGGCCTCGTAGGCCTTCTGGCTGTGCGGGAAGTCCTCGGCGCGCAGCTGGTAGCGCTCGCGCCAGTAGGGCTGCTGGTGCAGCGGGATGTAGTGCACGCTGCTGCCGATGCCGGCGGCGAACAGCGCCTCGATCACCGCGTCGCGCCCGACCGGCGCGTCCTCGGTCACGCGCAGCACGTAGATGTGCCAGGAGTGCAGGTCGCCGGCGGCGGGCTGCGGCGGCAGCGTCAGCGGCAGGTCGGCCAGGAGCGCGTCGTACTGCGCGGCGATGCGCGCGCGGGCGTCGCGAAATTCGCGGGCGCGCCTGAGCTGGTGGATGCCCAGCGCCGCGGCGATGTCGGTCAGGTTGTACTTGAAGCCGGGCGCGACGATCTCGTAGTACCAGCTTGGCACCTTGGCGGTGAAGCGGTCGAAGGCGTCGCGGTTGATGCCGTGCAGGCGCATCACCTTCATGCGCGCGGCGAGCTGCGCATCGCGCGTGACTGCCATGCCGCCCTCGCCGGTGGTGATGGTCTTGTTGGCGTAGAAGCTGAAGACGGTGACGTCGCTGGCCAGCGTGCCGATCATCTGCCCGGCGTGGGTGGTGGGCAGCGCGTGCGCGGCGTCCTCGACCACCTTCAGGCCGTGGCGGCGGGCAATAGCCAGGATCTCGCCCATCTCGGCGGCGCGCCCGGCGAAGTGCACCGGCACGATCGCCTTGGTGCGCGGGGTGATCGCGGCCTCGATGGCGGCCGGGTCGATGCACAGCGTGGCCGGGTCGATGTCGACCAGACGCACGTCGGCGCCCAGGTAGCGCGCCACCTCCGCGCTGGCGGTGAAGGTGTGCGTGGTGGTGATGACCTCGTCGCCGGGGCCGACGCCGACGGCCTCGAGC
>JBJOPV010000120.1:0-10685 GCA_046050625.1 Pseudomonadota bacterium
CTCGCCGTTGATCAGGATCTGGGTGTAGCCGCTGCCCAGGCCGCGCAGGCGCGGATTGCCGCCGCGCCCCGGGCGGCCGTCGAGCGTCACGCCGGGCTGGCGCCTGAGCACCTCGGTGACGGTGGCGTCGCCCTGACGCTCCAGCTCCTCGCGGCCGATGACGGTCTTGGCGGCGGTGGCCTGGCGGCGCTCGCGGCTCTCGTCGGGCCGGCTGGCGCGGATCTCGACCCGCTCCAGCGTGGCCTGCGGCACCGGCGCAGGCAATGCGGGCGGCACGGCATCCTGCGCCCGGGCCGGCGCCGTCACCACGGTGGCGATCGAGGCCAGCGGCAGCAGCATCAGCGTGCGCAGGGGCGGGCGGCGGAAGCGACGGGCGTGCTTGGGAGTGTTCATACGTGAGGGGGTAGTCTTTTCGGGGACAGCGTTCATTGTCTGCCGCGTTGCTCACCCGTATAGACTCGCGGCCCATGACCGAATCCACGCTCATGACCCTCGCTCCGTCCGCCCCGGGCCCCCGGGCCGATCTTGCTGGCCGCCGCATCGTGCTCGGCCTGAGCGGCGGCGTCGCCTGCTACAAGAGCGCCGAGCTGGCGCGCCTGCTGGTCAAGGCCGGCGCCGAGGTGCGGGTCGCGATGACCGCCGGCGCGCTGCATTTCATGACCGCCGAGACGATGCAGGCGCTCTCCGGCCACCCGGTCGCGCTGGACACCTGGGACGCGCGCGAGCCCAACGGCATGCCCCACATCAACCTGACCCGCGGCGCCGACGCGGTGCTGGTGGCGCCCGCCAGCGCCGACTTCATCGCCCGCCTGGCCCAGGGCCGCGCCGACGACCTGCTCAGCCTGACCTGCCTGGCGCGCCCGCTGGCCAGCGGCGCGGCCGACGCCCGCCCGGTGCCGCTGATCGTCGCACCGGCGATGAACCGCGAGATGTGGGCGCACCCGGCCACGCAGCGCAACCTGCGCCAGATCGCCGCCGACGGCGCGCAGGTGCTGGGCGTGGATGCCGGCGCCCAGGCCTGCGGCGAGATCGGCGACGGGCGCATGATCGAGCCCGAGGCCCTCGTCGAGGAGCTGGTGGCGGCGCTCGCCCCGAAGCCCCTGGCCGGGCGGCGCCTGCTGATCACCGCTGGCCCGACCTTCGAGGCCATCGACCCGGTGCGCGGCATCACCAATCTGTCCAGCGGCAAGATGGGCTTCGCGATCGCGCGCGCTGCCCGCGAGGCCGGCGCCGAGGTCACGCTGGTGGCCGGCCCGGTGCACCTGGACACGCCGCGCGGCGTGAGCCGCGTCGATGTGCGCTCGGCGCAGCAGATGCTCGACGCGGTGATGCCGCGCGCGCCGCAGCACGATCTCTTCATCGCCACCGCCGCGGTGGCCGACTGGCGCCCGGCCGCGCTGTCCGAGCACAAGATCAAGAAGGACGGCAAGAAGGTCGCCCCGAGCTTCGAGCTGGCCGAGAACCCCGACATCCTGGCCACGGTGGCGCGCCTGCCCGAGGCGCAGCGGCCGTTCTGCGTCGGCTTTGCCGCCGAGAGCGAGAAGCTCGAGCACCACGCGCGTGAAAAGCTTCACAGAAAAAACATTCCGCTGATCGTCGGCAACCTGGGCCCGGCCACCTTTGGCCGTGACGACAACGCGCTGCTGCTGGTCGATGCCCAGCACAGCCGCCCGCTGCCGGCGGACGGCAGCCCGTGCGACAAGCAGACGCTGGCGCGCGCCTTGGTGGCCGAGATCGCCCGGCGAATGGATCCCGCCGCGTGATGTATCTGCAACGCAGTGAAAATTCACTGAACCTTGACTTATAGGAAATAACTATCGGTACGTTAAGATTTGTCGAGTTGGGTTTCCGATCGACAACATCATTGACGGATTGAAATGAAGAAGAACACCAGGCTGGCGGCTACCGCCGCCGCACTGGCGCTGCTGCCGGTGGCCGCGGCCGCGGCCGAGGCCCTCGAACTCTCGCGTGTCGAGGTGACCGGCAGCCGGATGCTGCGCAGCGTGGGCGAGGGCAGTGCGCCGCTGCGCACGCTGCAGCGCACCGAGATCGAGCGTTCCGGCGCCAGCAGCGTGGCCGAGCTGCTGGAGCGGCTGCCGCAGATGCAGGGCATGCTGGCGCTGTCGGACAGCGTCGGCAATGACGGCAACGGCGTGACCGCGGCCTCCATTCACGGCCTGGGTGCGCGCTACACGCTGGTGCTGCTCGACGGCCAGCGCCTGGCGCCGGCCGATTCCGGCTCGGTGGTCGATCTGGGCTCGCTGCCGCTGGCGGCGCTCGAGCGCATCGAGATCCTGAGCGACGGCGCCTCGGCGCTGTACGGCGCCGACGCCATCGGCGGCGTGGTCAACCTGATCCTGCGCCGTGGCGAGCGTGCGCCCGAGCTGTCGGTGCGCGCGCTGCGGCCGCAGCACGGGGGCGGGCGCGGCTGGAGCGCCTCGCTGTCGCAGGGCGTGGGCGACGAGCAGCGCGACGGCGGCACGCTGTCGTGGACGCTGGAGCTGGCGCGCACCCAGGCGGTCCGCGCCTCGCAGCGCGACTTTGCCTCGACCGGCCTGATCCGCTTCCGCGACGCGCAGGGCCGCGATCTGCTGTTCTTCAACGGCTCGATGCGCAGCGTGCCGGCCAATGCGGCCGTCAGCTACACCGACGCCGCCGGTGAGGCTGGTGCGGCCTGGATCAATCCCGGCCTGCTGGCCAGCGGCCGCTGCGGCAGTGGCCACATCGAGGCCGGCGGGCTGTGCTACTACGACTACGCGGCTGCGGTGGATGTGGCGCCACAGACCCAGAGCACCGGCCTGACGCTGGACGGCGCGCGCCGGCTCGACGCGGGCTGGACGCTGCGCGGCACCGCGCTGTGGCGCGAGACGCTGACCCGCGCGACGGTGGCGCCGTATCCGGCCGACGTGGCGCTCGAGGCCGGCTCGGTCGCCTTCGCGCGCAGCGTGGCGCCTTGGCTGAGCCAGGAGCAGCTCGACGGTCTCGACGGCACCGTGGTGAGCTGGCGCCTGCAGGACGCCGGGCCGCGGGTGGTCGACTACCGCAACCGCCGCATGCATGTCAGCGCCGGCCTCGATGGTGAAGCGGCGGGCTGGCAGCTGCGCACCCGCGCGCTGCTGTCGCTGCACGAGCAGCGACAGGACCTGCGCGATGGCTGGCTGCTGGCGGCCCCCTTCCAGGCGGCGCTGGCCGACGGCCGGCTCGATCCGTTTGCGGCGCGTCAGGACGCCAGCGGGCTGGCGGCGCTGTCGCAGGCCGGCTGGCGCGGTCGCTATGACACCGCGCGCACCCATCTGGCGGGTCTGGAGGCGGGCGGCACCACGGCACTGTTCGAGATGCCGGGCGGCCCGGCCCAGCTCGGCCTGGGCGCAGAGTGGCGCCGCAGCGGCTGGAGCCGCACGCTGTCGGACACCGCCCGCAGCGGCGCGCTGCTGTCGAGCGACGCCCAGACCGCTGCCGACCTGAGCCGCGACAGCGCCGGCGCCTACGGCGAGCTGGCGCTGCCGCTGCGGCGTGACATGCGCCTGGATGCCTCGCTGCGCGCCGACCGCATCGGCCCGGTGCAGGATCATCTGGCCGATCGCAGCATCGGCCGCTCGGCCAGCGAGGCCACCGGCCGCATCGGCTGGCGCTGGCAGCCCTCGGCCTCGACGATGTGGCGGGCTGCGGCCGGCACCGGCTTCCGGGCGCCTGATCTGCTGCAGGTCGCTCGCGCCGAGCAGGACTACGGCGTGACCGCCGGCAGCTACGCCTGCCCGTTCACCGCCGCCAATGGCCTGGGCTCGCATCCCTATGCCGCGCTGTGCTGGCCGGGCAGCAACCAGATCGACCTGCTCAAGGGCGGCAACCCGGACCTGAGGCCGGAGCGCTCCAGCCACTGGTCGGCCGGCCTGCGTCTGGCGCCTTCGGCCGATGTCGGCTTCGGCGCCGACCTGTGGTCGGTGCGCATCCGCGACGCGGTGCAGGAGATCAGCGAGCAGCTGATCCTCAACGATCCGGTGCGCTACGCCAGCCTCTACACCCGCAAGACCAGCGCGGCCACCGGCACCGAGGTGCTGGCGCTGCGGCAGCTGCCGGTCAACATCGGCCGGGTCGAGCAGCGCGGCCTGGACTGGCAGGCGCATCTGCGCCACGGCTCGCCCTGGGGTCGCGTCACCCAGCGTGTCGAGGGCACCTGGCTGCTGCACTCGCGCTACACCGTGCCGGGCAGCGAGGGCGAATGGGCCTCCAGCCTGGGCCGCTTCGGCCTCGATGACCGGGTGGCTTTCCGCCATGTGGTCGCCCTGTCCAGCACCCTCGAGCGCGGCCGCTGGTCGCACCAGGCACGGGTGAACTGGCGCAGCGGCTACCAGGACATGGTGCAGACCGAGGCCGGCTGCGCGGTCACCAGCGCCGATGGCCTGAGCTGCATGGCCGTCGAGCGTCGGGTGCCCTCGCACTGGACGCTGGACTGGACCAGCCGCTGGCAGCCGCGCGCCGACCTGACGCTGACGCTGTCGGTGCTGAACCTGCTCGACCGCGATCCGCCGCTGACGCTGCGCACCAGCGGCGCGCACATGATCGGCTTCGATCCGCGCTATGCCAGCGGCCAGGGCCGCACGCTGCAGCTTGGACTGGACTGGCGCTTCTGAGCGCCTGCTTCTGAACGCTTCCGGATCGGCTAACCTTGCGGCATGGAACGCAATACCCGTCAGCGCATCGCCATCCGCGAGGCGATCGAGGCGGCCCGCCGGCCGCTGCTGCCCCAGGAGGTGCTCGACCAGGCCCAGTCGCTGGCGCCGGGCCTGGGCATCGCCACCGTCTACCGCAATCTCAAGGCCCTGGTCGATGACGGCACGCTGGCGGTGGTGCAGCTGCCCGGCGAGAACCCGCGCTACGAGCCGGTCAGCCGCCGCCATCACCACCATTTCCAGTGCCGGCGCTGCCAGCGCGTCTTCGACGTGCACGCCTGCCCGGGCGACCTGTCCCGGCTGGCCCCGCCGGGCTTCTCGATCGAGGACCACGACCTGACGCTGTACGGCTGCTGCGCCGACTGCGCCGCACCGGCGGGCACTGTCACGCCCACCCCGGCCCGCGAGGACACCGCGGCCCACGCTCCCGGCCACGGCCACAGCCACGACAGCTGCTGCTGAACTCATTCCTGGCCTCGTCATCCCCGCGCAGGTGGGGATCCACGCCCGGCACCCACCGCACAACCCCATTCCAGCAAGTCTCATTGGTAATGAAATATCATTAGCAATCGAGAATCATTCGCCGCCCGCCTTGGCGGCCCTTGCTGATGAGCCTGTTTCCTGTCGCGCCGGCGTCCTTCCGGCGCCGTGGCCTGCTGGCGCTGGCCGGCCTGCTGCCTTTCACGCCCGCGCTGGCGGCTGACGAGCGACCGCTGCAGATCGTCGGACCCTGGGAGATCACCGGCCTGCAGCCGTCGCAGAGCGGCTTTGTCTTCTCGCGGCTGCAGGTGGCCGAGACGCTGGTGGGCGCCGATGAACGAGGCGCCCTGCGGCCGGCGCTGGCGGCGCGCTGGCAAGTCTCCGCCGATGGGCTGATCTGGCGCTTCGAGCTGCGCCCGGGCGCGCGCTTTCATGACGGCTCGCCGGTGACGGCGGCGGCGGTGCTGCGCAGCCTGCAGTCGGCGCGGGTGGCGCCGGGGCTGCTGTCGAGTGCCCCCATCGTGGCGATGGATGCCGAGAGCGACACGGTGCTGCGCATCCGCCTGAAGGCGCGCCATGCGGCGCTGCCGGCGCTGCTGGCGCATCCGAGCACCCTGGTGCTGGCGCCGGCCGCCTTCGATGCCGTCGGCCGGGTGCAGGCCATCATCGGCAGCGGGCCCTATCGCCTGACCCGGCTGCAGCCCCCGCAGCAGGCCGAGACGGCGGTGTTCGAGGGCTGGAACGGCGGGCCGCTGCCGCAGATCCGCCGCGTCGCCTATCTGGCCGCCGGCCGTGCCGAGACCCGCGCGCTGATGATCGAGAGCGGCCAGGCCGATCTGGCCTACGGCCTGGATCCGGCCAGCCTGCAGCGTCTGCGCCAGCGCCCGGCGCTGCGGGTGCAGACGGTGATGCTGCCGCGCACCGTCTACCTGAAGCTCAATGCCGGGCTGCCGGCGCTGGCCGATGTGCGGGTGCGCCGGGCGCTGAGCCTGCTGGTCGACCGCGCTGGCATCGCGCGTGCGCTGCTGCGCGATCCGGACTTGGCCGCCACTCAGCTGCTGCCGCCGTCGCTGGGCGAGTGGCACGATCCGTCGCTGGCGCCGCTGCGCCATGAGCCCGCCGCCGCGCAGCAGCTGCTGGCCCAGGCCGGCTGGCGGCGTGGCGCCGACGGCCGGCTGCAGGATGGGCGTGGCCAGGCGCTGGCGCTGCAGCTGCGCACCTTCCCGGACCGGCCGGAGCTGCCGCCGCTGGCCACCGCGCTGCAGGCGCAGTGGCGCCAGGCCGGGATCGCGCTGGAGGTCTCGGTCGGCAATGCCGGCGACATCCCGCTGGGTCACCGCGACGGGCGGCTGCAGATCGGCCTGGGCGCGCGCAACTACGCCAGCACGCCCGACCCGGTCGGCACGCTGCGCCAGGACTTCGGTCCGGGCGGCGGCGACTGGGGCGCGATGGGCTGGCAGAACGCCGATGTCGGCGTCGCGCTCGACACGCTGGCCCGGCTCGGTCCGGAGGCGCCGCGCGCGGCCGAGCTGCGCCGCCGGGTGGTGGCGGTGCTGCACGACGAGCTGCCGGTCATCCCGATCAGCTGGTACCGCCAGCAGCTGGCGGTCGGCGCGCGGGTCGATGGGGTGATCCTGGATCCGCTGGAGCTGTCCTATCGGCTGGATGCGATGCGGTGGCGCGCATGAAGGCGCTTGAGCTGCTGCTGCGCCGGCTGATGCAGGTGCTGGTGCTGGCGCTGGGCGTGGGCACGCTGTGCCTGCTGATGATGCGCGCGCTGCCGGGCGACATGGCGCTGCGGGTGGCGGCCGGGCGCTACGGCTTCGATCTGGTCGACAACGCTGCGGCCGATGCGGTGCGCGCCGAGCTGGGCCTGGATCGATCCTTCTGGCAGGTGCTGCCGGGATGGTGGCTGGACCTGCTCCAGCTCGACCTGGGGCGCTCGCTGGTGACCGGCGCGCCGGTGCTGCAGGAGCTGGCGCACCAGCTTGGCGCCACGCTGCAGCTGTCCGGCGCGGCGCTGGTGCTGGCGCTGCCGGTGGGTGCGCTGCTGGGCCTGCGCGCCGGGCTGCGGCCGGGCGGTCCGGTCGACCGGCTGACGCTGGCGCTGGCGGTGCTGCTGCGGGTGATGCCGAGCTTCCTGCTGGCGGTGCTGCTGATGCTGGTCGTCGCCGTGGGCACCGGCGCGCTGCCGGTGGCCGGCGACCAGGGGCCGGCCAGCCTGCTGCTGCCGGCGGCCACGCTGGCGGCCGGGCTGGCTGCGGGCCTGGCGCGCATCACGCGTCAGGCGCTGCGCGGCTTCCTGGCCTCGGAGGCCTGGGAGTTCGCGCGGATGAAGGGCCTGACCGAAGGCCAGGCGCTGCGGCATCACGGCCTGCGCCATGTGGCGCTGCCGGTGCTGGCCTGGCTGGGCGTGCAGGCGGTCTTTCTGGTCGAGGGCGCGGTGGTGGTGGAGTCGCTGTTCGCCTGGCCGGGCGTCGGGCATGCGCTGGTGCATGCGGTCTTCGCGCGCGACGTGCCGATGATCCAGGGCACCGCACTGTGCATGGGCATGATGTTCGTGAGCTTCAATCTGATGATGGATGCGGCCGGCGTGGCTGCCGATCCGCGCCGACGTGCGCCGCAGGCCGGGGAGGGCGCATGAGCGCCCGGCTTCGCGGGGCGGGGGCGCTGCTGCTGGCGCTGGTGGCGCTGTTCGGGCTGGCGGGGCCGGCGCTGATCGGCATCGACGGGGCGCTGCAGGATCTCTCGGCCAGCCTGCAGCCGCCGGGCGCGGCGCATCCGCTGGGCACCGATCTGCTCGGGCGCAGCGTGCTGGCCCGGCTGGCCGAGGCGACCCGGCTGTCGCTGGGCGTGGCGCTGCTGGCGACGCTGGCCGCGGCGGTGCCGGGCGTGCTGCTGGGGCTGCTGGCAGCCTGGCAAGGCGGGCGGGTCGAGCGTGCGCTGGTGCTGCTGGCCGATGCGGCGATGTCGATTCCCGGTCTGCTGCTGGTGGTGCTGTGCGCGGCCATCCTGCCCGGGCGCAAGGAGATGCTGGCGCTGGGTCTGGCGCTGGTGATGTGGGTCGAGCATTTCCGCGTCAGTCGCAGCGTCGGCCGCCCGGTGCTGGCGGGCGATGCGGTGCAGGCGGCGCGGCTGCTGGGCTTCGGGCCGCTGCATCTGCTGCGCCGTCACCTGCTGCCGGCGCTGGCGCCGCAGCTCGGCACGCTGCTGGCCTTCGGGGCGGCGCAGGCGGTGCTGGGCCTGGCGGCGCTGGGCTTCATCAGCGTCGGCGTGCAGCCTCCGGCCCCCGAGCTTGGCCTGATGATGACCGAGGCGCTGCCGCACTGGCACGAGGCGCCCTGGCTGATCGCCGCGCCGGTGGCGGTGCTGATGCTGACGGTGCTGGGCATGATGCTGCTGGTCGGCGACGAGGAGGTGCGCGCATGAACACGCCATCGCACACGCCATCGCACACGGCATCGGGCGAGGCCCTGCTGCGGGTCGAGGACCTGACGGTGCGCGCCGGCGCCCGGGTGCTGCTGCGGCCGCTGTCGCTGGCGCTGCATGCCGGTGAGGCGCTGGTGCTGCTGGGCGAGAGCGGCGCAGGCAAGTCGCTGCTGGCGCAGGCGATCATGGGCACGCTGCCGTCGGGCCTGCAGGCGGGCGGCCAGGTCGTGATCGAGGGGCGGGCCAGCGCAGCCGACCGGCCGGCCCGGCGCCAGCCGCTCTGGGGCCATCGTCTGGCGATGCTGCCGCAGGAGCCGGCGCAGGCGCTCGATCCGCTGATGCGGCTACAGCCGCAGCTCGCGCTGGTGCATCGCCATCTGCGCGGCGCAGCACCTGCCGAGGCGGCGGCCCGCGCCGGGGCCGCGTTGACCGAGGCCGGGCTCGGGGCGGCGGTGCGGCAGTTTCCGTGGCAGGTCTCCGGTGGCATGGCGCAGCGTGCGGCGGCGGCGATCGCGCTGGCCGGCGGCGCCCGGCTGCTGCTGGTGGACGAGCCGACCAAGGGGCTGGATGCGCACTGGCGCGACCGCTGCGTCGCGCTGCTGCAGCAGCTGCGCCGCGAGGGCGGCGCGGTGCTGGTCATCACGCATGATCTGCAGGTGGCGCGCGCACTGGGTGGCCGGCTGATGGTGCTGCGCGAGGGCGAGTGCGTCGAGCAGGGCGACACCGCCCGGGTGCTGGCCGCGCCGGCCCATGCCTTCACCCGCGCGCTGATCGCGGCCGACCCGTCGGGCTGGCCTGCGGCCGAGCCGTCCGGATCGCCTCCGGTCGGCGAGCCGGTGGTGTGCGCCGAGGCCCTGGGCAAGCAGTTCGGCGGGCACTGGCTGTTCGACGGGCTGGATCTGTCGATCGGCCGTGGCGAGCGCCTGGCGGTGCAGGGCCCGAGCGGCTGCGGCAAGAGCACGCTGGGCAATCTGCTGCTCGGCCTGCTGGCGCCCGACCGCGGCCGGGTGCGCCGCGCCGCGGGTCTGCCGCCCTGGGCGCTGCAGAAGCTCTACCAGGATCCGCAGGGCTCCTTCGCGCCGACGGTGACGCTGGCCGACGCGCTGGGCGATGTCGGCCGGCGTCACCGGCTGGACGCGGCGGCGCTGCGCCGGCTGCTCGAGGCGCTGCAGATCGATGCGGGCCTGCTGGCGCGCCGTCCGGCGCAGGTCTCCGGTGGCGAGCTGCAGCGCCTGGCGCTGGCGCGGGTGCTGTGGACCGGCCCGGCGCTGCTGTTCGCCGACGAGCCGACCTCGCGGCTCGATCCGCTGACCCAGCAGCAGGCGCTGGCGCTGCTGGCCCGCGAGACCGCGCGCCTGGACTGCGCGCTGCTGCTGGTCACCCACGACGCCGACGTGGCGCGGGCGATGGCCCCGCACACGCTGCATCCGTCGGCGCCGGTATAGTCCGGCCCGATTCCTTCTTCTGGACGTTCTTCTGGAGCCTTTTGCGGTGACTGAAAGCAATCCCTACGGGCTGGTCGCGCTGTGGGCCGGCTCGGACCTGGTGGCCAAGCTGGTGCTGCTGATGATGGTGGCGATGTCGGCGGCGAGCTGGTATGTGATCGTCGTCAAGTGGCTGGAGCAGCAGCGCATGCTGCGCCAGGCGCGTGCGGCCGAGGCCTTCTGGCAGGCCGCCAGCGTCGCGCAGGGCGCCGAGGCGCTGGAGCCGGGCAGCCCCTTGCGCTTCATCGCCCTGGCCGGCGTCGAGGCCAGCGGCAAGCACGCCGGCCTGCTCGGTCGCATCGACCTGCACACCTGGATCACCATGTCGGTGCAGCGCGCCATCGAGCGGGTGCAGGGCCGGCTGCAGAACGGGCTGGCGCTCTTGGCCACCGTCGGCTCGACGGCGCCCTTCGTGGGCCTGTTCGGCACCGTCTGGGGCATCTACCACGCGCTGACCGCGATCGGCGTGGCGGGTCAGGCCTCGATCGACAAGGTGGCCGGGCCGGTGGGCGAGGCGCTGATCATGACCGCCATCGGCCTGGCGGTGGCGGTGCCGGCGGTGCTGGGCTACAACTGGCTGGTGCGCCGCAACAAGGCGGTGATGGACGAGGTGCGCGGCTTC
>JBJOPV010000121.1:0-10685 GCA_046050625.1 Pseudomonadota bacterium
TCGGATCGTTGCGTCGCTATTTCTCCACCGATCTCGCGATCGACCTCGGGACCGCCAACACCCTGATCTATGTGCGTGGCACCGGCGTCGTGCTCAACGAGCCGTCGGTGGTGGCGATCCGCCACGAGGGCGGCCCGCACGGCAAGAAGACCATCCAGGCGGTCGGCGCCGAGGCCAAGGCCATGCTCGGCAAGGTGCCGGGCAACATCGAGGCCATCCGCCCGATGAAGGACGGCGTGATCGCCGACTTCACCGTCACCGAGCAGATGCTCAAGCAGTTCATCAAGATGGTGCATCCGCGCTCGCTGCTGCGGCCAAGTCCTCGCATCATCATCTGCGTGCCCTGCGGCTCGACCCAGGTCGAACGCCGCGCCATCCGCGAGTCGGCGCTTGGTGCCGGCGCCTCGGAGGTCTACCTGATCGAGGAGCCGATGGCCGCCGCGATCGGCGCGGGCATGCCGGTGTCGGAAGCCTCGGGCTCGATGGTGGTGGACATCGGCGGCGGCACGACCGAAGTGGGCGTGATCTCGCTGGGCGGCATGGTCTACAAGGGCTCGGTGCGCGTCGGCGGCGACAAGTTCGATGAGGCCATCATCAACTACATTCGCCGCAACTACGGCATGCTGATCGGCGAGCCCACCGCCGAGACCATCAAGAAGGAAATCGGCTCGGCCTTCCCCGGCTCCGAGATCAAGGAGATGGAAGTCAAGGGCCGCAACCTGAGCGAGGGCGTACCACGCAGCTTCACCGTCTCGAGCAACGAGATCCTGGAAGCCCTGACCGACCCGCTCAACCAGATCGTCTCCTCGGTCAAGAAAGCCCTGGAGCAGACCCCGCCCGAGCTGGGCGCCGACATCGCCGAGCGCGGCATGATGCTGACCGGCGGCGGCGCGCTGCTGCGCGACCTCGACCGCCTGCTGGCCGAGGAAACCGGCCTGCCGGTGCTCGTTGCCGAGGATCCGCTGTCGTGCGTGGTGCGCGGCTGCGGCATGGCCCTGGAGCGCATGGAGCGCCTCGGCTCGATCTTCACGTCCGAATAAGCGGCCACACGCCGACGCTGCCGGCCGCGCCGACCGCGCCGATCGCTTCCCGACATGCCGCTGGGCACCCTCGACCGCACGCCTCCACCGTTCTTCCGCCAGGGCCCCTCGGCCCTGACGCGCCTGATCGTGTTCGCGTCCCTGTCGGTGTTCCTGATGGCGGCCGACACCCGGCTCGGTCTGACCGGCCCGCTGCGGGCCGCCGCCGCCGTCATCCTGCATCCGATCGAGCGGGTGCTGCTGGCACCGGTGCGCGGCGCGCTCTCGGCTGGCCTGTACGTCGAGGGCATCGCACAGGCACAGACCCAGGCCGACCGGGCCCGTGCCGAGCTGACCCGTCAGGCGGAGCGATCCCTGCAGGCCGGACAGCTGCAGCAGGAAAACGCCCGACTGCGCGCATTGCTGGAACTGCGCGAGCGGCTGTCGCTGCGCGCGCGCGCCGCCGAGGTGCTCTACGACGCGCCCGACCCCTACACCCGCAAGATCATCATCGACCGCGGCAGCAGCCACGGCCTCCTGCCGGGCTCGCCGGTGGTCAATGAGGACGGCGTGCTCGGCCAGGTCACCCGGGTCTATCCGATGACTGCCGAGATCACGCTGGCCATCGACGAGGATGCCGCCATCCCGGTGCACAACCTGCGCACCGGCCAGCGCGGCGTGGTCTTCGGCTCGCCCTCGAGCGACAGCATGGAGCTGCGCTTCGTCGCGGCCAATGCCGACGTGCAGGTCGGCGACCTGCTGCAGACCTCCGGCCTGGACGGGGTCTACCCCCCAGGACTGGCCGTGGCCAAGGTCAGCCGGCTCGACCGGCGCACCCAGTCCGACTTCGCCAAGATCATGCTGCAGCCGATGGCCTCGCCCGACCATGTGCGCCATGTGCTGGTGCTTGAGCCGATCGGCCTGCACCAGCCACCCCGCCCGGGCGCCGACGAGCCGTCGCTGCCGGCCCACGGCAAGGAGGCGCATGGCAAGGACACCCGCGAGCGGGCCGGCGCCGCCAGTGCGCCCGCATCGGCAGCCCCCTCCTCCCCCGCGGCACGCCGCTCGCCCTGAGGAGCCCGCCGATGATGCCCCGCTCGTCGGACCAGCTGCTGCTGCCGGTCAACCCGTGGTTCATGTGGACCACGCTGGTGGGCGCGCTGCTGCTCAACCTGATCCCGCTGGGACGGCAGCCGGCGATGCCGGACCTGATGGCCCTGGCGCTGGTGTTCTGGAACGTGCACCAGCCGCGCCGCGTCGGCGTCGGCGCGGCCTTCATGTTCGGCCTGCTGATGGATGTGCACGACAGCGCGCTGCTGGGTCAGCATGCGCTCGCCTACACGCTGCTGAGCTATTTCGCGATCACCATCCATCGCCGCATCCTGTGGTTCACGCCGGGCGCGCAGGCGGTGCATGTGCTGCCGCTGTTCGCCGCCGCCCATGTGACCTCGCTGCTGCTGCGCCTGGCCACCGGCGCCGAGTTCCCCGGCTGGCCGATGCTGCTGGCGCCGCTGTTCGAGGCGCTGCTGTGGCCGCTGGCGAGCTGGCTGCTGCTGGTGCCGCAGCGCCGCGCCCCCGACCCGGACGAGAATCGCCCGCTGTGAAGCGGGCCGTGATCCGCCGCCGCGCCGCCCCGCCGTCACGATGACCGAACTGCGCAACGTCGAACAGGAGCTCGACCGCTTCCGCACACGCCTGCTGGCGGCCGCGCTGCTGGTGCTGGTCTGCTTCGGTCTGATCGTGGCGCGGCTGCTGGTGCTGCAGGTGGTCAAGCACGAGGAGCTCTCGACCCGGGCCGAGAAGAACCGCATCTCGATCGTGCCGATCGTGCCCAACCGCGGCCTGATCGTCGACCGCAACGGCGTGGTGCTGGCCGACAACTACTCGGCCTACACGCTGGAGATCACCCGCTCGCAGCTGGTCGACGATCTGGACACCGTGATCGACCAGCTCGCGGAAGTGGTGGAGATCGCGCCGCGCGACCGCCGCCGCTTCAAGCGGGTGATGGTCGAGTCCAAGCGCTTCGAGTCGCTGCCGATCCGCACCAAGCTCACCGACGAGGAGGTGGCGCGCTTCACCGCGCAGCGCTACCGCTTCCCCGGCGTGGAGATCAAGGCACGGCTGTTCCGCAACTACCCCTTCGGCGAGACGGCCGGGCACCTGATCGGCTACATCGGGCGCATCAACCAGCGCGAGAAGGCCATGATGGCCGAGTGGTCCGACGAGGACCAGGCCAACTACCGTGGCACCGAGGTGATCGGCAAGCTCGGCATCGAGCAGAGCTACGAGCGCGAACTGCACGGCATCACCGGCTTCGAGGAGGTCGAGACCTCGGCGGGGGGCCACCCGGTGCGACTGCTGCGCTCCGAGCCCGCCACGCCGGGCAACACCGTGCGGCTGTCGATCGACATCAAGCTGCAGGCCCTGGTCGAGGATCTGTTCGGCAAGCGCCGCGGCGCGCTGGTGGCGATCGACCCGCGCAACGGCGAGGTGCTGGCCTTTGTCAGCCAGCCCGGCTTCGACCCCAACCTGTTCGTCGGCGGCATCGACCAGGACTCCTGGAAAGAGCTCAACGAGTCGCTCGACAAGCCGCTGCTCAACCGCGCGCTGCGCGGCACCTACCCGCCAGGCTCGACCTACAAGCCCTTCATGGCGATGGCGGCGCTGATCACCGGCAAGCGCACCGCCAGCCAGGCCATCTTCGACAATGGCTCGTTCATGTTCGGCAACCACCGCTTCCGCAGCCACGGCGACCACGGCCTGGGCTCGGTCGACATGACGCGCTCGATCGTGCAGTCGAGCAACGTCTACTACTACATGCTCGCCAGCGAAATGGGCGTGGACATGATCCATGACCAGATGGCCCCCTACGGCTTCGGCGAAAGGACCGGCATCGACCTGGAAGGCGAGGCCACCGGCGACCTGCCCTCGACCGAGTGGAAGCGCACCAAGTACAAGCGCCCGGAGCAGAAGCGCTGGTACGCCGGCGAGACCATCTCGCTGGGCATCGGCCAGGGCTACAACAACTTCACCATGCTGCAGCTCGCCAGCGCGCAGGCCACGCTGGTGGCCGGCGGCAAGCGCTACGCACCGCGCGTGGTGCGCGGCATCGAGGATGCGGTGAGCCGCGAGACACGCATCCTGTCCTCGCAGCAGGTGCTCGACATGAAGCTGCGCGAGCCCGATGTCGATGTCATCAAGCGCGCGATGTTCGGGGTGACGCAGTCGGGCACCGCCACCCGGGTCTTCGCCGGCGCCCCCTACCAGAGCGGCGGCAAGACCGGCACTGCGCAGGCCGTCACCATCCGCCAGAACGAGAAGTACAACGCCTCGCGGCTGGCCGAGTACAAGCGTGACCACTCGCTCTACACCGCCTTCGCACCGCTGGACGAGCCACGCATCGCGCTGGCGATCGTGGTGGAGAACGCTGGCTTCGGCGCCGAGGCCGCCGCACCGATCGCACGCCGCGTGCTCGACTACGTGATCGCCGGGCGCTATCCCTCGCCCGAGGACATCGCCCTGGTCCAGAAGGGCCAGGGCGCGGCACTGGTCGGCCCCTTCATCGCCGTGGCCGATGTGCCGCTGCCGCCGGCGCGCAGCGGCGGCATGGAGAGCGACCTGCCCGCGACCACCGCCTCTGCCTCCGCCCCCACCGGAACCACCAGCCCGCCGCGCCAGATCGACCCGACCCCGCCGGGCGAGCCACCCCAGGCCCGCGCGCTGCAGCGCTGGTGGGTGCCCCGACGCGACGTGCCCCCGGCCCCGCCGGCACCGAGCGCGCCGGCCTCCTCAGCGAAGGATTCCGCGCCATGATCATCAACACCCCGTTCGACCGCCCGACCCTGTGGCAGCGGGTGCAGCCGCTGTTCCGCGGCTTCGACCTGCCGCTGCTGCTGGCCATCCTGATCATTGCCGCCATCGGCCTGACCGCGATGTACTCGGCCGGCTACGACAACGGCGCCCGCTTCGGTCTGCAGGTGCGCAACATGCTGCTGGCCGGCGTGGTCTTCTTCCTGGTGGCCCAGGCACCGCAGCAGCGGCTGATGTCGCTGGCGGTGCCGCTGTACACGCTGGGCGTGATCCTGCTGCTGCTCACCGCTGCCTTCGGCATCGATCCGACCAACAAGGGCGCACGGCGCTGGCTCAATGTCGGCATCGTCATCCAGCCCAGCGAGATCCTGAAGATCGCCACGCCGCTGATGGCCGCCTGGTGGTTCCAGCGCCGCGAGGGCCGCGCCCAGACCGGCGACATCGCCAAGGCCTTCGTGCTGGTGCTGGTGCCCTTCCTGCTGGTGGCCAAGCAGCCCGATCTCGGCACCGGCCTGCTGATCTTCTTCGCAGGCTTCTTCGTCATCTTCTTCGCCGGGCTGTCGTGGAAGCTCATCCTGCCGGCACTGGCGCTGGGCAGCGTGGGCATCATCGCGCTGATCCTGGCCGAGCCGACGATCTGCCAGCCCGACGTGGACTGGCATGTGCTGCACGGCTATCAGAAGGGGCGCGTGTGCACGCTGCTCGATCCGAACCGCGATCCGCTGGGCAAGGGCTTCCACATCATCCAGGGGATGATCGCCATCGGCTCGGGCGGGCTGACCGGCAAGGGGTTCATGCAGGGCACCCAGACCCACCTGGAGTTCATTCCCGAGCGCACCTCCGACTTCATCTTCGCCGCCTTCGCCGAGGAATTCGGCTTCGCCGGCGGCTGTGCGCTGCTGACGGCCTACACCTTCCTGATCTTCCGCGGTCTGGTGATCGCGCTCGAGGCGCCCACCACCTTCTCGCGTCTGCTGGCCGGCTCGATCACGATGAGCTTCTTCGTCTATGCCTTCGTCAACATGGGCATGGTCAGCGGCATCCTGCCGGTGGTGGGCGTGCCGCTGCCTTTCATGAGCTACGGCGGCACCGCACTGGTCACGCTCGGGCTGTCACTGGGCATCCTGATGTCGATCGCGCGCTCGCGCAGGCTGATGCAGAGCTGATGCGGATCGACGCCGGGGACCGGCTCAGACCGCCATCTCGTCGGAGCGGGCCGGCTCGGCCGGCACGCCTTCGGCCAGCACCGGCTCCGGCACGGGCGCCTGACGCAGCCGAAGGGTGAATCGTGCGCCCGGCCCCTCGCCAGCGGGCACCTGGCCCGGCTCGCGGGCATCGTCGAGCCGCACCTCGCTGCCGTGCTGGTGAGCGATCTCCGCGACGATGGCCAGCCCGAGACCCGAGCCATCGACCGTGGTGCCCAGCGCGCGGTAGAAGGGCTGGAAGACCAGATCATGCTCGGCCGCCGGAATGCCCGGCCCGGAATCCTCGACCTGCAGCACCACCGTCTGCGCGAACGGGTCGGGCACCACCCGCACCGTGACGGTGCCGCCACGCGGGGTGTAGTGCAGCGCGTTGTCGACCAGGTTGGAGATCAGCTCGCGCAGCAGCAGCCCGTGGCCGAGCACCTCGGTCTGGCCGGGGCGCTGCAGGGCCTCGGGCAGCTGGGAGTCGGCGCCCTCGTAACCCAGATCGATGCCGGCATCGAGCGAGCGCGGCACGAAGTCGCGCACCACGTCGGTGGCCAGGACCTCCAGGTCGATGCGGTCGCGGGCCTCGACGCCGGCACGCGCATCGGCCCGCGCCATCGACAGCAGCTGATTGACCATGTGCGCCGCCCGCTGCGAGGCCCGTGCCATCTGCTGCAGCGAGACCCGCAGCAGCTGCGGATCACCGTGGCCGGCGTCGATCTCGCGCGCGGCCAGCTCGGCCTGCATGCGCAGCCCCGCCAGCGGCGTCTTGAGCTGGTGCGCCGCGTCCGCCAGGAAGCGCTTCTGCGTCGCCAGCGAGGACTGCTGGCGCTCGAGCAGGTCGTTGATCGCCTGCACCAGCGGCGAGACCTCCTCGGGCACCTCGTGCACGTCGATCGGCGAGACATCGTCGCTGGCACGCTCGCGGATGCGCTGCTGCAGCGCGGTCAGCGGCGCCAGCCCGCGCACCAGCGCCATCCACACCAGCAGCACCGCCACCGGCAGGATGACGAACTGCGGCAGGATCACGCCCTTGATGATCTCGGTGGCCAGCCGCGAGCGCTTGGCCTGCGTCTCGGCCACCTGCACCAGCACCGCACGGGCGTCCGAGCCCGGCACGATCCACTGGTAGGCCACGCGCACGCTGTCACCGTGGATCTCGTCATCGCGCACCTTGACCTGACCGGGCGTGCGCGGCTCGCCCTCGGGGGGCAGCGGCAGGTCGCGGTCACCACTGACGGTCTCGCCACGCGGGCCGCGCACCAGGTAATAGACATCGTCGACCTCGTCGGCACGCAGCATGCGCGCCGTCTCGCGCGAGAGATCGAACAGGATGTCGTCGCCACGCACCTCGACGCGCTGCCCCAGCGAGCGCACCGACTCGATCAGCGCTCGGTCGTAGGGCAGGCTGGCAATGCCCTGCGCGGCCAGCCAGGTCAGCGCCAGGCTCATCGGCCACAGCAGCAGCAGCGGCGCGAGCATCCAGTCGAGGATCTCGCCGAACAGCGAGCGCTGTTCGCGTCGGCGCGGCGGCACGACCGGTGCCGATGCCGGCTGGGCCTCAGGCCGCGATCTTCTCAAGACAGTAGCCCAGACCGCGCACGGTGGCGATGCGGATCGGGCCCTGCTCGATCTTCTTGCGCAGCCGGTGGATGTAGACCTCGATGGCGTTGTTGCTCACCTCCTCGCCCCACTCGCACAGGCGCTCGACCAGCTGGTCCTTGCTCACCAGACGGCCGGCGCGCTGCAGCAGCACCTCCAGCAGGCTGAGCTCGCGCGCCGACAGGTCCACCATCTGCTCGTTGATGTAGGCCACGCGGCCGGTGGCATCGAAGGTCAGCGGCCCGTGCTTGATCAGGCTGCTGGCCGAGCCCAGGCCGCGGCGGGTGAGCGCGCGCACGCGGGCCTCCAGCTCCTGCAGCGAGAAGGGCTTGGCCATGTAGTCGTCGGCGCCCAGGTCCAGCCCCTTGACGCGCTGCTCGATCGAGTCGGCCGCAGTCAGGATCAGCACCGGCACCGCCGAGCCACGCGCACGCAGCTTCTTCAGCACCTCCAGGCCGTGCATCTTGGGCAGACCGAGATCGAGGATCAGCAGATCGAACTCGTGGGCCGCCAGCGCGGCATCGGCTTCCGATCCGCTGGCCACATGGTCGACGGCATAGCCGGCGCTGCGCAGGCTGCGCAGCAGTCCGTCGGCCAGGACCTGGTCATCTTCGGCGATCAGAATGCGCATGTCAGTCTCCTCTGTATCCTGCCGGATCCTGAGGGATCCCTGCTTCTGGGTCCGATTGTAGAAAGCCCCGGACCGTACCGCATCGGGACAGATGCGATGATGGCCGCCCACGCCTTGCGTCTCGTCAGGCAACAGCCACGGGGCTCGACAGGGGCCAAGTCATCGGATGACAGGCCTGCAGGCCGATCACATCAACACTGTACAAATAGACAGTCTCTGAGATAATGGCCACCACACCCAGGAGAACCTCGATGGATGCATCCAAGTCCGCCCCCGCCTCGCTGAACACCGAGAAGGCCAAGGCCCTGCAGGCTGCGCTGGCGCAGATCGACAAGCAGTTCGGCAAGGGATCGATCATGCGCCTCGGCGAGGGCGAGGTCATCGAGGACATCCAGGTCGTCTCGACCGGCTCGCTGGGCCTGGACATCGCGCTGGGCGTGGGCGGCCTGCCGCGTGGGCGCGTCATCGAAATCTACGGGCCCGAATCCTCCGGCAAGACCACGCTGACGCTGCAGGTCATCGCCGAGATGCAGAAGCTCGCGGGCACCTGCGCCTTCATCGATGCCGAACACGCGCTCGACGCGCAGTACGCGCAGAAGCTCGGCGTCAACCTGCAGGAGCTGCTGATCAGCCAGCCCGACACCGGCGAGCAGGCGCTGGAGATCGTCGATGCACTGGTGCGCTCCGGTGCGGTGGACCTGATCGTCATCGACTCGGTCGCCGCACTGACGCCGAAAGCCGAGCTTGAGGGCGAGATGGGGGACGCCCTGCCGGGCCTGCAGGCCCGCCTGATGAGCCAGGCGCTGCGCAAGCTCACCGCGACCATCAAGAAGACCAACTGCACGGTCATCTTCATCAACCAGATCCGCATGAAGATCGGCGTGATGTTCGGCAGCCCCGAGACCACGACCGGGGGCAACGCGCTGAAGTTCTACGCCTCCGTGCGCCTGGACATCCGTCGCGTCGGCTCGATCAAGAAGGGCGATGAGGTCATCGGCAACGAGACCCGCGTCAAGGTGGTCAAGAACAAGGTCAGCCCGCCGTTCAAGACGGCCGACTTCGACATCCTCTACGGCGAAGGCATCAGCCGCGAAGGCGAGATTCTTGATCTGGGCGTCCAGGCCAAGCTGGTCGACAAGTCCGGCGCCTGGTATGCCTACAAGGGCGAGAAGATCGGCCAAGGCAAGGACAACAGCCGGGAGTTTCTGCGCGAGAACTCCGGCCTGGCCTACGAGATCGAGAATCGCATCCGCGAATCGCTGGGCATCAGCCTGCTGCCGCCTCTGGCAGGCGCCGAGAGCGCCTGAGCCGACACCTCCCCGTGCCGGCGCCCAGCCTCAGTCTGAAAGGACGCGCGCTGCGCTTCCTGAGCCTGCGCGAACACTCGCGCAGCGAGCTCGCGCGCAAGCTGGCACCGCACGCCGAGAGCGCCGAGCAGGTCGAGGCCGTGCTCGACGAATTGACCACGCGGGGCTTTCTCAGCGAGCAGCGCTTCGTCGAATCGCTGCTGCACCGGCGCGCCGCGCGCCACGGCAGCAGCCGCATCCGCCAAGAGCTGAACGCCAGCGGCATCGATCCGGCCGATCATCAGGAAGCGCTCGACACCTTGAAGGACAGCGAGCTGAGTCGGGCGCAGGCTGTCTGGTCACGCCGCTACGCCAGCGCGCCATCCGACCTGAACGAACGCGCGCGTCAGACGCGCTTTCTGCTTGCGCGCGGCTTCTCGTCCGCCGTCGTCCGCCAGGTGCTGCAGGCCGCGTCACACCCCGATCGCGACGATCTCTGATCGAGGTTGTATGACGTCAAAACACTGCGGGTACCACGCATCCTGTTGATGCGGCGCAACATGCTACAGTTCGCGCGCCTCGGCAAAGCAGCCGACCAGGGCGCCGCCGCAGCGCGCCAGGACGCATTCATTCCTGAATCCCTTCAGAACAGAGCTCAAGCGATGAAGATCCACGAATACCAAGGCAAGGAAATCCTGCGCCAGTTCGACGTGCCGGTGCCGCGCGGCTACCCGGCGTTCACGGTCCAGGAGGCGGTGGAAGCCGCCGAGAAGCTGGGCGGCCCGGTGTGGGTCGTGAAGGCGCAGATCCACGCCGGCGGCCGCGGCAAGGGCGGCGGCGTGAAGGTCGCCAAGACGCTGGACGACGTGCGCGCCCGTGCGACCGACATCCTGGGCATGCAGCTGGTCACGCACCAGACGGGCGCCGAGGGCCAGAAGGTGCGCCGCCTGTACGTCGAGGACGGCGCCGACATCGGCAAGGAATTCTACGTCTCGCTGGTGACCGACCGGGGCACGCAGAGCGTGGCCTTCATCGCCTCGAGCGAGGGCGGCATGGACATCGAGGAGGTCGCGCACTCGACCCCCGAGAAGATCATCACCGAGATGATCGACCCGCTGGCCGGCCTGACCGACGCGCAGGCCGCGAA
>JBJOPV010000122.1:0-10582 GCA_046050625.1 Pseudomonadota bacterium
CCCGCTCGTCGCCGGCATCGGCGGGCAGATCGCGGATGCCGCCCTCCGGCCCGAGCAGCCACAGCCGCCCGAAATGGCCGAGCGCCAGCTGCACGTCATGCAGCACCGCCAGCAGCGCGTGGCCGCGCATCCGCGCAAAGTCGGTGATCGCCTCCATCAGCCCCAGCTGCAGGCCGGGGTCGAGTGCGGCCAGCGGCTCGTCGACCAGCAGCAGTCCGGCCTCCACGTCCCAGAGCTGGGCGAAGACGCGCGCCAGCTGCACCCGCGCCTGCTCGCCGCCCGACAGGGTGTCGAAGCGCCGGCCCAGCAGGTGGCCGGCACAGGCCTGTGCCATCGCCTCGGCGACGATGCGCTCGCCCTGCGGGTCCGGTTCAAGCGCGGCGCGGCCGAGCGAGACCACCAGCTCCGCATTCAGCCCAAAGGCCACCGCGTGCGACTGCGGCAGCACCGCGCGCCGGCGCGCCAGCACCCGCACCGGGCAGGCGGCCAGGTCCTGGCCGTCCAGCAGGATCAGCCCCTGGTCGGGCGCGCGTTCGGCGGCGATCAACCGCAGCAGCGTCGACTTGCCCACGCCGCTGGGGCCGAGCAGCGCCACCCGCTCGCCCCGGGCCAGCGTCAGATCGAAGAGGCCGAGGCGACGCGAGCCCCCCAGGCCGGCCTGCAGCCCCTCCAGCTCGAGAAGACGTGTCGTCATGCGTGTCGCTCCATGCGCCGCATCGGCCTCAGGCCACCCCGCCCTGGCGGCGCATCGTGCCGCGCAGCATCGCGACGAAGAAGGGCCCGCCCAGCAGCGCCGTGAAGATGCCCACCGGAATCTCGGCCGGCATGGCCAGCGTGCGCGCCAGGGTGTCGGCCAGCAGCAGCAGGCCCGCGCCGATCAGCGGCGCCAGGCCCAGCACGCGGCGCTGGTCGGCACCGGCCAGCGTGCGTGCCAGGTGCGGCGCGATCAGGCCGACGAAGCCGATCATGCCGCACCAGGCCACCGCCAGCGCACACACCAGCGCCACCAGCACGATGACGCGTCCGCGCAGGCGCTGCACCTCGATGCCGACATGTGCGGCCGCCGCCTCGCCCAGGGCCAGCGCGTTGAGGGCCTGCGACAGCCGCATCGCCTGCCAGAGCGCCGGCAGCATCACGGCCGCGAACAGGCCCGCCAGCGCCCAGCTCGCGCCGGCCAGCGAGCCCAGGGTCCAGAACGACAGGCTGCGCAGCTGCTCGTCGGTGGCCAGATAGGTGGCCAGCCCGATCAGCGAGGCGGCCACCGCATTGATCGCCAGCCCGCACAGCAGCAGGCCGGCCACCGAGCCGGGGGTGATCAGGCGGGCCAGCCGATCGAGCGCGAACACCACCAGCAGTGCGCCGCAGAAGGCTGCCACCGGCAGCACAGAGGGCCGCCAGGCTGGCGGCAGCGGCAGATCGATGCCTGCGAACAGCACGATCACCATCGCCGCCGCGCAGGCCGCGCCGCTGCTGACGCCCAGCAGGCCGGGATCGGCCAGCGGATTGCGAAACAGCGCCTGCGTCAGCGCCCCGCCCAGCCCCAGGCCGGCGCCCACCAGCAGCGCGAAGACGATGCGCGGCAGCCGCAGGTGCCACAGCACATGGGCGCCCGCACCCGGCGTCTCGGCGCCCAGCGGGGCCAGCCAGTCGTCCAGCCCGACCGGCACCGCCCCGAAGCGCGCGGCCAGCAGCACGGCCAGCCCCAGCGCAATCGCCACCGCCCAGGGCAGCGCCCGGCCGCGCAGGCGCCGCAACCCGTCCGACCGCACCGGAGACGAGGAAGGGGGAGCCGGCAGCGCGCTCATGCCAGCGCGCGTCGCAGCGAGACATCGAGCTGGTGCAGCGCCTCGGGCAGGCGCGGGCCGAAGCCCAGCAGCAGCATCGTCTCCAGCGCCACCACCCGGCCGGCACGGCCAGCGGGCGTGTCGCCCAGGCCGGGCTGGCGCAGCAGACCGGCCGCACCACCGGCGGCCTTCAGCGCCTGTTCAGTGGTCAGGATCAGGTCCGGGCGGGCCATCAGCGCGCCCTCCGGCGTCAAGGGCTTGTAGCCGGAGAAGCCGTCGATCGCGTTGCTCACGCCGGCGTAGTCCAGCATTGCCTGCGCGGCGGTGTCGCGCCCGGCCACCATCATGCTGGCGTGCGACATCATGAACAGCACCCGCGGCGGCGGGGCTGTCGGCCGCGCGACGATGGCCCCACGCACCCCGGTCCAGTCACGCTGCAGCCGCTCGGCCAGCGCGGTGGCGCGGGCCGGCTGGCCCAGCAGCGCACCGACCTGACGCACCCGCTCGACCACACCCTCGAAGCGATGGCGCGAGGGCAGCATCTCCACCGCCACGCCGGCCGCCGCGATCTGACGCAGCACCGCCGGCGGCCCGGCCTCGTCGGTGGCCAGCAGCCGGGTCGGTGCCAGCGACAGGATGCCCTCGGCCGACAGCGCACGCGCATAGCCGATCGAAGGCAGCCGGCCCAGCGCGGCCGGGAAGGTCGAGGTCGTGTCGACGCCGACCAGCAGCGACTGCAGGCCCAGTGCGCAGACCGTCTCGCTGAGCGCGCCACCGGCGCAGACCACCCGCTCGGCCGGACGTGCAGCCCCCGCCCGCCCGGGCCACAGCGAGACCGCAGCCGCCGCCGCCGTCAGCCCCAGCCACTGCCGGCGCGCGTTCATGCCAACGCCTCGGCCACCGCCAGCGGCGGCAGCGCCGCCACCAGCGCCTGCCAGTCGGCGCGCTCCGGGCGACCCGGCTTGCGCTCGCCGAAGACCATCGCCACGGTCTCGCCTGCAGCGTCGAAGAGCTCGAGCGAATGCACCGGTCCGTCCTCGGTGGGCTTGCACACCCACCAGGCGCTGGCGATGTGGTCCTCGCGCAGATGCAGGTTGAAGCCGGCGTCCAGCACATTCAGCCACGGCCCCATCACCGCGACGCGGTGCACCGGGCCGGTGTGGATCTGGATCATGCCGGGATTGCCGACGAAGACCATGATCGGCACCCCGCCGGCGGCGGCCTGCTCGAGCAGCTGACGCGCCGCGCCCGCCTCGACCGGCCGGGCAAACGCCGGCCCGGCCAGGCGCAGCGCCTGGGTGCGCTGCAGCCCGAAGCGCCGCATCAGGCCGAAGAACTCGTGGGTGTCGCGCAGGCCGGCCCAGGCCTGGCGCCAGGCGGCGACATCGACCTGCGCGTCCTCCAGCGCCGGCTCGGGCGCGGCGGGCGGCAGCGGCCGCAGCGCCGCCTCGGCACACGCGTCGGCGTGGCCCTCGACCAGCGCGGCGAAGGCCGCACGGTCGCTCTGCGGCTTCAGGAAGACCTTGTGGATCGCCACGCCCTGCGCGTCGAAGAACTGCAGGCTCTGCTGCAGCGTGCCGTCGGCCTGCGTCTCCTCGACCGCGAAGCCATGGGCCCAGCGGCCGTAGAACACCCGCAGGTCGATCTCGCCGCCCAGCACCAGCCCGACATGGCCCTGACCCTGCACGCTGGCATGGCGGTAGACGCCGAGCTTCTCATGCACGCAGGAGGCGTTGCGCGTCAGCGCCATCACCTCGCCCAGCGGCTCCAGCGCGGCCACCAGCGCCGGCCAGTCGGGCCGCAGCCGGCGCGCGCGCATCGGCGAATCGGCCGGATCGAAGGCCTCGGCATGGGCGGCCACCAGGCAGCCCTCGGGCAGGCCCAGGCGTTCGGCGATGTCGCGGTGGCGCAGCGGCTGGGGCGCGCGCCGGCCCTCGGCGAAGGCCTGACGGACGGACGAAAGATCGGTCGGATTCATGGAGAGGGCGAAAAGAAAAGGAATGTTCAGGAATGTTCAGAAATCCGCCTGCAGCGCGAGCTGCGCGCTGCGGCCCGGCGCGGTGTAGCCGTCGATCACGCTGCTGCTGGCGGCCAGGCCACGCACGTCGGACCAGCGCCAGTAGGCCCGGTCGGTCAGGTTCAGCACCGCGGCCTGCAGGCGCAGCGTCGGGCTGATCTGCCAGTGCCCGCGCAGGTCGAGCACCTCGGCGCGGCCGGGCGCGAACAGCGTCGCGCCATCGATGCGGCTGCGCGACTTGGCCGCCAGGTGCGTCCAGTGCAGGCCGGCGCTCCAGCGGCCGGCGTCATATTCGGCCGAGGCCTTGAGCTGCCAGGGATCGACCGAGTTCAGCGCCGAGCTGCTGCCCGCGCGGGTCTTGCTGCCGCGGGCGGCGGCCGCGGCCGCCTGCAGCTTCCACGGCCCTGCCGGATCCCAGGTGGCGCGGGCCTCGACGCCACGGATGCGGGCGCGGTCGAGGTTGATCGACTGATAGACGGTCGGATTGGCCACCGTGCCGCTGCCGCTGACCGCGACCTGCTCGATGAAGTCGCGGTAGCGGTTGTCGAAGGCCGCCAGCTGCCAGCGCAGGGCCTGCGCCTGGGCGTGGCCACGCAGGCCCAGCTCGATGCCGCGCGAGCGCTCCGGCCGCAGCGCCGCATTGCCCACCGTGGTGTAGCCCGAAGCCAGGTTGCTGAAGCCGCTGTTGACCTGGTCCGGCTCGGGCGAACGGAAACCCGTGGCCCACTGCGCATAGGGCTGCAGCGCCGGGTCCAGGCGCCAGACCGCCCCCAGACGCGGCGACCAGGCACTGCCGTTCAGTGCCGTCACACGGCCGCTGTAGCCCTCGGTGGACGGGTCGAGCCGGTAGCGGTCATGGCGCAGGCCCGGCATCCAGGTGATGTCGCCGGTCTCGATCTCGCTCTGCACGAAGGCGCCCAGCAGGGTGTGGTCGGTGTCGGGAAAGGGCCGGGCCGGGAAGGTCTCGCCGGCGGGCGGCACGGTGCCGTCGCGCAGCGCGGTGATGCGGGTGCGGCTGAGATCGACGCCGAAGCTGATGCGCTGCGGCAGCGCCCCGTCGGTCTGGATGCGGCCCTCGCTGCTCAGACCCACGGCCCGCTCGCGATAGCGGTTGTCGCGGGTGCGGTCGGCCAGCGTGGCGCGGTCCTCGGCGCTGTACTGGCGCGTCTCGGCCTGCTGGAGATGCATGCGGGTGTCGAGCTCCGTCAGGCCGGTGGTCGCACCGGTGCGCAGCTGGTGGCCCAGGCTCAGGCGGTCGCGGTCGGTGTGGTCGCGGGTGGTGGTCGACAGCGAGCTGCTGCTGACCGCGCTGAGCACCTGGGTGTCGATCTGGCGTCGGCGCGACTCCAGCGCCGCCTCCCAGCGCTGGCCGGCGACCAGCTCGCCATCGACCTTCAGCAGCGCGCTGGTGCTGTGCACGTCGGCCGGGTTCGGCGTGGTGCGGTTGACCGTGGCCGTGTCGTTGCGGCCCTGGTTGTCGAGCTCGTGGCCACGGCGCTGGGTCAGCGCCACCAGGCCGCGCAGCTGCGGCGTGCCGGCGGCCACCGCGGCGGTCAGCACGCCGGACGCGTCGGCGCTGTCGGCGCCCAGACGCACGAAGCCACCCAGTCCGCGCGCACCGCGCTCGCCGCGCAGCAGATCCTGCGGTGCGAGGGTGCGCAGCACCAGCGCGCCGGCCAGGCCGTCGCTGCCCAGCTGCGCCGAAGTGGGCCCGCGCAGGATCTCGGCCGAGGCCAGCAGCTCCGGCTCGATGAAGTCGCCCCGGCCGGTCACGAAGGGCCCGAAGCTGAAGCTCTGCGGCAGCCGCACGCCATCGAGCAGCATCAGCACCTGATTGCCCTCCAGGCCGCGGATGTTGATGCCGGCATTGCCCGCGCGCCCGGTGCCCGAGCCGGCGGTGGTGAACCGCCCGGGCTGCTGCTGCACCGACACCCCGACCTCGTCGGCGACCAGGGCCTTGAGGTCCCGAGCCTGGCGGCGCGCGATCGCACCGGCATCCTGGGCGGTGGCCGTGAAGGGCAGCTCGTCAGCCTCCAGATCGGTGCGGCTGCCGGTGATGGTGATCTTCGGCAGCGTCGCGGCGGCAGCGGCCTCGGCGGCCACCGTGGCGCCTGCGCTGGCCGATTGGGCAGCGGCGTGCAGCGGCATCGCCAGGGCCAGGCTCAGCGCGAGCAGCCAGGGCTCGAAGGCGCCAGCACGGTCAGTCGGGGTCTTGTCAGGAGACATCGTGGGTCGGGCAGGATGAAGGTCGTCGGGACCGGCATCTGGCGGGCGAGCGACGTCTGGCTGGCTCGATGCGGAACAGGGGAGAGGGCGGCGCCGGATCAGTGCATCGCGTCACGCGGGGGCTGCTCGGCCAGCGCATGGGCCACGTCGGCCTGCTGCAGCGCCTCGGCCGAGATGCGCTGCCAGCGCTCGTGGCAGGTCGACAGCAGCCGCGACAGGCCGTCGCCGACCTGCGGATGGTGGATCAGGAAGAACAGGTTCGAGACCACCTTGCGGGCGATCAGCGCTCGGCAGCGGGTGCAGCCGTCCTCGGCCGACGGGGTCGCCCAGGACGACATCAGCGCGAAGGTCGCCCCCATCAGCACCTGGGCATCAGGCAGCACGGGGGTGTCGGAAGCATCGGCGGCGTCGATCAGGTCGGTCGTCATGAATGGAAATGTAATGCGAATTGATCTCATTATCAAGCATGCAGCACGGAATCGGGCAGATCCCGATGGCCCTTGCGCTGCGCTGCGCGCAGCATCACGCTGGCCTGATCCGGCTCCCTGGTCCGGACCGGGTCCGCCACTTGCTTGACTGTGCCCATTCGCCGCATCCGCGCGTCCTTAGCCTGCTCTGATGCACCGACCTGGTGTTGTTCCCACGCCCGCCGATGACCGGACCGACCATCCGCCAGCACTGCAGCCGCGACCTCGACGAGCATGTCGAACAGCTCGACGGCTGGCGGCTGCGCTACGAGCAGCTCGGCCGCGGCCGCTTCGAGGGCCGCTTCGCCGAGGTGCGGCTGGACGGCCTGCAGGTCTTTCGTGAACACACCAGCCAGCCAGTGCGCCAGCGCGGCACGCTGATGCCTTCGACGCTGGGCTTTGCCTTCGTCGATGCCGAGGGCGAGATCGGCAACGGCGCTTATGACGGCTACCCGATCGGGCCGGAGGAGCTGCTGTGCAGCCATGATGGCGACATCGACCTGCGCACGCCGCCAGATTGCCGGCTCACCGGTCTCGTCGTCGATGCGGCAGTGCTGCGCGCCCAGCTCGGAGACAGCGCCGACGCGGACCTGGCCGCGCTGCCGCCCGGGCGCATCGCGCCGCTGCTGCCGACCCACGCAGCCGGGCTGCGGCTGCGCCGGGGCGTGCACCGGGTGCTGGCTGCGATCGACCTGCCCACCCAGGGCGCGGCACCGCCCCTGCCCGGCGAGGCTGACCGCGCCGAGCTGCTCGAGGCGCTGGTCGAGGTGATCCGCTGCGGCAGCGTGCCCGACGAGACGCTGCGCGGGCGCGCCCGGCTCGAGCTGGTCAACCGCACCTGCGCGCTGATGCTCGAGCAGCTGCATGCGGTCGACCCGCAGGACGCGCCGACGCTGGAAACGCTGGCCCGGCAGGCTGGCACCAGCGCACGCACGCTGGGCTACGTCTTCCAGTCGGTGCTGGGCCTGTCGCCGATGCAGTACCTGCGCACGCTGCGCTTCAACCTGGTGCGCGGCGAGCTGCGCCGCAGTCGCCAGCGCGAGAGCATCTATGACATCGCCACCCGACACGGCTTCTGGCACTTCGGCCATTTCTCGGTCGACTACCGGCGCCAGTTCGGCGAGCGGCCCTCGGACACGCTGGCGCGGGTCCGGGCAACGGACGCCTGAACGCGCGCACTCCGCGCGCCGCTCGCGCCAGGCTCACTCCGGCTCGATCTTCGCCGCGCGCACCACCCGGCCCCAGTGCTGGATCTCGTCGGCCAGCAGCTTCGCCTGCTCGGCGGGCTGGCTGGCGCGGGCCTTGACGCCCAGCTCGCGCAGCCGCTCGACCACCGCCGGCTGCGCCAGCGCCTGGGCAGCAGCGGCGCGGATGCGCTCGATCGCGGCCGCGGGCGTGCCCACGGGCGCCGCCAACGCGTTCCAGCTGTCGACGCTGTAGTCGGCCACGCCCTGCTCCATGATGGTGGGCACCTCGGGCAGGCTGGCGAAGCGCTGCGTGCCGGTCACCGCCAGCAGCCGGATCGTGCCGGCCTTGAGCTGCGGCAGCAGCGGGCTGAGGATCTCGAAGGCCACATCGATCTCGCCGGTGCGCAGCGCATTGACGACCGCCGGCGAGCCCTTGTAGGGCACCACCACCGCGTCGATGCCGGTGCGGGCCTTGAACAGCTCGGCGCTCAGGTGCTGGGTGCTGCCCACCGCGATCGTGCCGATGGTGAGCTTTCCCGGCTGGCTGCGCGCCTGCGCCAGCAAATCCTTGAGCGTGGCCAGGCGCGAGTTCGCCGGCACCGCCAGCCCCAGCTCGAAGAAGCCCAGCGTGGTGATCGGCAGCAGCTGACGCTGCACGTCGAAGGGCAGCTTGCGCACCAGATGCACGCTCACCGCGGTGGCGTTGCTCATCAGGAGCAGCGTGTGGCCGTCGGGCGGCGCGCCCAGCACCGCCTGGGTGGCGACGATGCCGCCCGCGCCGGGGCGGTTGTCGATCACCACCGGCTGGCCCAGCAGCGGCGCCATCGCCTGGCCGACGGTGCGTGCGGTGACATCGGCCACGCCGCCCGGGGCGAAGGGCAGGATCAGCGTGACCGGGCGCGAGGGAAAGTCGCTGGCGCGGGCGGCAGGCAGCCACGGCGCCAGCGCGCCGGCGGCCAGGATCTGGCGGCGGGAAAGGGGGTTCAAGGCAAGTCTCCGGACGAGGTTCTGGTGACTGGATTGTGGCTGGATCTGTCCATCGCGAATCCTCGCGATGTCGCAGGCCAGCACCCGCGCCGGCGCTTGCAAGAACGGGATAACGCGCCGGGCAGGCGCTCCCTAGCATCGACCCCGTCGGGCTGCAAGCCTGCCCAGGAGATGATCCATGACCCCCGTCAGACCCCTCGCAAGAAGTCCGGCCACAGCACGCGCCAGCCGGGTGGCCGCCGCCGCGCTGCTGGCCTTCACCAGCCTGGCCCAGGCCGAGCTGCCGGTCGAGCAGCTGCGCACCGAGCCGCTCGCGCCGGCCACGGCCGAGCGCCTCTACCTGACCGATCCGGTCATGCCGCATCTGGTCGATGGCCGGGTGGTGGTGATCGACGGCCAGAAGATGAAGCGGCTCGCGGTGATCGGCTCGGGCTTCTCCGCCCTGACCGCGCTGTCGCCGGATCGCCAGTGGCTGTATGTGGCCACCACCTACCACAGCCGGCTGCAGCGCGGCGAGCGCACCGACGTGGTCGAGGTCTACCGCACCGAGGACCTGAGCTTCTCGCACGAGATCGTCATCCCGCCGAAGCACGCGCAGGGCCTGCCGATCCGCGCGCTGATGCAGCCCAGCGTCGACGGCCGCTTCCTGCTGATCCAGAATGCCACGCCCGCGACCTCGGTCACCGTGGTGGACACCCAGGCCCGCCAGGTCACGGCGGAGATCGCCAACCCCGGCTGCTGGGGCGCCATCCCGTGGCCCCAGGCCGCGCTGCGCTTCTCCAGCATCTGCGGCGACGGCACGGTGCAGAGCTTCGACCTGGACGCGGCCGGCGCCAGCGCCGGCGCGAGCCGCAGCGCACGCTTCTTCGACCCGGACACGGACCCGGTCTTCATGCACTACAGCCTGAGCGGCAGCACCATGACGATGCTGAGCTTCCACGGCACGGTGCACCGCATCACGCTCGACGGCGCGGCGCCCAGCTTCGCGCCGACCTGGAATTTCGTGTCCGATGCGGACCGCAAGCAGGGCTGGCGGCCAGGTGGCTTCCAGCTGTTCGAGGTGGTGGGCGAGCGGCTGGTGGTCGGCATGCATGCCAAGGGCACCGAGGGCACGCACAAGAACCCGGCCGAGCAGCTGTGGACGGTCGATCTGGCCGCGAAGCAGCGCGTGGCGCGCACGCCCGGCTTCGGCACGCTGTCGATGACCCGCACCCGCGAGGCCGCACCGAAGCTGGTGCTGCTCAGTGGCCTGGACAACACGCTGCGGGTGCTCGACCCGGCGCGTCCGGCCTCGATGCGCAAGCCGCTGAAGACCTCCGAGCCGATGGGCGAGACGCCGGTCTACCTGGAGACGCACTGACATGGCCGCGGATCTTCTTCCTGCGCTCGATCCGGTGATCGGCCACACCGCGGCGGCCAGCATTGGCGCGCTGCTGCTGACCGGCGCGCTGGCCAAGCTGCGTGACGTGGCGCTGTTTCGCGCCACGCTCGACAACTACCGGCTGCTGCCCGAGGCGGCGCTGGGCGCGGCCGCAGTCGCGCTGCCGCTGGCCGAGCTGGCCGCCGGCGCGCTGATCCTGCCCGCCGCCAGCCGCGCGGCCGGCGCGCTGCTGGCCCTGGCACTGCTCGTGCTGGTGACCGGCGCGGTGGCCTGGCGGCTGACACGCGGCGGCGGCCCGATCGACTGCGGCTGCGGCGGCAGCACCGAGGTACCGCTCTCCAGCGGCCTGATCGCCCGCAACGCGGTGCTGATGCTGCTGACGCTCCTGGCCGCGCTGCCGGCGATGGATCGCCCCACCGTCTGGCTCGACGCGCTGGCCACCGTGCTGGCGACGCTGTTCTTCCTGGGCCTGTACCAGACCGCCAACCTCTGGCTGGCCCACCACCCCAAGCTGCTCGAACTGAGGAACGCCC
>JBJOPV010000123.1:0-10577 GCA_046050625.1 Pseudomonadota bacterium
GTCTACGAGAACGCGCCCGCCTACATGCTGGCGCTGTCGGCCGGCTTCCTGCTGATGGGCCCCTTCCTGTGCATGGGCCTGTACGACGTGTCGATGAAGCGCGAGCGCGGCGAGCGCCCCGATTTCGGTGATTCGCTGGTCGCCTGGGAGAGCCACCTCGGCCAGATGGCGATCTTCGGCTTCGTGCTGCTGGTGCTGGAAATGCTCTGGGGCCGTGCGGCGATGGTGGTGTTCGCCGTCAGCTTCGACGGCATGCCGGACATGAAGGGCTCGCTGCTGGCAATGCTCGACCCGGAGAACATCGGCTTCATCGTCACCTACCTCGGCGTGGGCGCGATCTTTGCGGGACTGATCTTCGCGGTCAGCGTCATCAGCATCCCGATGATGCTCGACCGCCAGGTCGACGCGATCACCGCCGGCCTGACCAGCATGCGTCTGGTGCTGACCCAGCCCGGGGTGATGATCTTCTGGGGCGCGCTGCTGACCGCGCTGACGCTGCTGGCGATGCTGCCGGGCTTTCTGGGCCTGATCGTCCTGGGCCCGATCCTCGGCCACGCCAGCTGGCATGCCTACCGCGAGGCGGTCGTCGACGAGACCCGCGACCCGGATGGCAACGCACGCGGCTGAGCCGCGTCGTTCGGCTCAGGGCAGCAGCACCAGGCAGCCGGTGGTGGTGCGCGAGGCCAGATCGGCATGGGCCTGGGCCGCATCAGCCAGCGCATAGCGGCGCGACACCGGAATCCGCACCTCGCCCGAGCCCACCCGCGCGAACAGATCATCGGCCATCGCCTGCGTGTTCTCGCGGGTGGCCAGGTGGGTGAAAAGCGTCGGGCGCGTCAGGTGCAGGGAGCCCTTGGCCGCCAGCAGCCCCAGATTCACCGGTGCCACCGGCCCGGAGGCGTTGCCGAAGCTGGCCATCAGCCCAAAGGGCTCCAGGCAATCGAGCGATCCCTCGAAGGTGTCCTGCCCGATCGAGTCGTAGACCGCACGCACGCCGCGCCCGCCGGTGATCTCGCGCACCCGGGCGACGAAATTCTCGCTGCGGTAGTCGATGGCGAACTCGGCGCCGTGATCCAGCGCCAGGCGGCATTTCTCGGCGCCGCCGGCGGTGCCGATCAGCCGCAGACCCAGCGCGCGCGCCCACTGGCAGGCAATCAGGCCGACGCCGCCGGCTGCCGCATGCCACAGCACGAAGTCGCCCGGCTGCAGACCACCCTGCGGCTGGGTGCGCCGCAGCAGATACTGCACCGTCAAGCCCTTGAGCATCATCGCCGCACCGGTCTCGAAGTCGATGGCCTCGGGCAGCACCACCACCGAGCGCGCCGGCATCACCCGCGCCTCGCAGTAGCTGCCCGCCGGCTGGCTGGCATAGGCGACACGGTCGCCAGCCCGCAGATGATCGACGCCGGCGCCGACCGCCTCGACCACGCCGGCGCCCTCCATGCCCAGCGTCAGCGGCAGCGGGTTGGCGTACAGGCCGGTGCGCTGGTAGATGTCGATGAAGTTCACGCCGACGGCGTGGTGGCGGATGCGCACCTCGCCAGGGCCGGGCTCGCCGACCTCCAGCTCGACGAGCTGCATCACATCGGGGCCGCCAAACTGGCGGATCTGGATCGCGCGGGCGATTGCGGGCATTCGTGTCTCCTGTGACAGAACGCCAGCTTACGAGATCGCCGCCCATCCTGCCGGGAGCACAGCTCGTCGCCGCCGAGCAGACACACGCAGCAGCCAGGGGCCAGCCTCTGCCCGTCCAGGCGCTGCCGCTCAGCGGAACAGGCTGATCAGGTGCGAGCGCGAGCGCACGTCCAGCGCCAGCAGCAGCGAAGACACATAGTTCTTGACCGTGCCCAGCGACAGCGTGGTCGCGTTGCTGATCTCCTGGTTCGTGCAGCCCGACAGCACCAGCTCCAGCACCTCCAGATGGCGGGGCCCCAGCTCGGCGATGCGGTCGTACATCGACGAGCCCGGCAGCCGGGGAAAAAGCCGCTCGGCGACCAGCGGCAGACGCGCACGCTCAGGGGGCGGCAGCAGCTCGGCCAGCGCCGCCTGCAACTCCTGCACCGAGCCGGTCTTGCGCAGATAGCCCTGCGCGCCCAGCGCCCGCGCCTGGCGGATGACGAACGCGTCGACCGTGCCGCTGAAGATCAGCACCCGCGCCAGCGGATGGCACTGCATGAACAGGCGCAGCCCCTGCAGGCCCTTGCAGTCGCTCAGGTTGAGGTCCAGCAGCACGGCGTCGAAAGGTCCGTCCCGGCCGAAGATCCCGAGCCCGTCCTGCAGGGAATCGGCCTCGTGCCACTCGACAGGCCGGCCATGCAGCTGCGTGCACATCATGCGCACGCCGATGCGGATGAACTCGTAGTCATCGATCAGCAACAGCCGTGCGCCCGGGGCCTCGGCCGCCATGCCGACCGCGCACCTCGGCCCCGGCTCCTGCGCAGGCCGAATGCCCTCCGCGGCCCGTTCGATGACATCCCGTCCCATGCTGCACTCCTTCTCCGGACCCACACGGTCACGCGGAGACGCAGATCCCTGTGGCCAGGTGCCTGATCCGTCCCCCCTGCTGTTTTCCCGCCAGACTGTGCGGAATATCACGCCGCATCGCATCATCCAAGCAGATGAAAAAACCGATCAGCGGCCCCCTTGGCCCGATAAAACGAGAAATAAGTCACGACCATCAAAATCGCGGCTCACCTGTTTCGGCCCAGCCGGGCCAGAAGCGCAGCCGCACGCCCGCGCTGCACGATCGTTCTCTTTCGCGGTTAGGATGCGGCTCCCTTCCGGACTGCCCCTCCCATGCCCGCCCTGTCTCCCCGCCTGGTGCTGATGCTGACCCTGCCGCCGCTGCTGTGGGCCGGCAATGCGGTGGTCGGGCGCATGACCGTGCCGCATGTGCCGCCGCTGCTGCTCAACGCCATCCGCTGGGCGCTGGTGCTGCTGGTGCTGCTGGTGATCGGCCGCCGGGCGGTCGCCAGCGCAGGCAACCGTGCCGACATCGCCGCACGCTGGCCGCATCTGGCGCTGGTCGGTCTGCTGGGCGTGGGCGCGTACAACGCGCTGCAGTATGTGGCGCTGACCACCTCGACCCCGATCAATGTCACGCTGATCGCCGCGAGCATGCCGCTGTGGATGCTGCTGATCGGTGGACTCTTCTTCGCCGAGCGGCCGCAGCGCGGCCAGATGATCGGCGCGGCACTGTCGCTGGCCGGCGTGGCGGTGGTGCTCGGCCGGGGCGATCCGCTGGCGCTGGCGCAGGTGCACTTCGTGCAGGGCGACCTCTTCATGCTGGCCGCAGCAGCGAGCTGGTCGGGCTACAGCTGGCTGCTGGTGCGCCCACCCGCGTCAATGCGCGGCACGGCGCGACCGCAGGTCACCGGCACGGACGGCCAGCCGCGCGCCTGGGAATGGCATGAGTTCCTGCTGGTGCAGACCTTGTTCGGCCTGCTCTGGGCCGGCGGTGCGGCCGGTGTGGAGGCATTGGCCTGGCCGCGCACGCCCGAGTGGTCGCCCGGCGTGTTCGCCGCGATCGCCTACATCGTCATCGGTCCGTCGCTCGTGGCCTACGGGCTGTGGGGCCGGGCGGTGGCCGCGGTGGGGCCGACCACCGCCGGGCTGTTCGTCAACCTGACGCCGCTGTTCGCCGCGCTGCTCTCCACCGCGTTGCTGGGCGAGGCACCGCACCTGTACCACGCCGCGGCCTTCGTGCTGATCGTTGCCGGCATCGTCGTGTCGTCGAAGCGCTGAGCCGCAGCGTCAGCGCCAGCGCGCCAGCAGCGCCACACCCGCCAGCACCAGCGCGGTGCCGCCCAGGATCCACGGCGTCATCGGCTCGCCGAGAAGAAAAATGCCCATCAGGATGGTGCTCATCGGTCCGACCAGACCGGTCTGCGCCGCCAGCGTCGCCCCCAGCCGCTCGATGCCCATCATCACCAGGATGACCGGCGCGAAGGTACAGGCCGTGGCATTGAGCAGCGACAGCCACAGCACCGGCGCCGGCACCGTCAGCACCGACGCCGCCGGACGCAGCAGCAGGAACTGGCCGATGCACAGCAGACAGGCCACGGTGGTGGCCAGTCCGGTCAGCCGCAGCGCGCCCAGGCGCTGCACCTCCTGGCCGCTCTGCACCAGATAGACCGCATAGCTCAGCGCGCTGCCGAAGACCAGCAGCGCGCCCAGCCCCACATCCGGCCCCAGGTCGTGCAGCTCGTGGCCAAAGACCAGCATCACGCCGCCATAGCTGACGGCCAACGCCAGCAGTTGCCTGCTGCTGACCTGGCGACCATGCAGCAGCACGCCCAGCAGCAGCACCAGCGTCGGATTGAGATAGAGGATCAGCCGCTCGAGGCTGGCGCTGATGTAGGCCAGGCCCAGAAAGTCGAGGAAGCTGGCGAGGTAGTAGCCCGAGAAGCCCAGGCCGAGCACCGCGCCCCAGTCACGGCGGGTCAGTGCCGGCCGCCCGCGCCCCGACCACCAGGCCAGCGCCAGAAACAGCGGCAACGCGAACAGCATGCGCAGCATCAGCACCGTCACGGCATCGACGCCGTGGCGGTAGGCCAGCTTGACGATGATCGCCTTGCCGGAGAAGGCGATCGACCCGATCAGCGCAAACGCCAGACCCGGCCAGAGGGTCGGCCGGTCGGCACGCGCAGCCGCTCCGGCGGTCCGTGAGGAAGGATTCATCGGCGCGGATTCTAGAACCCACGCCCGCAGCGACGGGAAGATCGGCGGGGAATCAGAACTGCAGGTCGCGGTCGACGTCGATCACCTTGCGACGGGCCAACGCCAGGTTGGCACGCGACTTGTCCAGCACGAAATAGAAGAACATGCCCTCCTGGCGGGTGCAGGGGCGGATGATGTGGTATTGCTTGCCCAGCGTGATCAGCAGATCGTCGATGCGATCGTCCAGGCCCAGCTGCTTCATCGTGCGCAGCTTGGCGCGCATCACTTCGGTGTTGCCAGCGGCGGCGATCTCCAGATCGACGCCGGAGCCGGTCGAGCCGAGCATCATGCCGCTCTCGGAGTCGACCAGCGCGGCGCACATCGCGCCATCGATGGTCATCAGTTGGTCAAGACTCTGCTTGATGTTGGCCATGTTCGGATTCCTTCCGTGGGGTCAGTGTGAAATCGGGTGGAGAAAGATCGGCTCATCGGTCATGCCGACCGGTGCGACGCATCAGGGCCAGACCCCGACCGGCGCGGTTGCGCGCCTCGATCTGAGCCAGGATGCAGTCAAGCAGCATCAGCACCTCGTCACGCTCGCGCACATCGACCGGCAGTACCGGAAACACCCGACCGCGCCGGGCCAGCTCATCGCCGACAGCCTGCAGGCCAGGCACGGGATGACTTTCGGTCCGACCGATGCCGATGACGCAGGCGGTGTGCTCGAGCTGCGCGGCGAAGGCATCGAGATAGATGCGCAGGTCAGCCAGCGGATCAGGCCGCGAGTTGTCGACCAGGATGATCAGCCCCATCGCCTTGTGCGCGAGGATGGGCCAGAGGAAATCGAAGCGGGTCTGACCGGGCGTGCCGAACAGGCGCACCCGCACCAGGTCGGCGATCACCACCTCGCCGTAGTCCATGCCGACGGTGGTGCGGGCCTTGGCCAGCGAGGGGTCCCGGTTGGGCACATCGGTCACCACCGGCGGAACATCGCTGATCGCCGCGATCGCGGTGGTCTTGCCGGCACCGGGCGTGCCAGTGAAGACGATCTTGCAGTCGCGCATCAAAGGGCGAGTCGTCCGGGCTTCAGCTACCGATGCCCAGGCGGCGGCGAATCAGCCCGAACAGGCTGCCCGGCACCGGCTCGACGGCGGCTGGATCCGCGGCGGCCGCCTCGGCAGCGGCGGCGATGGACTCGGGCGGCAGCACCTCGAGCAGGTCGGCTCGGTGCATGGCCTGCAGGAAGGCATCGACCTCGACATCCGGCAGCCCCGACAGCGACAGCAGATCGTCGCGCTCGAGCGCAGTGGCCGCGATCTGGCTGGCCAGTCGGTGATGACCTCGCCGCCCCTGGAGCTGCACCGGATCCGGCCAGCGCCGCAGCCGCACCCGCGCGCCAGGCGCCAATTCCAGCCCCGGCCGGGCCGGTGGCTTGGCGGCAGGCACAGGCTCGGCCGGGACGGAGGCCACTGCTGGAGCGGGCGCCTCGATCACCGCGGGAACCGGCGCCGTCGCCGCTGCAGGCACGGTGCGACGGACCGCCATCGTCTGGATCAGCCCGGGCTCGAGCGCCAGCATCAACGCGCTGAACTCCTCGAACTGCATCGGCCGCTGCAGCACCGGCGCCGCCGTCTGGGCCTGCGCCGCGCCATCGGCAGCGATGCTCAGCCGGAGGGCTCCGGGCGCGGCCTCGAAGCCGGGCGGATCGGCCGCCCCCACCGGCAGCACCAGCAGGTCGACCGGGGATTCTTCCTGGGCCATCACCCACTCCGCTTGGAGCCGGGTGCGCATCAGGTTCATGAACAGCTTCAGCGCACCCGCATCGGCATCACGCAATTGCCAAGCACGCAATACGAGCCGGGGACGGGAAAAAGGCTTGGCGGTATCCGTCATGAAAGCACAGGAAGCGATGGGGACGATGGTGCAGGAAATGCATGAATCCTGTTTGAACCCATCGCATCGGATTGTGATAATCGGTTTCCAGATTTTTGAGAACAAGAACTATTTGTACAAAGTCTATCCACCATGGATGGAAAATGACCTCATTATTTTTGTGACAAATGTCACTTTCGCTCAAATCGGGGGTCTTGCCGCCCAAGGCATCGACACAAATGAAAAAACCGCCTCGGCACGCACCGGGCGGTCTGGAGATCCGTGCGAGGCGCACCGGGCGCCCCGAACGGTCACAGCTTCTGCTGCTGCATGAAATCGTCGAAACCAGCCTCGGCGAAGCGGAACCACACGTTCTGGTCGGCGCGGAACTTGGCGTAGTCGGCGTAGACCTTCTTCCAGTTCGGGTTCTTGTCGCCGATCTCGGCGTACAGGGCCATCGACTCCTTGAAGGCCGCATCCATCACGTCCTTCGGGAAGCGGAACAGCTTGGTGCCGCTGGACACCAGGTTGCGCAGCGCCACCGGATTGCGCCCGTCGTACTTGGCCTGCATGTCGACATGCGCATAAGAGGCGGCGCACTCGACGATGGACTTGTACTCGGAAGACAGGCCGTCCCAGGCCTTCTGGTTGATGAAGAAGTCGAGCTGCGGGCCGCCTTCCCACCAGCCAGGATAGGCATAGTTCGGCGCGACCTTGTTGAAGCCGAGCTTCTGGTCATCGTAGGGGCCGACCCACTCGGCCGCATCGATGGTGCCCTTCTCCAGCGCCTGGTAGATCTCGCCGCCGGGAATGTTCTGCGGCACGCCCCCCATGCGCTCGACCACCTTGCCGGCGAAACCGCCGACGCGGAACTTCAGGCCCTTCATGTCGGCCATCGAGGCCACCGGCTTGCGGTACCAGCCGCCCATCTGCGCGCCGGTGTTGCCGCCGGGGAAGTTCACGATGCTGAACTTGGCGTAGAACTCGCGCATCAGCTTCAGGCCGTTGCCCTCGTACATCCACGCGGTCATCTGGCGGCTGTTCAGGCCGAAGGGAATGGCGCAGCCCAGCGCGAAGGTCTCGTCCTTGCCAAAGAAATAGTAGGGCGCGGTGTGCGCCATCTCGACGGTGGCGTTCTGCACGCCGTCGACCACGCCGAAGGCCGGCATCAGCTCGCCGGCCGGATGCACGGTGATCTGGAACTTGCCGCCCGACATCGCAGCGACCTGCTTGCTGAACTCGTCGGCCGCGCCATAGATGGTGTCAAGCGACTTCGGGAAGCTCGAGGCCAGGCGCCAGCGGATGCTGGCCTGCGCATGCACCACGGCCGGCGCAGCGCCGGCGGCCAGGATGCCGGCCAGGCCGGCATGACGAACAAACGAGCGACGTTCCATGAATCTGTCTCCTGTGTCATCCGCGCCATCATCGGCGCCCCATCATGCGAGACCGCCCGACAGGCCACCGAGGGCTGTCGGGCGGGTGGTGTGCATCCGATTCTAGGAAGATCGGATTGCTCTGTCGTGCGGGGAATACCCGAGCGACAATCTGAGGCAGCAAGCCGTCAGCTGGCAGTCACCTCACAGCTTCTGCTGCTGCATGAAATCGTCGAAGCCAGCCTCGGCAAAGCGGAACCACAGGTTCTGGTCGGCGCGGAACTTGGCGAAGTCGGTGTAGACCTTCTTCCAGTTCGGATTCTTGGCCGAGAGCTCGCTGTACAGCGCCATCGATTCCTTGAAGGCGGCTTCCATCACGTCCTTCGGGAAGCGGAACAGCTTGGTGCCACTGGAGACCAGCTGCTTCAGGGCGGCCGGATTCTTCGCGTCGTACTTGGCCTGCATCTCGACATGCGAGTAGGTGGCGGCCGCCTCGACGATGGCCTTGTACTCGGCCGACAGGCTGTTGAAGGCCTTCTGGTTGACGAACAGATCGATCTGCGGGCCGCCTTCCCACCAGGCCGGATAGGCGTAGTTCGGTGCGACCTTGTTGAAGCCGAGCTTCTGGTCATCGTAGGGGCCGATCCACTCGGCCGCATCGATGGTGCCCTTCTCCAGCGCCTGGTAGATCTCGCCACCGGGAATGTTCTGCGGCACGCCCCCCATGCGCTCGACCACCTTGCCGGCGAAGCCGCCGACGCGGAACTTCAGGCCCTTCATGTCGGCGACCGACTGCAGCGGCTTGCGGTACCAGCCGCCCATCTGCGCGCCGGTGTTGCCGCACGGGAAGCTGATGATGTTGTACTGCGCGTAGAACTCGCGCATCAGCTTCAGGCCGTTGCCCTCGAACATCCACGCGGTCATCTGGCGGCTGTTCATGCCGAAGGGAATGGCTGCGCCCAGCGCAAAGGTCTCGTCCTTGCCGAAGAAGTAGTACGGCACGGTGTGGGCACACTCGACGGTGCCGTTCTGCACGCCGTCGACCACGCCGAAGGGGGGCATCAGCTCGCCACCCGGGTGCACCGTGATCTGGAACTTGCCGCCCGACATCTCGGCGACCTTCTTCGCGAAGACATCGCCGCCGCCGTAGATGGTGTCGAGCGACTTCGGAAAGCTCGAGGCCAGGCGCCAGCGGATGTTGGCCTGCGCATGCACCACGGCTGGTGCGGCACCGGCCGCCAGAACGCCGGCCAGACCGGAATGACGAATGAAGGAACGACGTTGCATGCGGATGGGTCCTGAAGGGATGATGTTCGCGGAATCTTTTCTTCTCTCGGGATCGAAAGTGATTCTAGGAACACCCCCTCGGGATAACCATGAGGCTAACCCCTGCGCAGGACTACGTAGGAATGCAGCCCGTGCCAGGGCGGGCGCGTCGACGCAGCCTCACCGTCACCGCCGGTCAGTGCCCGGCCACCATCATCCGGTCGAGCAGCACCGAGCCGATGGTGCGGCTGCCCGAGGCGTACTCGTCGGCGCCGACCGCGACGATGCCGCGCAGCATGTCGCGCAGATTGCCGGCGACGGTGATCTCATCGACCGGGTAGGCGATGCGACCGTTCTCGACCCAGAAGCCGGCCGCGCCGCGGGAATAGTCGCCGGTCACGTAGTTGACGCCCTGGCCCATCAGCTCGATGACGAACAGACCGCGGCCGAGCTTGCGGATCATCTCGTCGAGGCTGTCGCCGGCCTGGGTCAGGCGGCTCGACAGGCGCAGGTTCTGCGCGCCGCCGGCGTGGCCGGTGGTCTTCATGCCGAGCTTGCGCGCCGAGTAGCTCGACAGGAAATAGCCCTGGGTCACGCCGGCCTCGACCACCTGGCGGGCGCGGGTGCGCACGCCCTCGTCGTCGAAGGGCGCGCTGCCCTTGCCCTTGAGGAGGTGCGGATCCTCGTGGATGTCGATGTGATCGGGAAAGACCTGCTGGCCCAGGCTGTCGGCCAGGAAGGTGGTGCGGCGGTAGAGCGCGCCGCCGCTGGTGGCCTGGACATAGGCGCCGAGCAGGCCGGCGGCCACCGTCGATTCGAACAGCACCGGCACCTCGCCGGTGGCGATCTTGCGGCCCTTCAGGCGCGAGAGCGCACGCTCGGCAGCGTAGCGGCCCACCGCCTCGGGCGAGGCCAGGTCCGCCACGGCGCGTGCAGAGCTGTACCAGGCGTCGCGCTGCATCTGCGCGCCCCGGCCCGCGATCGGCGAGACCGACATCGAGTGGCGCGAGCTGGCGTAGCCGCCGCGAAAGCCCCGGCTGTTGCCGGCGAAGAAGTGCGACTGCTGCGCCGACACGCCCGCGCCGTCCGAATTGGTGATGCGCCGATCCACGCCCATCGCCGCGGCCTCGCAGCGCAGCGCCATCTCGGCGGCGGCCTCGGCCTCGACCTGCCAGGGATGGAAGAGATCGAGCCGGCATTCGGCCGTCTCGCCCAGCGCAAGGTCCTCGGCCTCGGGCAGGCCGGCGGCCGGATCCTCGGCGGTGAAGCGGGCGATGTCGTAGGCGGCCTGCACTGTCTGGCGCAGCGCCTGCGGCGAGAAGTCGGAGGTGCTGGCGTTGCCGCGGCGCTGGCCGAGGTAGACGGTCACGCCGACCGCCTTGTCGCGGTTGCGCTCGACGTTCTCGA
>JBJOPV010000124.1:0-10502 GCA_046050625.1 Pseudomonadota bacterium
TCCTGCCCGACAAGGCGATCGACCTGATCGACGAGGCCGCGGCCAAGATCAAGATCGAGATCGACTCCAAGCCCGAGGTGATGGACAAGCTCGACCGCCGCATGATCCAGCTGAAGATCGAGCGCGAGGCCGTCCGGCGCGAGAAGGACGAGGCCTCGATCAAGCGCCTGGGCCTGCTGGAGGAGGAGATCGAGCGCCTGGGCCGCGAGTACGCCGACCTCGACGAGATCTGGAAGGCCGAGAAGGCCACCGCCCAGGGCTCGGCTCAGGTCAAGGAGGAGATCGACCGCATCCGCGTGCAGATCGAGGACTTGAAGCGCAAGGGCAACTTCGACAAGGTCGCCGAGCTGCAGTACGGCAAGCTGCCCGACCTGGAAAAGCGCCTGAAGGAGGCGCAGGCCAAGGAAGCCGGCAAGGCCGCCGGCGGCAAGCCGCAGCTGCTGCGCACGCTGGTCGGCGCCGAGGAGATCGCCGAGGTGGTGAGCCGCGCCACCGGCATTCCGGTGTCCAAGCTGATGCAGGGCGAGCGCGACAAGCTGCTGAAGATGGAGGGCCGGCTCCACGAGCGCGTGGTCGGCCAGGACGAGGCGATCGTGGCGGTGTCGGACGCGATCCGGCGCAGCCGCGCGGGGCTCTCGGACCCCAACCGGCCGCTGGGCAGCTTCCTGTTCCTGGGCCCGACCGGTGTGGGCAAGACCGAGCTGTGCAAGGCGCTGGCGGGCTTCCTGTTCGATTCGGAAGACCACATGATCCGCATCGACATGAGCGAGTTCATGGAGAAGCACACCGTCAGCCGCCTGATCGGCGCGCCGCCGGGCTATGTGGGCTACGACGAGGGCGGCTATCTGACCGAGGCGGTGCGGCGCAAGCCCTACAGCGTGGTGCTGCTCGACGAGGTCGAGAAGGCGCACCCGGACGTCTTCAACGTGCTGCTGCAGGTGCTCGACGACGGGCGGCTCACCGACGGCCAGGGCCGCACGGTGGACTTCAAGAACACCGTGATCGTCATGACCAGCAACCTGGGCTCGCACCTGATCATGTCGATGGCCGGCCAGCCGCCCGAGGAGATCAAGGACGCGGTCTGGGGCGAGGTCAAGCAGCACTTCCGCCCGGAGTTCCTCAACCGCATCGACGAGACGGTGGTCTTCCACGCGCTCGACCAGACGCACATCGCGTCGATCGCCGGGATCCAGCTCAAGGGCCTGGAGGCGCGGCTGGCGAAGATGGAGATGCAGCTGGAGGTGTCGCCCGCGGCGCTGGCCGAGCTGGCCAAGGTGGGCTTCGATCCGGTGTTCGGCGCGCGGCCCCTGAAGCGCGCGATCCAGCAGCGCATCGAGAATCCGGTCGCGAAGCTGATCCTGCAGGGCCGGTTCGGTCCGAAGGACGTGATTCCGGTCGAGGTGGGGGCGGACGGAGGGTTCAGCTTCGGGCGCACCGTGCACTGAGCCCTCCGGCCGCGTCCGACAGCAGGCTCGGCCCTGTCCTACAGGCGGGGCCGACGCTTTTTTCTAGAGTGCATGGGCCCTTTCGACCTTTCCGCCGAGGTTCCTATGCCGAAGAAGACTGCCACCCGTCCCGCCCGTCCCACGGGGTCTGTCCCGACGGTCCGCCATGCGGGCGAGACCCACCAGCCTGCCGGCCCAGGCATGGCGGTGCTGACCACGAACCACGGTGTTCCGATCAGCGACAACCAGAACTCGCTGCGTGCGCACGAGCGTGGTCCGACGCTGCTCGAGGACTTCGTGCTGCGCGAGAAGATCTTCCACTTCGACCATGAGCGCATTCCCGAGCGCATCGTGCACGCGCGCGGCTCCGGGGCGCATGGGCACTTCGAGTGCACGCGGGCCATTCCCGAGCTGACGCGTGCGACGCTCTTCCAGAAGGCGGGCACGACCTGCCCGGTCTTCGTGCGGTTCTCGACGGTGGCCGGGGGGGCCGGCTCGGCGGACACGCCGCGCGACGTGCGTGGCTTTGCGGTCAAGTTCTACACCGACCGCGGCAACTGGGATCTGGTGGGCAACAACATCCCGGTCTTCTTCATCCAGGATGCGATCAAGTTCCCGGATCTGGTCCACAGCGTCAAGATGGAGGCCGACCGCGGCTATCCGCAGGCGGCCTCGGCGCACGACACGTTCTGGGACTTCATCAGCCTGATGCCCGAGGCGATGCACATGGTCATGTGGGCGATGTCGGACCGGACGCTGCCCCGCAGCCTGAGGATGATGGAGGGCTTCGGCGTGCACACTTTCCGTCTCGTCAATGCCCAGGACGAGAGCCGTTTCGTGAAGTTCCACTGGAAGCCGGTGCTGGGGCTGGAGGCGACCTGCTGGGATGAGGCGGTCAAGATCGCCGGGGCTGATCCTGACTTTCACCGGCGTGACCTGTTCGAGTCGATCGAGGCTGGGGACTTTCCCGCCTGGGATCTGGGCGTGCAGGTCTTCGACGAGACCTGGGCGGCGGCGCAGCCCTATGACGTGCTCGACGCCACCAAGCTGATTCCCGAGGAGGATGTCGCGGTGCAGATCATCGGGCGCCTGACGTTGAACCGCAATCCAGACAATTTCTTTGCCGAAACCGAGCAGGTGGCCTTTCTGCCGTCCAACCTGATCGATGGCATCGACTTCAGCGATGACCCGCTGCTGCAGGGACGGCTGTTCTCCTATCTCGACACGCAGAAGTCGCGCCTGGGCAGCACCAACTTCCATCAGATCCCGGTCAACGCGCCGAAGTGCCCGTTCCACAATTTTCAGCGCGACGGCATGATGCAGACGCGTGTTCCCCAGGGCCGTGCCAACTACGAACCCAACACGCTGGCCGAGGCGGGCGAGGCGGGCGGCCCGCGCGAGGACCCTGTCAGGGGTTTTCGGTCCTGGTCGGGAGCGGCCGCTCCAGCAGCCTCGAGGTTGCGCATTCGCGCCGAGCTCTTTGCCGATCACTACAGCCAGGCGACGATGTTCTGGCGCTCTCAGACCGCCAGCGAGCAGGCGCATCTGGCCTCTGCGCTGGTGTTCGAGCTGTCGAAGGTCCGGATCGAGGCCATCCGCGACCGGGTGCTGTCGCGGCTGCGCCGCGTCGACGAGGCGCTGGCGGCACGGGTGGCCGCCGGGCTGGCGATGCCGCTGCCCGTGGCGGCACCGCTGGCCCGCGAGCCGGTGGACATGGCGGTTTCGCCTGCGCTGTCGATGCAGCAGCGTGGGCTGTGCACTTTCGTCGGTCGCACGGTCGCCATCCTGTTCGACGAGGGCTCCTGCCTGGCCAGCCTCCAGCGCCTGGAGAGCGACATCGGGGCGGCCGGTGGCCATGTCTTCCGGGTGGCGCCTCGGGTCGGTGAGCTTCAGCTCGAGGGCGGGCGGCTGAGTGCGGACGGGCAGCTGGCGGGGTCGCCCTCGGTGCTGTTCGACGCCGTGGCCGGTGTGCTGTCGGTCCCGGCGGCCACGCGTCTGGCCACCGATGATGCCGCGGTGCAGTGGTTTGTGCAGGCTTGGGCGCACTGCAAGGTGATCGCGCACTGCCCGGCCACCCGACTGCTGCTCGACCGGGCCGGCATCGCGTGTGCCGATGGGCACGATGACGGGCTGGTGCCCCTGGACGGGCTGGTGGCGGCGGGGCTGCAGCGACGCTGGGCACGCGAGCCCGCGGTGCGTCACCTGGCCTGATGGGTGGATCGGCCGGCCAGCTGGCCCAGCCGCACCAGAGCCGGACCGATGCGGGCGTCATCCGGCGCATGCCCGAAATTCAGTCTCAGGCCACGGCGCAGTCGCTGGTCAGCGCTGAACAGCGCGCCAGGCGCCAGGCTGATGCCCAGCGCGATGGCCCCCGCATGCAGCGCCAGCGCGTCGCCTCCCTCGGGCAGTTCGACCCACAGGAAATAGCCGCCCTGCGGTCGCGCGACCCGGGTCCCTTCGGGAAAATGCGCCGCGATGCTGGCGCGCATCGCGGTCTGCTGCGCGGCGAGCTGGCGGCGAAGTCCGCGCAGATGGCGGTCGAAGCCGCCCTGCACCAGGTACTCGGCGATTGCCAGCTGCGACGGGACCGCGGTGGCCAGCGAGGTCAGCGTCTTGAGCCGCCGCAGTGCTGGTGCGTGACGCCCTGCGGCGACCCAGCCGACCCGGTAGCCTGGCGCCAGGCACTTCGAGAACGAGGTGCAGTGCAGCACCTCGCCTCCTGCGTCGAAGGCCTTGGCTGGCCGTGGGCGCTGGCTGCCGTGGTGCAGCTCGCCGTAGACGTCGTCCTCGATCAGCGGCACGCCGTGGCGTGCCAGCAGCGCCACCAGGGCGCGCTTGCGCTCTTCGGGCATCAGGCTGCCGAGCGGGTTCTGGAAATTGGGCATCAGCCAGCAGGCGGCGACACGGTGACGCATCAGCACCCGTGCCAGTGCGTCCGGATCGACCCCGTCGCGGGGGTCGGTCGGCACCTCGACCGCACGCAGGCCATGGCGCTCGAGCGCCTGCAGCGCCGCATAGAAGGTTGGCGATTCCACCGCGACGATGTCGCCCGGGCGCGTCAGCAGCCTCAGCGACAGGTCCAGCGCCTCCATGGCGCCGTGCGTGATGACGATCTCGTCCGGATCGACCGCGATGCCGGTCAGTGCCTGCCGCCGCGCGATCTGGTGGCGCAGACGCTGGTTGCCGGCGCTCAGGTCTTCCAGCAGCCGGTCTGGATCGAGCACCCGCAGCGCACGGGCACCGCAGCGCGCGAGTTCCCGCAGCGGAAACAGGTGCGGGCTGGGAAAGGCTGAGCCCAGAGGCACGACATCGCGGTCGCGGGTCGTGCCCAGCACCTGCATCACCAGGTCGCTGATGGCGACTTCGGTGGATTCCGCCGAGGTCGGTGCGGCCAGCGGCTCGGCGGTGCCCAAGCCCCGGGGTGTCCTGACGAAGAAGCCCGAGCGTGGGCGCGACTCGATCAGCCCGCGCGATTCCAGCAGGTCATAGGCCTGGAACACGGTCGCCGAGCTGATCTGGCGGCTGGCGCGCGCCTGGCGCACCGAGGGCAGTCGCTCGCCCGGGCGCAGTGCACCGCGGCGGATCGCGTCGGTCAGCTCGTCGGCCAGATCGGTGTAGAGGGGCATGGCCGGCATTGTGCGTGCCCGGTGCTGATCCGGTCGCAATGCGCTGGATCTGTACCGGTCCGAGCCCGGGCCTGACCCTGACAATCGCCCGATGAATCGTTCACTCTCTCCCAATCTCCGGGGCATTCTGTGGATGACGCTGTCGATGGCCGCCTTCGCGCTGGAGGACCTGTTCGTCAAGCGTGTCGCCGGACGGATGCCCCTGGCCGAGGTGCTGGTGCTGTCGGGGCTGGGCGGCGCGCTGGTGTTCGCGCTGCTGGCGCGCTCGCAGGGCGTGCGGCTGCTGCAGCCGGCGGTGTGCTCGCGGCTGATGGCGGTCCGGGCGGTGTGCGAGCTGCTCGGGCGTCTGTTCTATGCGCTGGCGATCGTGCTGACGCCGCTGTCGACGACCACCGCGATCCTGCAGGCCACGCCGGTGCTGGTGGTGCTGGGCGGCTGCCTCTTCTTCCAGGAGCGCGTCGGCTGGCGGCGTTGGGCCGCGGTGGTGACGGGGCTGGCGGGCGTGCTGATCGTGCTGCGGCCGGATGCCGGGGGCTTCTCGGTGCTGTCGCTGCTGGCCGTGGTGGGCATGATCGGCTTTGCCGGGCGTGATCTTGCCAGCCGGGCGGTGCCCCCGACGCTGGGCACGCTGCACTTGGGGGTCTTCGGCTTCCTGACACTGTCGCTGGCCGGGGCGTTGCACGGTCTGTGGATATGGACCGCCTGGGTCTGGCCTGACGCCGAGGCGCTGTCGCTGCTGGCCGGCGCGGTCGGCGTGGGCACGCTGGCCTATGCGGCGCTGATGAAGGCCATGCGCACCGGCGATCTGGCCACGGTCACGCCGTTCCGCTACACCCGACTGCCGTTCGGCCTGACGGTCGGCGTGCTGGCCTTCGGCGAGCAGGTGAAGGAGGCGATGGTCGCGGGCGGTCTGGTCATCGTCGTCGCCGGGCTGCTGATCGCCTGGGACAACGCGCTGGCACGGCGTCGGCTGCGCATCGCTCGGATGGCGCATCGGTGAATCTGATCCGGTCCGTTTTGACGATTTCTGAGTCTTTCGGATCAGAAGGGGCCGGCGCACAGTCGGCCTCATGTCGACACGCTCCCGATTCCCCGTCTCCGTCCCCACCCACCTGAATCCGGTCATCCAGGGCGACCTGTGGCTGGCCTGGATCGCCCGCGAGGGTCTGACTGCGCTGGCGCTGCCACCTGAGGCGGGCGGGCAGGGCGGCACGCTGGCCGCCTTGGGGCGTGCGGCGAAGACGCTGGCGCGGCATTCGCCCGGTGCGGCGCGGGTGTTGTGGGCGCAGTGCCTCTGCATCGAGCAGCTGCATGGGGCGCACAACCGTGCGGTGGCCGATCATCTGCTGCCGCAGTTGATCGCCGGACATCGTGCCGGTGCCTGTCTGCTGCCGGCCGTACCGCGTCCGGTGCCGCTGGCTGCACGTCGCCTCGAGCGTGGCTGGCGGCTGCAAGGTCGGCTGGGCCTGGCGGCCAATCTGCAGTGGGCCGGCTTCGTGCTGGTCGCCTCGGCCTGCTTCGAGGGCGGACGCCGTGCCCGGGTGCTGCTGAGTGGCGACGACGATGGCCTGCGTCGTGGTCCCGACCGGTCTGAAGCCGAGTGGCACGGCACCCGCACTGCCGAGTTGCAGGCCGAGGCGCTGTTCTTCCGCGACGACGAGATCCTCGACATCGCCGATGAGCCCGACGCTGCCGCGCCTGCGGCCCGCCTCGCCGAGCTCGACCGGGTGCTGCGCGCCGCGCTGGCCTGATCCGGCCTCCGACAACACGGACTCTCCTCATGCAACCCGACGACGCTTCTGTGCGCGTGACTTCACGCGTCATCCCGATCCAGCCCATCATCGAGCCGGCCCGCCACATCCAGCCCCGGGCGACGCAAGGGCGCATCACGCGCTGGCGCTGGGCGATGGTGCTGCTGACGCAGGCCTTCTTCCTGGGTGTGCCGTGGCTGCAGGTCGACGGCCGCCAGGCGCTGCTCTTCCATCTGGAGCGCCAGCGCTTCGACGTCTTCGGCCTGGTGCTGTGGCCGCAGGACCTGATCTACCTGACCGGCGTGCTGGTGGCCTCGGCGCTGGCGCTCTTTCTGGCCACCGCGCTGGCCGGGCGGGTGTGGTGCGGCTTCAGCTGCCCGCAGACGGTCTACACCGAGATCTTCCTGTGGATCGAGCACCGTTTCGAGGGCGACCGCAGCGCGCGGCTGCGGCTGGACGCGGCGCCGTGGACGGTGGACAAGATCCTGCGCCGCGGCGGGCGCCATCTGGCCTGGATCGGCTTCAGCCTGTGGACCGGCTTCACCTTCGTCGGCTACTTCACGCCGATGCGCGAGCTGGCGGCCTCGGTGCCGGCGGGCAGCACGGGGCCGTGGGAGATCTTCTGGGTGCTGTTCTACGGTCTGGCCACGCTGGGCAATGCCGGCTGGCTGCGCGAGAAGGTCTGCCTGCACATGTGCCCGTATGCGCGCTTCCAGGGCTCGCTGATGGATCCGCGCACGCAGGTGGTGAGCTACGACGCGCCGCGCGGCGAGCCGCGCCAGCCGGCCAAGGCGCGCGCGCCCGGCGCCGGCGACTGCATCGACTGCACGATGTGCGTGCAGGTCTGCCCGGTCGGCATCGACATCCGTGAGGGCCTGCAGTACGAGTGCATCGGCTGCGGCGTGTGCATCGACGCCTGCGACCGGGTGATGGAGCGCCTGCAGCGCCCGACCGGCCTGATCCGATTCGCCGCGCGCGACGGCGGCCCGGCCGGAGGGCTGGCGGGGCTGCGGCTGCGCGTGGGGGTCTACGCTGGGCTGCTGGCGCTGACGCTGGCGGCGATGGCCTGGGGCTTGAGCGTGCGCGCGCCGCTGGGCTTCGACATCCTGCGCGACCGCGGCGTGATGGCCCGCCCGGTCGAGGACGGCGCGGTCGAGAACGTCTACCGCCTGCGCTTGAGGAACAACACCGGCCAGCCGCTGGACGGGCAGATCGGGGTGCGCACCGACGACGGGCTGGCGCTGGGGGTCGAGCCCGCGCGCATTCCCCCGCTGCCTCAGGCGGGCACGGCCGACATGGCCTTGAGCGTGCGCCTGCCGGCTGAAGTGGCGCTGGAGTGCGCCGGGCGCACGCTGCCGGTCGAGCTGATCGTCACCACGCCGACTGGCGAGCGGGTGAGCGAGCGCAGCACCTTCATCGTGCCGAGGTGAGTGCCCGGATAATCCCGGATTGAAAATATCCAGGGAGAATTGGCGATGATGAAGGCAAAGGCGCTGCGGCTGATGCAGGCGACGGCCGTGATGGTGGGCCTGCTGGCGCTGCCGGCCGGGGCACAAACGATGTTCAAGTGCGTCGGCAGCGGCGGTCAGGTCAGCTACCAGCAGACGCCCTGTCCGGGCGCCGGACCGGCGCGCAGCCTGGAGCGCGACCGCGCCGAGGCTGAGAGCCGCCACCGCGACACCCGCCCGGTGCTGCCGCCACGTCCTGCGGTGGCCGCCTCTGCCGTGCCTGCTGGGCGTCCGCCCGCGACGGCCGCGGTCACGGCGTCTTCTTCGCTGCCGATTGCGCCCTCGCGCTGGCGCTGCGACAGCCGCCGTCACTGCTCGCAGATGAGTTCCTGCGAGGAGGCGAAGTTCTTCCTTGCCAACTGCCCTGGCGTGAAGATGGATGGCGACCATGACGGCGTGCCGTGCGAGGAGCAGTGGTGCCGCAGCGGGTGGTGAGTTGGCGGCGCTGAGGGCGGGGCGGTGTGGTGGGCGTGGGTCCTCGCCTTCGCGAGGATGACGAGAGACCGCGGTCGCAAAGCGATAACGGTTGCGAGGATGACGAGAGCACTGTCTCCGTCCCGCTATCCGTCTCTGTCATGCCCGCGCAGGCGGGCACCCACGAGGGGCAGGGGATCGCCGCCGCCCGCGGCTATCATCGCCCGGCCCTGAAGCCGACCGGTGCAGTGCGCCGCTCAACAGAGCACGGCTTCAACTTGCGGGAATGCGGGGCAAGATCGCGGCTACTCTAGGGAGCAACCGATAACTATGTGGTCTGACAACGAAACAACTACTGACTATCTGAACTTCGGGGTCGTCGCTGACGCGTGTGCAAAGCTGGTGCAGCAGGCGCACGGAACACCGCTTTCCATCGGGATTTCGGGCGGCTGGGGAGTCGGCAAGACATCCCTGGTCCGGATGATTGAGAGTCGGCTGAAGGTCGCTCAGACGCCCGGGGAAAACACATACGTCGTCGTCACGTTCAACCCGTGGCTCTACCAGGACTTTGAAGGAGCCCGCAGCGCGCTGCTGCAGCTCGTCGGTGATGAAGTTCTGCGCCTCGCAGCCTCGGACGAAAAGCTGCGCAAGAAGGCCAAGAGGCTCCTGAAGCGCATTAACCTTCTCCGGCTTGCCCAACTGGGCGGTGAGGCTGCTGTCACGCTCTACACCGGTGTCCCTGTCGGAAGCATAGGCGCCGCCATCATGAAGGTTGGTGGATTCCTTGGTCTCGGGGGCAAGGACGACGCCGACGAATCGGACGATGAAGGTGAAGACCAGGACAAGGGCAAGGATGACGGTCTGCTCAAACCTGCCGAGCCGGTGTCTTTGCCCAGCGAAATTCAGGCCTTCCGCAATGCCCTCGAACAGCTGCTTGCCGAGCTGAAGGTCACCTTGGTCGTGTTCGTCGATGACCTCGACCGGTGCCTTCCCCAAACCGCAATCTCCACGCTCGAGTCGATTCGGCTACTCCTGTTCCTCCAACGGAGCGCCTTTGTCGTCGCGGCCGACAACGAGTTCATCCGTGGGGCGGTGCGCGTGCACTTCGAAGGCACGGGCATCTCAGGTGAGGTTGCGACGAACTACTTCGACAAGCTCATCCAGGTGCCGTTGCACGTGCCTCGGCTCGGCACCAACGAAGCGAAGGCCTACTTGGCGCTTCTGCTCATGGAGCGGGCCTACGCCGACGGCATCTTTGACAAGGCGAAGTTCGAGATTGCCAAGGTGCAGATACCCGAGCGGCTGAAGACGAGCTGGAAGGGTGATGCCGTCACGACAGAGTTTCTGAAGGGACAAGCTGGCGCGGACAACCAGCACATGCTTGCCCTGATGGAGCTTGCCGAAGGCTTGGCGCCGCTGCTGACGACCTCGAGTGTCAAAGCCAATCCGCGCCTGATGAAGCGATTCCTGAACACTGTCTACCTCCGTTCGGAGCTGGCTAAGCCTCAGGGAATCGAACTGGACATCCCTGCTCTCGCCAAGTGGCATCTGGTCGAGCGATGCAACGAGCCACTGGCTACCGCCCTGGCGGCCCTAGTCACATCCGCGTCGGATGGTCGGGTGCCGGTGCTCTGTGCTGGTCAAGTTTTTTCGGACACAGCGATAGGTTGTGTGAGTGCCGATTGCTGCTCGAAGGCATTGGGTGGCAGGTTGCCCAGTTTGGAGTGCAGGCGCACGCTGTTGTAGAAGCCGACGATG
>JBJOPV010000125.1:0-10498 GCA_046050625.1 Pseudomonadota bacterium
AGGCGCGGCTGCTGCGCGTGCTGGCCGAGCGCGAGGTGCTGCCGATCGGCGCGACCCGGCCGCAGCCGGTGCGCCTGCGGGTGATCGCCGCGACGCACTGCCCGCTCGAGACCCTGGTGCGCGAGGGACGCTTCCGCGACGACCTCTACTACCGGATCAACGGCGCGCATTTCGCGCTGCCGCCGCTGCGCGAGCGCCGCGACCTGGACGTGCTGATCGGGCGGCTGCTGGCCGACGACGGCGCCGGCACGGTGCTGTCCGACGAGGCGCGCGCGGCACTGCGGGCGCACGCCTGGCCCGGCAACCTGCGCGAGCTGCGCAATGTCGTCGACTACGCGCGCAGCGTCTGCCTCGGCGGCGTGATCCGCCTGGCCGATCTGCCCGAGCGGCTGCAGGGCCTGTGGGCCGATCGCCGCAGCGCGCCGCCTGCGGCCCTCCCTCAGCCGACGACGGGCGCGGTGGAGGACGACGCGGCCCGGCAGCTGCGCGAGCGCCTGGCGGCCGCGCGCTGGAACGTCTCGGCCGTCGCGCGCGAGATGGGTGTGGCGCGCATGACGCTGTACCGGCGCATGCGCCGCTTCGCCATCGTCTCGCCGCTGGATGCGGCCGAGCTTCCGGCCGAGACAGCTGTCACGCGGTGACCGGTGACAGCTGTCTCGGTGTGACAGCTGTCACCGCGGCGACCGGGCGCCGGGCGCCACGGGGAGGGGCAATGAAATCAAGGACTTGTCATCGCTTCATGGCGTGATCATGGCGTGATCGGGCGCGGCACGCGGCTTGCGCTGTCTGGGGGGCGGCGGCACGGCAGCACAGAGGCCGGCCGCATCCGCATCCACCATGAAGGAGACATGACGATGAGCGAGACCCTGACCGCCCCGGTCACCCCGACCGCCCGCGCCGCCGCCTGGCTGGCCCGTCTCGAGGCCGCGCTGGCTGCGCGCGACAGCACGGCCGCCGCCGCGCTGTTCGACGACGAGTGCTACTGGCGCGACCTGGTCAGCTTCACCTGGAACCTGCGCACCGAGGAGGGCCGCGACGCGATCCGCGAGATGCTCGACGCGCAGCTCGGCACCGTGGCGCCGTCCGGCTTCCGCCTGCAGGGCGAGGCCAGCGAGGCCGGCGGCGTCACCGAGGCCTGGTTCGACTTCGAGACCGCGCAGGCGCGCGGCACCGGCCACCTGCGCCTGAAGGGCGATCGGGCCTGGACGCTGCTGACGACGATGAGCGAGCTCAAGGGCTTCGAGGAGAAGAAGGGCCGGCGCCGCATCAAGGGCGCCGAGCACGGCGCGCAGGCCGGCGGGCGCGTCAGCTGGCTCGAGCGCCGCCAGCAGGAGCTGGCCGCGCTGGGCGACACCGAGCAGCCCGAGGTGGTCATCATCGGCGGCGGCCAGGGCGGCATCGGACTGGGCGCGCGGCTGCGCCGGCTGGGCGTGCCGACGATCATCATCGAGAAGAACGCGTGCGCCGGCGACTCCTGGCGCCACCGCTACAAGAGCCTGTGCCTGCACGACCCGGTCTGGTACGACCACATGCCCTATCTGCCCTTCCCGGACGACTGGCCGGTGTTCTGCCCGAAGGACAAGGTCGGCGACTGGCTGGAGATGTACGTCAAGGTGATGGAGCTGAACTACTGGAGCGCCACCGTCGCCGAGAAGTGCCGCTGGGACGAGGCCAGCGGCCGCTGGGAGGTACGGGTGGTGCGCGAGGGCCGGCCGGTGACGCTGCGGCCGCGCCAGCTGGTGTTCGCGCTGGGCGTGTCGGGCTATGCCAACGTGCCGAAGATCGCCGGCGCCGAGCGCTTCGAGGGCACGCAGCACCATTCCAGCCGCCACCCCGGCGGCGCGGCCTGGGCGGGCAGGAAGGCGGTGGTGCTGGGCTCGAACAACTCCGCGCACGACATCTGCGCCGACCTCTGGGAGCACGGCGCCGACGTGACGATGATCCAGCGCAGCTCGACGCACATCGCGCCGTCGGACTCGCTGATGGCGCTGGCGCTGGGCGGGCTCTACTCGGAGCAGGCGCTGGAGAACGGCGTCAGCACCGAGAAGGCCGACCTGCTGTTCGCCTCGGTGCCGTACCGGATCATGCACACCTTCCACATCCCGGTGTACGAGGAGATGAAGCGCCGCGACGCCGACCTGTACGCGCGGCTGGAGCAGGCCGGCTTCCTGCTCGACTTCGGCGAGGATGGCTCGGGCCTGTTCATGAAGTACCTGCGCCGCGGCTCGGGCTACTACATCGACGTCGGCGCCTCCGAGCTGGTGGCCGACGGCCGCATCCACCTGAAGAGCCGCGTCGGCATCGAGCGCATCAACCCGCGCTCGGTCACGCTGACCGACGGCACCGAGCTGCCCTGCGACCTGCTGGTCTACGCGACCGGCTACGGCTCGATGAACAGCTGGCTGGCCGACCTGATCTCGCCCGAGGTCGCCGACCAGGTCGGCAAGTGCTGGGGCCTGGGCTCGGCCACCACCAAGGATCCGGGCCCGTGGGAGGGCGAGCTGCGCAACATGTGGAAGCCCACGCCGGTCGAGAACCTGTGGATCCACGGCGGCAACCTGCACCAGTCGCGCTGCTACTCGCAGTACCTGGCGCTGCAGCTCAAGGCGCGCATGGAGGGGCTGGCGACGCCGGTGCACAAGCCGGCGCCGAGCCACCACCGGCGCTGAACTGGCTTGGGGCCCGCGGGTCCGTTCGGGCTCAGGGGGTCGGTTCCAGGGCCAGCCTCAGGCCCAGCGCCGCAAACACCAGCGCCAGCCCCCGGTGCAGTCGTGTCTGCAGGCGCGGCGACTCGAGCAGCGTGCCGCGGAGCCGGTGCGCCAGCAGGCTGACGGCCACGAAGCCGGCCAGGGTCAGCCCTGCAAACACGGCGCCCAGCACCAGCAGACGGGCGGTGATCTCGTCCGCGGGTGTGCCGGCGCCGACGAACTGAGGCAGAAAGGCGACCAGAAAGAAGGTGAGCTTCGGATTGAGCAGGTTCATCAGCACCGACTTCGCCAGCAGGGCCGGGACCGGTGCACGGTCGTGCACGGGCACCGCGGCGGCCTCGGTGCTCGCGCCGTGCTGCTGTCGCCACAGGCTGAAGGCGGTGTACAGCAGATAGGCCGCGCCGACGAGGCGCAGCACCTGCCAGGCCGCCGTGCTGCCGTCGATCGCGCCCGACACGCCCATGACCGTCAGAGCCAGATGCGGCAAGGTGCCCAGCGTGCCGCCCACGCCGGCCCACAGGCCGGCACGCAGCCCGTGGGCCAGCGTGACCGACAGGGTGAAGAGCAGGCCAGGTCCGGGCATCAGCACCACCAGCGTGGCGGCCAGCAGAAATTCCGGCGTGATGCCCCAGGTCATCGTTCATCTCCGTGTGCATTTCCGTCCGCATCGCGGCGGGCGCCGCTCAGGCGCCAGGCCAGCGAGGCCAGGCCGGCCGCGAACAGCACCAGGCTGAGCGCGCTGCGCCAGGCATTGGCCCGGTTCCAGGCGTCACGGACCTGCGCCCAGTCGGGCGGCAGGGTCGCGGGTGTCCAGGACTCGGTCAGATGGTTCAACGGCAGGTTGACCTGACGGGTGAACAGCACGATGCCCAGGCCGTAGGCCAGCGTGACCAGCGCCAGCAGCCACCACCAGCCTGGCCGCTGGCGGGCTGAGCCCAGCAGCGCGAGCATGCCGGCCGGCACCGGACCGAAGAAGCCGGCGAAGAAGGTCGCATGGCGCACATTTCGGTTGAGCTCGGACTGGACCTGCGCGTAGGTCGCGCCGTCCAGCGTCAGCATCGCCGGGGCCACATTGATGGTGTAGGTGCCGAAGAAGCCGGCCATCAGGCCCAGCAGCAGCACGAGCAGGCCATGGGCCGGCAGGGAAATGGGGCGGATCATCATGCGGCCAGTGTCGGCAGATCATGCCGGCCGCGCCTGAACCCCGGTTCAGGCCAGACGCCGCCGGATGCGTGACAGCGCCACGTCGGTCACGCCCAGCCAGGAGGCCAGATGGCGCAGCGCGATGCGCTGCGGCCAGTCGGGATGCTCCTGCAGCATGGCCTGGTAGCGCTGGGCCGCCGAGAGCTGCAGGAACTGCTGCTCTCGGCGCATCTTGTCATCGAGCAGCGCAGCCAGCGTGTGGCGCTCCAGCGTCTGCCAGTCCGGCCAGTCGGCGCAGACCGTCTGCCACGGCGTCCACGGCAGGCTCCAGACCCGGCTCGGGCGCAGCGCCTCGATCCAGAAGCCGACCGGCTCCTGGCGCAGCCGCGGGGTGATCGGCCACAGCAGGGCGCCATCGAGATGGAAGTTCTTGTTCGAGGCCCGGCCCTGGGCATCGATCAGGCAGAGCCGCAGCACGCCGCGCTCGATCCAGTGCAGGTGCTGCCAGGGCTGGCCGGCCTCCAGCAGCGCTTGCCCGGTCGCCAGCAGGCGCGGGCGTGCGGCTGCTGCAAGCTCCTTCGCCCCGGCCGGCCAGGCGTCGGCGGGCAGCAGGGTCTGCAGATGCTGGATCAGCGGGCGAGGCTCGGACACGGCAGGCACCGGGCGGCGTATGAGGAGGCGCAGGCTGAAGGACGGGCGAACGATGCTAGCATCGTCCCCGGGCCGCACTGCGCGGCCCGACGTCGCTCGGACGGTTCCGGGCGCTCACGTTCATCTCTGCCAATGTCCTCTTCCAGCTCTTCGGGCAAGCGCCGCTTCGCCCGCATCGACCGTCTTCCCCCCTACGTCTTCAACATCACGGCCGAGCTGAAGCTCGCCGCGCGCCGCCGGGGCGAAGACATCATCGATCTCAGCATGGGCAACCCCGACGGGGCCACGCCGGCGCACATCGTCGCCAAGCTCACCGAGGTCGCGCAGCGCCCCGACACCCACGGCTACTCGGCCAGCAAGGGCATTCCGCGCCTGCGCCGCGCGATCTCGCACTGGTACAAGGACCGCTACGCCGTCGACATCGACCCCGACAGCGAGGCCATCGTCACCATCGGCTCGAAGGAGGGCCTGGCGCACTTGATGCTGGCCACGCTCGACCGTGGCGACACCGTGCTGGTGCCGGACCCGAGCTACCCGATCCACATCTACGGCGCGGTCATCGCCGGCGCCGACATCCGCTCGGTGCCGCTGGTGCCCGGCGTGGACTTCTTCGCCGAGCTGGAGAAGACCATCCGCGGCAGCTATCCCAAGCCCAAGATGATGGTGCTGGGCTTCCCCAGCAACCCGACCGCGCAGTGCGTCGAGCTCGACTTCTTCGAGCGCGTCATCGCGCTGGCGAAGAAGCACGACATCTTCGTGGTGCACGACCTGGCCTACGCCGACATCGTCTTCGACGGCTGGAAGGCGCCGTCGATCATGCAGGTGCCCGGCGCCAAGGACATCGCGGTCGAGTTCTTCACGCTCAGCAAGAGCTACAACATGGCCGGCTGGCGCATCGGCTTCATGGTCGGCAATCCCGATCTGGTGGCCGCCTTGGCGCGCATCAAGAGCTATCACGACTACGGCACCTTCACGCCGCTGCAGGTGGCGGCGATCGCGGCGCTGGAGGGCGACCAGAATTGCGTCCGTGACATCGCCGCGACCTACCAGAAGCGCCGCGACGTGCTGGTCAAGGGCCTGCGCGAGGCCGGCTGGAATGTGGACTGCCCGAAGGCGTCGATGTACATCTGGGCGAAGATTCCCGAGAAGTACGCGGCGATGGGCTCGCTGGAATTTGCCAAGCTGCTGATGGAGAAGGCCAAGGTCTGCGTCTCGCCCGGCATCGGCTTCGGTGACCACGGCGATGACCATGTGCGCTTCGCGCTGATCGAGAACGAAAGCCGCATCCGCCAGGCGGTGCGCGGCATCCGCGCGATGCTCAAGGCCGACGGCGTCTCGGCCTGAGCGCGGCGCTGCGTCAGCGCCGGGTGCGGGCGCGGCGGATCAGGTCGACCGCGGCGATCTCGCTGCCGAGCGAGGCGCCCAGCGCCTGCCGGCACAGTCCGGCCTGCGCGTAATGCAGGTTCTCGTAGAGCTCGGCGGCGGCCGGATGGGCGTCGAGCAGCGCATCCAGCGCCGGGCCGGGCTCGGCCGCGTCGAGCAGTGCGCCCAGCGTCGAGGCGACCTGGCGGTACTGCGCCGCCGCGCGCTCCGAGGCGCCGGGGTCGAGCCGCTCCAGCAGCCGCGCCAGCGCCAGCACGGCACCCAGATCGTGGTGAAGTCGTTCGGGACGGGTCGGCATGATCGGCATGGTCGGCTCCTGCGGCGGTGGGTCCTGATCTGCCGATCTGCGGGGGCCGGGCCGGGATTTCAAGGCTTGCGCGACACTTTGCCGCATGAAGATCGACTTCGACGGACTCCAGGCCTTCGTGGCCATCGCCGATCTGGGCGGCTTCGGCAAGGCGGCCGAGAGCCTGCATCTGACCCAGACCGCGCTGACCCGCCGGCTGCAGAAGCTCGAGGGCTGGCTCGGGCTGAAGCTGGTCGAGCGCAGCACCCGGCGCGTGGCGCTGACCGCGGTCGGCCGCGACTTCCTGCCCCAGGCCCGCGCGATGGTGCAGGACGTCAGTGGCGCGATGAGCCGCCTGCGCGACATGGCCCAGCACGGCCACGGCCAGTTCACGCTGGCCTGCATTCCCTCGATGACCTCGCATGTGCTGCCCGGGCTGATCGGGCGCTATGCGCAGCGCCATCCGGGCAATCACATCCGGCTGCTCGACGGTGCATCCACCGAGGTGCGCCAGGCGGTGCTGGGCGGCCAGGCCGAGCTGGGCATCGCGCTGGCCGGCGAGCGCCACGCCGAGCTGGCCGAGACGGCGCTGTTCGACGATCCGCTGGTCTTCATCTGCCGCGACGGCCATGCGCTGGCCAGCCGCGCCAGCCTGCGCTGGGAGGACATGCGCAGCCTGGACCTGGTCGGCGTCGGCAGCTTCATGGCCACGCGCATCCAGATGGACTACCAGCTCGCCCGGCGCGGCATCACGCTGACCGCGCGCTACGAGGTCCAGCACCATGCGACCGCGCTCAATCTGGTGGCCGCTGGCGTGGGCTGCGCCATCCTGCCTGCCTCCACCTTCCGCGAGGGCGACCGCCCGGGCGTGCGCCGTCTGGCCATCACCCATCCGGTGGTGCGTCGCAAGGTGCAGCTGCTGCGCCGTCGCCATGCCGACCTGTCGCCGGCGGCGCGCGCCTTCGTCGACCTGATGGCGTCATCGGATGCTGATGCGTGGCAGGCATCAGTGAGCACCTGAGTTTCATTTCACGCATCAATCCGGCCGCGGAAGAATCGGCGCCGTCACCCCACGGACTCTCGAACTTTCGAACGGATTCACGATGCACACCGACGTGCTGGTCATCGGTGGCGGCAACGCCGCCCTGTGCGCCGCGCTCAGCGCGGCCGAGGCGGGCGCGCGCGTGCTGCTGCTGGAGGCCGCGCCGCGCCTGCTGCGTGGCGGCAATTCCGCCCACACCCGCAACCTGCGCTGCATGCATGACGCGCCGCAGGACGTGCTGGTCGAGGCCTATCCCGAGGAGGAGTTCTGGCAGGACCTGCTGAAGGTCACCGGCGGGCGCACCAGCGAGCCGCTGGCGCGGCTGACCATCCGCGCCTCGTCGACCTGCCGGGACTGGATGCGCCGCCACGGCGTGCGCTTCCAGCCGCCGCTGTCGGGCGCGCTGCATGTGGCGCGCACCAACGCTTTCTTCATGGGCGGCGGCAAGGCGCTGGTGAACGCCTATTACCGCAGCGCCGAGCGCCTGGGCGTGCAGGTGCGCTACGAGACGCCGGTGCAGCGCCTGGAGATCGAGGCGGGCCGCTTCGTGGCCGCCCACGCCGGCGACGAGCGCATCACCGCCGACGCCTGCGTGCTGGCCGCCGGCGGCTTCGAGTCGAACCGCGAATGGCTGAGCGAGGCCTGGGGCACCAACGCGCGCGGCGAGCGTCCGGCCGAGCAGTTCCTGATCCGCGGCACGCGCTTCAACCAGGGCGTGCTGCTGCGCCACCTGCTCGAGGCGCACCGCGCCGACGCGATCGGCGACCCGACGCAGGCGCACATGGTGGCCATCGACGCGCGCGCGCCGCTGTACGACGGCGGCATCTGCACCCGCATCGACTGCGTGTCGCTGGGCATCGTCGTCAATCGCGAGGCGCGGCGCTTCTATGACGAGGGTGAGGATTTCTGGCCCAAGCGGTACGCCATCTGGGGGCGCCTGGTGGCCGGCCAGCCCGGGCAGATCGCCTGGAGCGTGATCGACGCCAAGGCGGCCGGCCGCTTCATGCCGCCGGTCTTTCCCGGCGAGGTGGCGCAGAGCCTGCCGGAGCTGGCGCGCCGGCTCGGCCTGGACGAGGCGACCTTCCTGCGCACCGTGGACGACTACAACCGCGCCTGCCAGGCCGGCCACTTCGACCACACCACGCTGGACGACTGCCACACCGCCGGGCTGCAGCCGCCCAAGACCCACTGGGCGCGGCCCCTCGACACGCCGCCCTACACCGCCTATGCGCTGCGCCCGGGCGTGACCTTCACCTATCTGGGCCTGAAGACCGACGAGACGGCGGCCGTGCGCTTCGGCGACCGGCCCAGCGACAACCTGTTCGTCGCCGGCGAGATGATGGCCGGCAATGTGCTGGGCCAGGGCTACACCGCCGGCGTGGGCATGTCGATCGGCACCGCCTTCGGGCGCATCGCCGGCGCGGGCGCCGCCTCGGCCGCGCACCGTGCACGCAAGGAGAACGCATGAGCACCGGGAACATCATCCGCAACGGCAGCGGCACCGACACGCTGCAGATGCTTGTGCGCCAGGCCACCGCGCTGGCGCAGGGCGATCCGGTCGAGGAGGTGGCGCGCCAGCTGCAGATCTGCAACGCCTGCCGCTACTGCGAGGGCTTCTGCGCGGTCTTTCCGGCGATGACGCGCCGCCTGGACTTCCCGGCCGCCGACGTGCACTACCTGGCCAACCTCTGCCACAACTGCGGTGCCTGCCTGCATGCCTGCCAGTACGCGCCGCCGCATGCCTTCGCGGTCAATGTGCCGCAGGCGATGGCCCGGGTGCGCGGCCAGACCTACACCGACCATGCCTGGCCCGCCCCTCTTGGCCGGCTCTACCAGCGCAACGGCCAGGGGGTGGCGCTGCTGCTGAGCCTGGCGCTGGGCCTGTTCCTGGCGCTGGCGGCGGCCTGGAACGGCGCGCTGTGGGGCTCGCCGGGGCCGGGCGGCTTCTATGCGATCTTCCCGCACAACACCCTGGTGCTGATGTTCGCGCCGGTGTTCCTGTGGGCTGTGCTGGCGCTGGGCCTGGGCGTGCGGCGCTTCTGGCGCGGCATCACCCCGGTGACGGGGGCTCGGCCGGTGAGCGGCGAGGCGGCGGCCTCGGCCACGCAGGAGGTGCTGACGCTGAAGTACCTGGACGGCGGCCACGGCGACGGCTGCCACGAGGCGGACGAGGCCTACACCCTGTGGCGGCGGCGCTTTCACCACCTCACCTTCTACGGCTTCGGCCTGTGCTTCGCGGCCACCGGCGTGGCCACGCTGATGCACTACCTGGGCGGCCAGCCAGCACCCTATGACCTGCCCAGCCTGCCCAAGCTGCTGGGCGTGCCGGGCGGCGTGAGCCTGCTGGCCGGATCGCTGGGCCTGGGCTGGCTGCGCATGCAGCGCCATCCGCTGCACGGCGACGCCGCCCAGCGGCCGATGGACATGGCCTTCATCACGCTGCTGGCGCTGACCAGCGCCAGCGGTCTGGCGCTGTGGCTGGCGCGCGGCCTGCCGGCGATGCCGCTGCTGCTGTGCCTGCATCTGGGGGCGGTGATGGCGCTGTTCCTGACGCTGCCCTACGGCAAGTTCGCCCACGGCATCTTCCGGGTGGCGGCCCTGCTGCGCCACAACGTCGAGCGGCGCCTGCCCAGTCCCGTCGGCCTCGGCGCCGACTGATTTCCCGCGGCGCCCTCGCCCCCTCCCTCGTTGTCGATGTTCCCGATGCGGCCGCCGCGAGCGGTGGCCGCCGGCGTGCGCCTGCGCGCCGCTTTCCGCCCCACGAACGTTTCCAGGAGACAAGCATGCCCTCGACCGAGCCTTCAGGCTGTTCCCTTCCCTGTGATGCCGATGCATTGGCGCCGGCCCCGGCGGTCGGATCGATCCGGCGCCGCGCCGGGCTGCTCGGTGCGCTGAGCCTGCTGGCGCTGGCCGCCGCGCCGGTGCAGGCGCAGAGCGCCGACTTCCCGCCGAAGAAGACCGTCACCATCGTCGTGGGCTTCGCCGCCGGCGGCGCGGCCGACATGGCCGCGCGGGTCATCGGCAAGAAGCTGGGCGACAACCTCGGCGCCACGGTGGTGATCGAGAACAAGGCCGGCGCCGGCGGCAACCTGGCGCACCAGTACGTCGCCCAGGGACCGACCGACGGCAGCGTGCTGCTCTTCGGCTCGGTCGGGCCGCTGGCCATCGCGCCGCACCTGATGAAGGTCAGCTACGACCCGATCCGCGACCTGGCGCCGATCACGATGGGGGTGAACTTCCCGAACGTGCTGGTGGTGCATGCGGGCGCCGGCATCCGCAGCTTCG
>JBJOPV010000126.1:0-10495 GCA_046050625.1 Pseudomonadota bacterium
GTGGGCCCGGGCCGGGGCTCGGGCGCGGGCTCGCTGGTGGCCTATGTGCTGTCGATCACCGACCTGGACCCGCTGCAGTACAACCTGCTGTTCGAGCGCTTCCTCAACCCCGAGCGGGTGTCGATGCCCGACTTCGACATCGACTTCTGCCAGGGCAACCGCGACCGCGTCATCGACTACGTCAAGGACCGCTACGGCCGCCCGGCGGTGAGCCAGATCGCCACCTTCGGCACGATGGCGGCCAAGGCCGCGCTGCGCGACATCGGCCGGGTGCTGGGCATGGGCTACGGCCATGTGGACTCCATCGCCAAGCTGATTCCGGCCCCGCCGGGCAAGACGGTGACGCTGGCGCCGCTGCCGGCCAACTTCGATCCGGCCAAGTCCAAGCTGATCTACGCCCGCCACGAGGCGCCCGAGATCGAGGAGCGCGAGAAGAACGACGAGGACGTGGCCGAGCTGCTCAAGCTCGCCAACCGCGTGGAAGGCATGGTCCGCAACATCGGCATGCACGCCGGCGGCGTGCTGATCGCGCCGGGCAAGATCACCGACTTCTGCCCGCAGTACCAGCAGCCCGGCAGCGATTCGGCGGTCAGCCAGTACGACAAGGACGACGTCGAGGCCATCGGCCTGGTGAAGTTCGACTTCCTGGGTCTGGCGACGCTGACCATCCTGGAGCTGGCCAAGGCGTTCATCGTCGCGCGCCACGCGCACCGCCAGGACTTCACCTTCGAGACCATTCCACTCGATGACGCGCGGGTCTACAAGCTGTTCTCCGACGGCCTGACCGAGGCGGTGTTCCAGTTCGAATCGGGCGGCATGCAGCGCATGCTGCGCGACGCCAAGCCCAGCCGGCTCGAAGACCTGATCGCGCTGAACGCGCTCTACCGCCCGGGTCCGATGGACCTGATCCCCAGCTTCGTGGCGCGCAAGCACGGCCGCGAGGTGGTCGAGTACCCGCACCCGCTGGTGGAGCCGGTGCTGGCCGAGACCTACGGCATCATGGTCTATCAGGAACAGGTGATGCAGACCGCCCAGGTGCTGGGCGGCTACAGCCTCGGCGGCGCCGACATGCTGCGCCGCGCGATGGGCAAGAAGAAGCCCGAGGAGATGGCGCAGCACCGCCTGCTGTTCCGCGAGGGCGCCGCCAAGAAGGGCATCGACCAGGACAAGGCCGACGAGGTCTTCGACCTGATGGAGAAGTTCGCCGGCTACGGCTTCAACAAGTCGCATGCCGCCGCCTATTCGCTCCTGGCCTATCACACCGGCTGGATCAAGGTCCACCACGCCGCCGAGTTCTTCGCGGCGAACATGACCATCGAGCTCGACGACACCGACAAGCTCAAGATCCTGCGCGACGACGCCACCCAGCACTTCGGCATCGCCTTCGAGGCGCCGGACGTCAACGTCGGCGTCTACCGCTTCGAGCCGGCGCCGGGCAAGGCGGGCGACAAGCTCATCCGCTACGGCCTGGGGGCGATCAAGGGCACCGGCCAGGGCGCGATCGAGGCCATCCTGCGCGCGCGCGCCGAGGGCGGCCCGTTCCGCTCGATCTTCGACTTCGCGCACCGCGTCGACCGCAAGAGCCTGAACAAGCGCGTCGTCGAGGCACTGATCAAGGCCGGCGCCTTCGACAAGCTGCATCCGCTGGGGCTGGACGGGCGCGCGCAGCTGCTGGCCAGCGTCGGCCTGGCCTTCGAGTACGCCGACAACCAGGCCGCGCACGCCGACCAGGGCGGCCTGTTCGACTTCGGCGACGCCGACGCACACGGCAGCTCCACCCGCGAGCCCGACTATCCGGCCGTCGAGGCCTGGGACGTGAAGACGCGCCTGGTGCACGAGAAGGTCGCCATCGGCTACTTCCTGTCGGGCCACCTGTTCGACCAGAGCGCGCCGGAGGTACGCCAGTTCGTGCGCCGCGAGATCGCCGATCTGCAGGACAGCCGCGAGCCGCAGACCGTGGCCGGCATCGTCACCGACCTGCGCGTCGTCAACGGCCAGCGCGGCCGCGCGGCGATCTTCAAGCTCGACGACAAGAGCGGCGCGATCGAGGCGGTGGTGGCCGAGGAGCTGCTCAACGCCAACACCGAGCGGCTCAAGGACGACGAGCTGCTGATCCTGACCGGCAAGGTCCAGCCCGACCGCTTCAGCGGCGGCCTGCGCTTCAACGTGCAGCAGATCTCGGGCCTGGCCGAGGCGCGCTGCCGCCATGCGCGCTTTTTGCGCGTGGTGGTGGGGCGCACGCTGCCGCCGCTCGACGCGGTGCTGGCCGCCCACCCGCCCAAGCAGGAAGACACCGAATTCGGCGAGCCGCTGACGCGCGGCGTGCCGGTGCGCCTGCGCATCGTGCGCGAGCAGGCGGTGGGCGAAGTCGATCTGGGCGAGCGCTCGCGCTTCTGGCCCAGCGACGAGGCGCTGGCGCAGTGGGCGGCGCAGTGCGGCGCGCAGAGCCAGCTGATCTACGGCGACGACAGCACCGGCTGAGCCGAGACCCGGGGAAGGCCGGGAAGTGCGCAGGCCTTCACGCCGCCCCTTGTCCTCGGGAGACCGATCCGGAAAAGCGGGCTCGGCGTCAGGGATTCACGCTGCTAACCTTCATCCCAGGTTGACGAGTTCCTGCAGGCCGGCCCACTCAACCGGCCTGATCGTCAGACCTGAACCCTTGATGAGCGCATGAAGCATGAAGGGCCGGACCGGCTCCCGGATCCAGCCAAGGGCGCCCCCGCGAGGGGGCGCCCTTTTTTCATCGCTGGTGCCAGTCCAGCGCCCCCTGCCCTGCAGCCCGCCCGCTGGCCAGACAGGCCGTCAGCAGATAGCCGCCGGTCGGCGCTTCCCAGTCGATCATCTCGCCGGCGCAGAACACGCCCGGCAGCGCCGAGAGCATCAGCCGCGGGTCCATCGCCTCGAAGCGCACGCCGCCGGCGCTGCTGATGGCCTCGTCGATCGGGCGCGCGGCCATCAGCCGCAGCGGCAGCGCCTTGATGCGCGCGGCCAGTGCCTGGGGATCGGCGCACAGCGCCTGCCAGGCCGGCGCGTCCAGCCCCTCGCGCAGCAGGGCCGCGCGCACGCCGTGAATGCCCGCCTGCTCCTTCAGGTGGTTGATCATCGAGCGCGCACCGCGCCCCTTGGCCAGCGCGGCGGCCAGCGTCGCCTCGTCCTTGGCAGGCAGCAGGTCGAGCGCGATGTCGGCGTGGCCGCAGGCAGCGATCTCGTCGCGCAGCAGCGCAGAGGCCGCGTAGACCAGGTTGCCCTCCAGCCCGCTGGCGCCCAGCACCGCCTCGCCCAGGCGGTCGAAGACCTGGCCGCGGCGGTCGGTGAACTTGAGGCGCACATTCTTCAGCGGCGCGCCGGCGTGGCGCTCGCGCAGGAAGTCGCTCCAGGCGATGTCGAAGCCGCAGTTGGACGGCGCGAGCGGCGCCACGTCGACGCCCTGCCCGGCCAGCCACGGCTGCCAGGCACCGTCCGAGCCCAGCCGGGCCCAGCTCGCCCCGCCCAGCGCCAGCACGACCGCGTCATGCGTGCTGGCCTGCGGCCCGTGCGGCGTGTCGAAGCCCAGCATCCAGCCGCCGCCCTCGCCCTGCGCGGCCTCGATCCGTCCGCTCCAGCGGTGGCGCGCATGCAGCGCCAGCCCGGCCGCGCGCAGCCGGTGCAGCCAGGCGCGCAGCAGCGGCGCGGCCTTCATGCCCTCGGGAAAGACCTTGCCGGAACTGCCGACGAAGGTCGAAATGCCCTGCGCGTGCACCCAGGCGCGCAGCGCCTCGGGCCCGAAGTCGTCGAGCCAGCGGCCCACCTCGGTGGCGCGCTCGCGGTAGCGGCCGCGAAAAGCCGCCTCGGGCTCGGCATGGGTGATGTTCAGCCCGCCCTTGCCGGCGAGCAGGAACTTGCGCCCGACCGAGGGCATGGCATCGAAAAGCTCGACCTGCGCGCCGCCGGCGAGCAGGACATCGGCGGCCATCAGGCCGGCGGGGCCGCCGCCGACGACGGCGACGCGGAAAGAAAATGGGGCAGACATGCGGCGAGTCTAGGGGCTCGCCGCAGGTCCGCCGGGCCAGACGATCGGATCAGCGAAAGACGGTGACCGGCTCGGTCGGCACGGGCAGTGCCGCAGGTGCAGCGCCGCCTGACGCCGGCTGACGGCCACGCGCGCGGGCGCCGAAGGCCGGATCGCTCAGGCTCAGCTGCTCGAGCAGCTGGCCGTAGGCCTCCTCGGCCAGCGATTGCGAGGTCTCGCGGATCACCTTGACCCGGCTCGGAACGACGATGTTGCCGCTGGTGTTCATCAGCTTCACGTCGCTGCCCGCCCCCTGGGAGGAGAAGGCCGCGCGGATCTCCAGCGTGCGGGTGTTGATCAGATTGAAGTCAGCGCCCAGATCCAGGCTGAAGACATAGGACACCGTGTTCGTCGTCGGCACCGGGGTGAATTCGCTGCGGAACTCGATGGCGCTGACGCTGCCGAACAGCACATAGTCGGCACCCTTGAACTCGCCCTTGCGGATGCGGGTGACGATGTCGTTGACATCGGGCTGGCGAACCCGCCGGGTCTCCTTGCCGGTCCGGACCTCGCGCAGCACCTGCTCGGCACGGCTCGGTTGAGGATCACCGGCATCGAACATGCCGCCCTGCACCAGCCGGGCCCCGGAGCCCTTCAGGATCAGCCCCTTCAGGTCGGAGGTGAAATGGCGCAGCTCGCCCTGCTGGATGTAGCTGTAGGCCCCGGTGACCCGGGTCGCGTCCAGCTCCTCGCGGGACGAACGAGCCCCCGACATCGAGCTGGAGGTCAGACTGTCGCGGGCCTGCAGGCGGGACTGCTCCTCGGTCTTGTGCTTGATCGTGGTGACATCGAAGTACTCGCGGACCTGCTCCTGGTAGGCCAGCTCGGTCACCGCGATCTTCGGCGGCGTGCCCGCCGTCTGCGCACGCAGCAGCGGCGAGGCGGCCAGCGCGGCCAGGCCCAGCAGCAGATCCCGACGGGGAAGTGTCAGATCATTCATGCATCGACCCTTCTTCAGCCCTTGAGCTTGCGGATCTGCTTCTCGTCGACCCATTCGATGAGGCCCGACTCGGTCTCGATCAGTTTCAGCGTGAACTTGTAGAACATGTCCTTGTCACGACGGACATCGCCGATCGAGGTGAACTCGCCCTCGAGGGTGTACTTGGCGGCGATCATGCGACCGACCTTCGGCGCGGTCTTCTTGTCGTACAGGCCGGAGTTGTTGGTCGTGCCGAGCTGCTCGACCGCGCCACCGAGCTCGCCGACGCTGCGCGTGAAGCGGACCTTGCCGCTCTTGAGCACCTGGTTCTGGATGGTGTTGAGGATGTTGTTGGTGTCGATGTACTCGCCGGTCTTGTTCTTGACCGTCGCGATGGCCAGCGTCGGCCGACCACTGAGCGCCTGGGACTCCAGCAGGGACTGGGTCATCTTCTCGGCGATCAGGTTCAGGTCGGTGGCGTCGTAGCCCATGGACGTGTTGGCCACCGTGCCGGGATCGACACGCTGGACGCCAGAGTTCTGGCTGGCCACCGGGGACGCCACATTGGCGCAGCCGGACAGGCCGACCGAGGCCACGACCGCCAGACCCAGGACAGGCAGAAGGCGGCGAATCATGTCAGCGGGCAGAAAGTTCATCGGGGCTCCACATTCATTTCGAGACGGAAATCGGTCGCGCGCGGCTGGGTGGCACTGCTGCGCAGCATCGAGGACTGATGGCCGAGCAGCGCCAGCGGCTTCCAGGTCTCGTCATCGCCCACCTGCATGCCGGCCTCGTCCAGCCAGCGGTAGCGCCAGTAGACGGTGCGCTGCGTGGCGGCGTCATTGACGATCTCGGTCTGCACGGCCAGCAGTCCGGCACGCTTCTGGGCACGGACGTCGACGACCTTGACCTCGTTGGCCATGCCGCGCAGCAGGATCTTGCTCGCGGCCGATCCGGGCTCGGGCGCTGGCGCCGTCGGCGAGGGCGAAGCCATCTGCACCACTCTTTCCTGCTGGGCGCAGCCCGTCAGCACCAACATGGCCAGCGCCAGACAGGCCTCCCCTGACCTTCGCAACATCCATCGCACATCAGACTCCTTGGAACTTTGAAAAAGACAGGTCACGCCCACGACAGGCGCGACACGGAACAGCGGATCACTGTCGGATCACTTGCGCGCCGGGCGGGACTTGCGGCCGCCAGCAGGCGTCCCCTCCGCCGGAGCCGCTCCCGCCGATGTCGGCGCCATGGACTCGGTGACATCGGCGACCGCACCGGCCGACGACGTGCCTGCGGACGGTGCAGCCTCGGCCACGGCCAGTGCCGCAGGCTGACCGAGCAGCGCCACGCCGGTGCCGAACGCCTTGCGACCGAACAGACGCAGCGGCACCACCGCATGGCGACCGGACACCTTGATCGGCTCGATGTCGCCGATGCCATCGATGCGCAGCCGGTGCTCGCCCGACGGAATCTGCGCACGGGCGATGTAGACCCGCTGCGGCAGGCCACGCCAGGTGCGGTCGTCGGGAATCTCGGTGACCAGCGTCGCCAGCGTGACGCCAAAGCCGACCAGCGGGCTGTGCTCGTTGGCCTTGTCGCGCAGCTTGGCCTTGGCCGCGCCACGGATGAAGCCCCGCAGCAGCAGCCCTGGCATGCGGTCCTTCAACGAGCGGTTGGCCATCAGACCGAAATCGACGATCGGCTCGAGCTTCAGGCTGCGCCCCGCCACCGAGAGCTGCTGCGGCACGGGCGGCGACCCGGACACGTCCTCGAAGTAGGGAATGTTCATGTGGAAGAACTGGGTGTTGCCCTTGGCCCCGATGCCGTAGGGCACCGCAAAGGCCTTGGCCACCAGCCGCGGCGCCTCGCCATACTCGACCAGGAAGAGCACATCGGTGTGTCCCGGCACCGGGCGCCCGACCCGACGATCCAGCGTCGCCAGGGCCTGCCGCCCGCCGGGCGCCAGCTCGGCCGCCTTCTGGTAGCCCGGCGCGGCCAGGCTGGGCTCGTTGAGCGCCTCGTAGAGGAAACCGGCCAGGTAGTGGCTCAGCGCGTTCTGGTAGCTGTTCTTGAGCTGGCCAAGCCGCGGATCCTCGATCTGCTTGACCGGGTAGCCGTCGACCTGGGACAGCTTGATCGGCTCGAAGCCGGACGAGGCCTTCTCGGTCCGGGACTGCTCGGCGACCTTGGCGTACTCCTTGTCGCGCAGCGAGGCGATCAGGTCTTCGCGCTCGTGGGTGCGGCGGATGTCGACGCGGGCGCTCTCCCAGTCCCCGAGCGCCATGCGTCCCAGGGCCATGCGCACAGTCAGCATGACCTTCTCGTAGTCCTGGCCTTCGTAGGAGGTCAGGCGCTCGCTGACCACCGAACCCAGCACCATGCCCGCGATGCGATCGAGATTGGCTCGGGCATCCTCCTCCCACTTGACCACCGTGGCATCAGCGGACTGGAAAGCCTTGAGGCTGTCCTGATGACGCCCGGCCAGTCGCAGCATCTCGCCCTGCTCGAGCTGCGACAGCAGGTCGCTGCCACCAGACTGCTCCAGCAGCGCCGCCGCGCTTGCCGGGCCGGAGGCATCGCGCACCTCGCGCACCTTGTCGAAGCTGTTGGGGCCGCTGACCGTGGCACAGCCACCGAGCATCGCCAAGGCCAGCAACGCAGCGGACAGCCGCAAGGGCACTGCATGGCGACGCACCGGAACATGAACGGAAACACCGACGGACATGGCCTGACTTTCCCCCTGAAAGACGGCTCCACCCGCTCGGACTTCGGACCGGATCAGGCCGTCATGGCTTGCATGGGGTCGTTTTTTTCATTGATTGGCCTCCGTCACAAGTGACCAAAGACACTTCAGTTGGCATTCGCAGACAGTCCGACCCGCCCATGGCTGGCTCTCGACCGGGCTCAGGGCGAGGACACCAGCACCGGCGACGGCACAAAGCCAGGGGACAAATAGCCCCACGCCTGCACAGCGCCATTGGTGCGGACCGCCAGCGCGTGCTGGTTCTTGGCCGCGATGGCTCGGACGCCGGTGAGCGCCACGCCCTGCAGGTCCAGAACCCGCACCGGATAGACCTGCGTGCCGCTGGCGGCCTTGCCGAGCTGGCCCAGATTGTTCGCGCCTGCGCCCCAGACACTGCCGTCAGCCTTCAGGAACAGCGTGAAATCGGATCCGGCCACGGCCGCAGCAACGCCGGTCAGCGGCACCCCGGCGGCAGCCATCACCTTCACCGCGCGCATCGAAGAGGTCGAGTAGCCAGCCGTGCCGATGCCCAGCTGGCCCGAGCCGTTGAATCCCCATGCGCAGACCGTGCCGTCACGCAGCACGGCCACGGAATGCGAGGCACCCGCCGCGATCGAGGCCACGCCGGAGAGCGCTGCGCCACTGGCCACCAGCACCGGCCGGGCGAGGGAGGCCTGCCCGAACGCGGTCCCGTTGGCCAGGTGACCTTGCTGCTCGGTGCCCCAGGACCAGACCGTTCCGTCGCTGCGCAGCGCCAGCGCATGCAAGCCCCATCCTGCCGCCACACGGGTCACGCTGGTCAGGGGCACACCGGCACGGGTCAGCACGGCAGCCGCGTACGGTCCGGGAGGATGGGACAGCCCGGTGCATGCGGCGGTGGCCAGCACGCACAGCGTGTTGCTTCCCCAGGACCAGACCGAGCCGTCGGAGCGCGCCGCCACGCCGAAATCAGCACCTGCCGATACCGAGACCACCCCCGACAGCACGGCGGTCGCTGACCGGCGCACGGCGACGGGATAGCGCTGATCACCATCGGCGGCCCCATCCCCCAGAACACCCTGCCCCCAGGTCACGACGGTGCCATCGGTGCGCCGGGCCAGGACCATGTTCTGGCCCGACGACGTCTCAGCCACGCCCGTCAGCCCCGAACCGATCGCGACGGCCGCTGTCTTGGCGCGCGACAGTTGACCTGTCTGGAAGACGGCCGGATTGGCGCGCATGTTGGGCAGCGTGCTGCCCAAAGACCAGACCGCCCCATTCTCCCCAAGCAGATGGCTGTGGCCCGAGCCAGTGCTTGCCGACACGAAAGCCGGCACCACGGTCAGGCGAGCGGCCACGCTGGTGACCGTCACGCCGGACGAACGCACCTGGACGCTGTACAAAGCGCCGTCGTCAGCCAGCGCAGCAGCCGGCGTGGTGTAGCTCGCTGCCGTGGCCCCGCTCAGCGCAACCCCATTGCGCATCCACTGGTAGGTGAGCGCCGTGGCGGGTGCAGCCGAAACCGCCTTCACCGTGAAAGAGGCGCCGCCACCGCGCTGAACCGCTGTTGCGGCTGGCTGCGCGGTGATCGACGGCACTCCAGCCCAGGTGGCCAGACTGGCCGTGAACAGGATGACTGCCAGCGTGGGCTGAAGCGCAAGGGTCGAAGGGCATCGTGACATCGGCGGCACTCCTGGCGCACCTCTGCTCCGATCCTCCGTGGCCCGGATACCGCAGGGCGACCTGATCCTGTTCAGTCTGGCGAGCAGCGCATGAACACGTCAGTGCCGAAGGTCACATGCAGGACGAGCTCAGATCGCCATCCGCTGCCGAACTCCCTCGGCCTCCATGTCACGGCCCCGGCCACGCTGGATGATCATGCCGCGCTCCATCACCAGGTACTGGTCGGCCAGCTCGGCGGCGAAGTCGTAGAACTGCTCGACCAGCACGATGGCCATGTCGCCGCGGTCGGCCAGCATGCGGATCACGCGGCCGATGTCCTTGATGATGCTGGGCTGGATGCCCTCGGTCGGCTCGTCGAGGATCAGCAGCTTCGGCCCCGGCGCCAGGGCCCGGGCAATCGCCAGCTGCTGCTGCTGGCCGCCCGACAGGTCGCCGCCGCGGCGGTGCATGAACTGCTTGAGGATCGGAAACAGCTCGAACAGCTCGGCGGGGATCGGCGTGCGCGCCGGGCGGCTGGCCAGGCCCATGCGCAGGTTCTCCTCCACCGTCAGCCGGCCGAAGATCTCGCGGCCCTGCGGCACGTAGCCCAGCCCCTTGCGCACACGGTCGTAGGAGGTGTCCTTCGAGATGTCGGTGCCGTCCAGCAGCACCGCGCCACCGCGGATCGGCACCACGCCCATCAGGCTTTTCAGCAGCGTGGTCTTGCCCACGCCGTTGCGCCCCAGCACGACCGTCACCTCGCCGAGCTTGGCCTCGAAATCCAGCCCACGCAGGATGTGCGAGCCGCCGTAATACTGGTGCAGACCGGAAACCTTCAGCATCTCATCCCCCTCATCGGCCCAGATAGACCTCGACGACCTTCTCGTTGGCCTGCACCTCGGCCAGCTTGCCCTCGGCCAGCACGCTGCCCTCGTGCAGCACGGTGACCTTCTTGCGCCCCTCGGTGAGCTGGTCGACGAACTTCATGTCGTGCTCGACCACCACCAGCGAATGCTGGCCCTCCAGGCTCAGGAACAGCTCGGCGGTGCGCTCGGTCTCCTCGTCGGTCATGCCGGCCACCGGCTCGTCGAGCAGCAGCAGCTTCGGATCCTGCATCAGCAGCATGCCGATCTCCAGCCACTGCTTC
>JBJOPV010000127.1:0-10487 GCA_046050625.1 Pseudomonadota bacterium
CGCGAATCATCTGCACGACCTGCAGCTTGAACTCCGCGTTGAAGCTCCTTCTTTCTCTCTTGCTCATCTTCACCGTCTAGGTCTGGTGTCCACCTATCTCGGTGTCCGGGGAAATTAGACCAGCACACCCGGGGCGCCTGCTGGCGCTGGTGACCGCCGTTCCTGGCCTTCCTGGCTGGGTGCTGGTGCGACCTGTCGGCGATGACCGGCCCGCCGCTGCGTTTCGTGCGCTGCTGGCCGACCTGACGCCGGCCACGTCACCACCGTGACCCCTGCCCGGCGCTGACCGGGCACCCCTACCGCCGCCCGCCCGGCACCGACCGGGCACGCGAGCAGCGCCAGCAACCGGCGCCGCTTGCCCGCGCACGTCTGTACGTCATGCGCCGGGGGAGTCTTCACGACTTGTCGCCCCCGGATGCGTCCCGGCTCGGCGTGCGCGTGTACCACCCGGCCAGAGCGAGGACCACACCAGCCGGGACGCGCGTGGAGGGGTGCCCAGACCCTGAACCCGGCCGTTCGCACGCCTGGAACCGCGTGCAACCCCCGGATGCGACCGACTGACCGACAGATGGTCACGGCACCGCAAGGGGCACCAGCCCGAACCCAGCACATCGCCGGGCAAGGGAAGCGGCCTGCCCCTTCGCTCCCTCCTTCACTCCCTCAGGTCATCCCCTCGAAGCCACCCGGACAAGTCGCCCGAGGCGTCGGCGTAGTGAGGTCCGGGCAAGGTTCGGGGAGGGGGTGCCGTCCTGGCTGAGAGCGGGTGCCGATGCTTCAAGCATTGCCTGAAGGACTGCCTGAGGCATGGCCCGCCACGCCCCCGCGCGCCAGCCTGGGCAGGTCACGACATCCGGGGGGACTTGCCGGCCTCAGTGGAATCAACGGGCTACGCGATTCCTGCAGTGCATGTGCGAGCAGATGCGGTGCAGAGCCGACCGGCGCGGATGGCCGCAGGCAGTGAGCCGGGATGCCGTGCCGGCCGCACGAGGTGCCAGACATGGAGGCGTTCCGGCCACCGTGCCTACAGGGTGCCTACAGATTCCCCAGAAACACCAAGGGGTCAGCACAACACCGCGCTAACCCCTTGATTTCATTGGTAGGCCCCCCGAGAGTCGAACTCGGCACCAACGGATTATGAGTCCGCTGCTCTAACCAAGCATGAGCTAGAGGCCCGTGGGAGCGCGATTGTAGTGGCTGCGGCAGCGCTTTGCGGTTTCAGGCCGTACGGAGCTCCCGGCCGGCCGCAGGCCGCGTGCATTACTTCTGGCTCAGCGCCTGGCCGACCATGCGCGCGGTGATGTCGACGATCTGGATCATGCGGTCGTAGGCCATGCGGGTCGGGCCGATGACGCCCAGCGTGCCCACCACCTGACCGTCGACCTCGTAGGGCGCGGAGACCACCGACAGGTCCTCGATCGGGACCACGCCGCTTTCGCCGCCGATGTAGATGCGCACGCCCTCGGCGCGGCTGGAGCCGTCGAGCAGGCGCATGAGCTGCGTCTTCTGCTCGAACAGGTCGAACATCTTGCGCAGCGAGCCCAGGTCGTTGCCGAAGTCGCTGACCTGGAGCAGGTTGCGCTCGCCGGAGACCACCACCTGCGCGGCCTCGTCGCTGGCGGCCTCGCTGCCGGCCTGAACAGCCGCCTGCATCAGCGTGGCGATCTCCACGCGCAGTCGGTCGACCTCGCCCTGCAGGCGCTCGCGCACCTCGTCGATCGTCAGGCCGGCGTAGTGGGCATTGAGGTAGTTGGACGCCTCGAGCAGCTGCGACGGGCTGTAGTCCTGCGCGGTGAACAGCACGCGGTTCTGCACGTCGCCGTCGGCCGCGACCAGGATCAGCAGCACGCGACGCTCGGCCAGGCGCAGGAATTCGATGTGACGAAACACGCCGACCTTGCGCGGCGCGGTGACCACGCCGACGAAATGCGACAGGTTGGACAGCAGATGCGCCGCGCTGGCGATGACACGCTGGGGCTGGTCGGGCTGCAGCGGCGCGATCGCGGAGTCCTCGAAGGAGAACTGCGCGGGTCGCACCGTCAGCATCGTATCGACGAAGACGCGGTAGCCGCGCGCGGTCGGGATGCGCCCGGCCGAGGTGTGCGGGCTGGCGATCAGGCCGAGCTCCTCCAGGTCGGCCATGACGTTGCGGATCGTCGCGGGCGACAGCTCCAGGCCGGAGGTCTTCGACAGCGTGCGCGACCCCACCGGCTGGCCGTCGGCGATGTAGCGCTCGACCAGCGTCTTCAGCAGCAGCTTCGAACGGTCATCCATCATGGTGAAACCGATTGTAGGGGGGAGGCGCACAGGGAACGCCGACGTTCATCACGATGGGGGCGCGGCGCGGACTGTCAAAGTGCTGTGGTGTAATTTGTGCCCATGATCAGCCGATTCCGTCATGCCGCGCTCATCGGCAAGTACCAGGCCCGGGGCATGCGGCCGCTGCTCGAGGAGATCGCGCATCTGCTGACGCGCCGCGGCCTCGAGGTCTCGGTCGAGGTCGAGACCGCGCACAACACCGGTCTGGCCGGCTATCCGGCGCTGACACCCGACGAGCTCGGCCAGACCTGCGACATCGCCATCGTCGTCGGCGGTGACGGCACGATGCTGGGCATCGCCCGCACGCTGGCGCGCTACGGCGTGCCGATGGTGGGCGTCAACCAGGGCCGGCTGGGCTTCATCACCGACATCCCGGTCGCGCAAGTGCTGCATGCGCTCAAGGCCATCATCGCGGGCGACTACGAGGAAGAGCACCGCGCGATGCTCGAGGGCGGCGTGCTGCGCGACGGCGATTCGATCTACGAGGCGGTGGCGATGAACGACGTGGTGCTGCGCAGCGGCACCACCTCGATGGTCGAGCTGCGCGTGGAGGTCGACGACCAGTTCGTCGCCAACTTCCGCGCCGACGGCCTGATCGTGTCCTCGCCGACCGGCTCGACCGCCTACGCGCTGTCGGCTGGCGGCCCGATCCTGCATCCTGGCGTGGCCGGCTGGCTGATCGTGCCGATCGCGCCGCACATGCTCTCCAACCGTCCCATCGTCGTGCCCGACCACGGTCGCATCAGCATCGAGATCGTCGCGGCACGCGAGCCCTCCGTCAATTTCGACATGCAATCGCTGGCCAGCCTGCTCATCGGCGACCGCATCACCGTGCGGCGCTCCGACCACCGCGTGCGTTTCCTGCATCCGCGTGGATGGAACTACTACGCGACGCTGCGACGCAAGCTGCACTGGAACGAGGGCGCGCTGCCCGGCGACGGAGGTCAGTGATGCTGCGCCGGCTGTCCCTGAGCAATTTCGTCATCGTCAGCCGTCTCGATGTCGACTTCGGCCCCGGCTTCGCCGCGCTGACCGGCGAGACGGGCGCGGGCAAGTCCATCCTGATCGACGCGCTGCAGATCGTGCTGGGCGGCCGCAGCGACGCCGGCGTGGTCCGCGAGGGCGAGAGCCGCGCCGAGATCGCCGCCGAGTTCGAGCCGGTGCCTCCGGCGCTGGCCGCCTGGCTCGACGAGGCCGGCCTGGCCCCGGCCGACGAGACCGGCGCGGCGACGCTGCTGCTGCGCCGCACGGTCGATGCACAAGGCAAGAGCCGTGCGTGGATCAACGGCAGCGCAGCCACCGTCGCGCAGCTGCGCGAGACCGCCGAGCATCTGGTCGACATTCACGGTCAGCATGCCTGGCAGAGCCTGACGCGGCCGGCGGCGGTACGTCAGTGGCTCGACGACCATGCCGAGGTCGACAGCAGCCCGATGCTGCTGGCCTGGCAGCGCTGGCGCGAGCAGCTCGCGCGGCTGGAGGCGGCCGAGCGCCTGGGCGCCGAGCGCGAACGCGAGCGCGAGCGCCTGGTCTGGCAGATCGGCGAGGTCGAGCGCCTGGCGCCGGGCACCGACGAATGGCCCGAGCTCAACGCCGAGCACCAGCGCCTGGCCCATGCGCAGGCCATCCTGGATGCGGTGCAGCTGTCGGTGGACGCGGTCCATGAGGGCGAGGCGGCGGCCAGCAGCCAGGCCGCACGCGCGCTCGAGGCGCTGGAGACGGTCGCCGGCTACGAGCCGGCGCTGGCCGAGGTCATCGAGGTGCTGGCCGGTGCGCAGGCGCAGCTGGCCGACGCCGCGCGCAGCCTGCAGGCGCTGCGACGCCGCACCGAGCTCGAACCCGAACGCCTGGCAGAGCTCGATGCGCGCCTGTCGGCCTGGATCGGGCTGGCGCGACGTTTGCGCTGCCCGCCGCCGGATCTGGCCGCGCAGCTGGCGCAGTGGCAGGCCGAGCTGACCGCGCTGGACGCCGCCACCGATCTCGAGGCGCTGCAGCGCCAGGCCGAGGCCGCGCGGACGGCCTTCGTCGCGCAGGCGCACCAGGTCTCGGCGCGCCGGCAGGCGGCCGCGCCCGGACTGGCCGAGGCGGTGACCGCGGCGATGCAGCAGCTCGGCATGGCCGGCGGGCGCTTCGCCATCGCGCTGGAGCCGCTGGCCGAGCCGCAGGCGCACGGCCTGGAGTCGATCGAGTTCCTGGTCGCCGGTCACGCCGGCAGCACGCCACGACCGCTGGCCCGGGTCGCCTCCGGCGGCGAGCTCTCGCGGCTGGCGCTGGCCATCGCCGTCACCACCGGGCGCAGCCGCCAGGTGCGCGGACTGGGCGCGGGCACGCTGATCTTCGACGAGATCGATGCCGGCGTCGGCGGCGCGGTCGGCGACACCGTCGGGCGGCTGATGCGCCAGCTCGGGCAGGACTGCCAGGTGCTGGCCGTCACCCATCTGGCCCAGGTCGCCGCCTGCGCCGACACCCATCTGGTGGTCAGCAAGGCGGTCGGCGCGGACGGCCGCACCCGCAGCGAGATCCATCCGGTCGCCGGGGCGCAGCGGGTCGGCGAGATCGCCCGGATGATCGGCGGCCAGGCCCGCTCGGGCGCCGGGCTGGCGCACGCCCAGGACATGCTGGCGGCGGCCTCGCTGCCGGCAGCACACGATACCGCTCCCGGACACCCATCCAAGCCACAGCGCCTCAGGCCAGAGACATGACCGCAGCCCCTCTCGATCCCGATCTGCCCGCCGCACCGGCTTCATCAGCCGCACCGACCGCCCTTGTCGGCATCTCGCCGCAGCCGGTGGTGCTCATCTCGGGCATCTCGGGCTCGGGCAAGTCGGTGGCCATCAATGCGCTGGAGGACGCCGGCTACTTCTGCGTCGACAACCTGCCCCCGGAGCTGCTGCCCGAGTTGATACGGCTGGAGGGGCGCAACCCGCATCGCCGTCTGGCCATCGCCGCCGACGTGCGCACCGCCAGCTCGCTGCCCAAGCTGCTGCCGATGATCGACACGCTGCGCCGCGAAGGCACGCCGGTGCTGATGATCTTCCTGGACTCGCGCACCGAGACGCTGGTGCGGCGCTTCTCCGAGACACGCCGGCGCCATCCGCTCTCCAGCGAGGACGACGGCCAGGGCGGCCAGTCGCGCTCGGCGCTGGGCGAAGCCATCGAGCGCGAGCGCGAGATGCTCAGCCCCTTGCGCGAGGCCAGCACGGTGATCGACACCAGCGACCTGCGCCCGACGCAGCTGCGCTCGTGGATCCGCCAGCTCGTCGGCGCGGCGCACTCGTCGCTGACGCTGGTGTTCGAGTCCTTCGCCTTCAAGCACGGCGTGCCGCGCGACGCCGACCTGGTCTTCGACCTGCGCGTGCTGCCCAATCCGCACTATGTGCGCGAGCTGCGTGCGCTCAACGGCCGCGATGCCGGCGTCATCGAGTTCCTGCAGGCCCAGCCCGAGGTGGCCGAGATGCTCGCGCAGATCGAGGGCTTCCTGGCCCGCTGGCTGCCGGCCTACGAGCAGGACCAGCGCAGCTACCTGACGGTGGCGATCGGCTGCACCGGCGGGCAGCACCGCTCGGTCTACTCGGTCGAGCAGCTCGCGACGCGCTTTCGCGACCGCATCCCGACGCTGGTGCGCCACCGCGAGATCGAGGCCAAGGAAGCCGCACAGCAGTCGACCTGACCCCGGCCGAACCAGGAAGAGAGCCCCACGATGAACAGCGGCGCCCGCCCCGGACCCTCCCCCTTCCCGGAAGACACCGGCCCGGCGCCGTCAGCGCCGGACCTGTTCGCGGACCTGCGCCCGCAGCTGCCGCTGTTCCCGCTCGACACGGTGCTGTTTCCGGGCGGCCTGCTGCCGCTGCGGGTGTTCGAGGTGCGCTACCTCGACCTGATCGCCGCCTGCCTGCGCAGCGGCTCGCCCTTCGGCGTGGTTGCCTTGATCCAGGGCGGCGAGGTGCGCCGCGACGGCGAGACGGTGCGCTTCGAGCCCGAGGGCTGTCTGGCCGAGGTGGTCGACTGCGACAGCGAGCAGACCGGCATCCTGCAGGTGCGCTGCCGCGGCGCCCGTCGCTTCATGCTGGCCGGCCCGGCGCACCAGGGCACCGACGGCCTGTGGCGCGCCGATGCGGTGCTGCAGGACGAAGACGCGCCCGCACCGGTCCCGCCCGAGCTGCAGCCTTGCGCCACCGCGCTCGGCCGCGCGATCGCGACGCTGGCGCAGCGCGGCCAGCATCCCTTCTTCATGCCGCACCGGCTCGACGACGCCGGCTGGCTGGCCAACCGCTGGAGCGAGATCCTGCCGATCCCGCTGGCGACGCGCCACAAGCTGATGATGCTGCCCGACCCGCTGGCGCGGCTGCGCCTGGTCGACGGCTTCCTGCGCCGTCACGGCATCGTCGGCGGCTGAATCAGCCGGCGCAGCGGCGCGGGCAGGCCGATCGTCTCCAGCGCGTCATGGCGCCACCAGCGTCCGGGCGCCAGCTCCGGCAGCGGTGCGGGCGGCAGATCCTGACCCGGCTCGCAGGCCTGGAGCGCACCGCCCAGCTCGACCCGGCGCGGATGCAGCGTCCAGTCCAGATGCGTCAGCACATGCACGAAGGACGGCAGCGCCTGCGCCGCCCCCGCACCGAGCCGGCTGACCGCCGCTTCGAGCGCGGCCGCATCGTCGAACATCGGCGGTGTCCACAGTCCGGCCCAGATGCCGCTGTCGGGGCGTTGCTGCAGCCACACCGCCTGCGGCGTGCGCAGCCACAGGCACCAGCTCTCGCGCCGGCCGCGCTTGAGCTTGCGGGTGCGCACCGGCAAATCCAGCTCCCGGCCCTGCGCGCGGGCCTGGCACGGCGTCTGCCACGGGCACAGCAGACAGTCGGCGCGGCGCGGCATGCACAGCGTCGCGCCCAGGTCCATCAGGCCCTGGGTGTAGGCGGGCATGTCGGCCGCCTCATCAGGCAGCAGGCCGGTGGCGAGATCCCACAGTGCGCGCTCCTGCGCCGACTGCGCCAGATCGCCCTCGAAGGCCAGCACGCGCGAAAGCACCCGGCGCACGTTGCCATCGAGAATCGCCACCCGCTCGCCGAAGCAGAAGGAGGCGACGGCCGCCGCGGTCGAGCGGCCGATGCCCGGCAGCTCGGCCAGCGCGGCGGCGCTGCGCGGGAAGTCGCCGCCGTGGTGTGACACCACCTGCTGCGCGCAGCGGTGCAGATTGCGCGCGCGGCTGTAGTAGCCCAGCCCGCTCCACAGCGCCAGCACGTCGTCCAGCGGCGCTGCGGCCAGCGCGCGCACATCGGGAAACCGCGCCAGGAAGCGCTCGTAGTAGCCCAGCACCGTGCTGACCTGGGTCTGCTGCAGCATGATTTCCGACAGCCACACCCGGTAGGGGTCGCGGGTGTTCTGCCACGGCAGCGCATGGCGGCCGTGGCTGCGCTGCCAGTCCACCAGCAGGGAAGACAGCCGCTCAGGCATCGCCAGTCACCACGGCCGCAGCGGGCATGGCCGCCGGGGCCAGCGGCATCGGCCGCGACAGCGGCGAGAAGTCGCTGGGCAGCGCCAGCTCGTGACGGGTGGCGGCGCGGCGCACCCGGTCGTCGAGCGCCTGCAGCCGCACCTCGGTGGTGGCCAGGCGCTGGTCCTGCGCCGACAGCTCCGCCAGCCGGGTCTCGAGCTGGTCGGCCGCCAGGCGGATGCGCTCGAGCGACTCGCGCCGGCGCTTGAAGGACTTGCGCCGCTCGCGCAGCTGCGCGTCGATCTGGCCCGACACCGTGCGGCTCCACAGCTCGATCTCGCCGGCCGCGCCCTCGAAGACCGCGCGCAGGCGCGACATCAGCATGCGGCGGAACTGCTCGAGAAAACGAGGCTGCGCCAGCCGCACCGCCTGCGTCAGGCCGAGGTACTGGATGTAGTTGCGCTCGATCAGCGCCAGATCGTCGCGAAAGCGCGCCAGCTCGGGTGCCGGCGGCAGCATCAGGCTGAAGCCGAACTCGGTGTTGAGCCGGTTGCAGGAGGCCGACAGCAGGTCGCGCAGATCGCCGCCTTGCTGCTGCCCCGACTCGAGCACCCCGCGCAGCGCGGCGAACAGCTGGGTGTAGGAGCGCCGCGCGCCCAGCTTCAGGAAGGAGTCGCGGATCGAGCCGATCATCGCGTCGACCTGGCGGCGCAGCGCGTCGCCGGCCAGCGGCGCCATCGCGGCCTTGAGCGCGCGGGCATGCACCAGCCGCAGCGCCTGGATCTGGGCGGTGCACTGCTCGAACTCGTTCGTCTCGGCCGTCACCCGCTGCAGCATCAGCCGGACCTTGCCGCTGTTCTTGCCCCGCAGGCCGTCGAGCTCCTGGATCTGCTCGGCGAGCTGGCGGCGCAGGTCGAGCAGGCCGCGCAGGACCTGCTCGCGGATCGCGTCGAGCGCCTCGAGCGTCATGCGCTCGAGCACCGTGCGGCGCTCGGGCAGCAGCTGCTGCGCCAGCGCCTGCTCCAGCGCGGGCAGCCGGCTGTCGGCCAGGGCCTGCGCATCGCCCGAGACCCGGCCGGCCAGCGCCTGGCGCGCCGACAGCGGAAAGACCCGCTCCGGCGCGATCTCCAGCGTGCGCGCCACCTGCTCGCACTGCAGGGCGATCTGCGCCTGGCTGTGCTCGGGCGGCGACAGCGGATCGAGCAGCGCATCGATCTTGTTCAGCACCACATAGCGGGTCAGCGCCTGCGAGGCCAGATGATCACGCCAGATCTCGAGGTCGGAGCGGGTCACGCCGGTGTCCGCCCCCAGCACGAAGACCACCACATGCGCATTGGGCAGCAGCCCGACCGTGAGCTCGGGCTCGGCGCCGATCGCGTTCAGCCCCGGCGTGTCGAGCACCACCAGACCGCGCTTGAGCAGCGGATGCGGCACGTTGATCAGCGCATGGCGCCACAGCGGGATCTCGACCTGGCCGTCAGGCCGCAGCGGCGGGTTGTCGGCCGGCTGCTCGTCGTCCCAGAAGCCGAGCTGGCGGGCCTCGTCGAGGCTGGCCGCGCGCACGCCGCGCACCGCATCGAGCGCCAGCGCCAGCGCGGCCGGATCCCCGGCATCGATCGGCACGCGGCGCCAGAGCTGCGGCTGCGCCCGCAGCTCGGCCAGCGAGGCGCCTTCCAGCCGGGTCTCGATCGGCAGCAGTGCCAGCCCCGGTGCGTCCTCCGGCTCCCAGCCCAGCTCGACCGGGCACATCGTGGTGCGCCCCGGCGAGGCCGGCATGATGCGCCGGCCGGCATCGGCGAAGAAGATCGCGTTGATCAGCTCGGACTTGCCGCGCGAGAACTCGGCGACGAAGGCCACCACCAGCTTCTCGCCGGCCAGGCGCTGGCGCAGCGAGTCCAGCAGCGCCCCGGCGTTCTCGTCGAGCAGGCCCTGCTCGCCCAGGAAGCGCGCCAGATCGCGCACCCGCTCCTCCAGCGTCGCGCGCCAGCGGCCCAGTGCATCGAGGCTGCGCACGAAGGGCTCGTGCACCGGTTCGTCGGACGGAAGGGAGGCGGTCATGCCGCGGTCGTGTTCGCTCATTGCGGTGCGCCTGGACGGACTGGGACAAGGGGTACCGCGTCGGGCGCGGACAGTCAGGCATGGTAGCTCAGGGAATTCTCGGCTCCGGCCCCCGGAACGCCAAGGGCGTCACGGCCTCACTGGCAGCTCGGACAGAGATAGGTCGCGCGCTGGCCCTGCACGATGCGCTGCACCGGCGTGGCGCAGACGCGGCAGGGCTGGCCCTCACGGCCGTAGACCTGCGCCTGCAGCTGAAAGGCGCCGCCCATGCCGTGCACGTCGCGGAAATCGCGCAGCGTCGAGCCGCCGGCGGCCAGCGCGCGCTGCAGCACGTCGCGGATGGTGTCGACCAGCCGCTCGCAGGCGGCGCGGTCGAGCGTGCCGGCGCTCTGGCGCGGATCGATGCGCGCCGCGAACAGCGCCTCCGAGCAGTAGATGTTGCCCACGCCGACGACGATGTCGCCGGCCAGCAGCGCCTGCTTGATCGGCACGCGCCGCCCGCGCAGGCCCTGCTGCAGCACGCTGGCGCTGAAGGCCGGCAGCAGCGGCTCGACGCCGAGCCGCGCCAGCAGCGTGGCCGCCGGCGCCGCGTCGAGCGCACTCGACCACACCACCGCGCCAAAGCGGCGTGGATCGGTCAGGCGCAGCAGGCCGCGGTCGGTCTCCATCTCGAAATGATCATGCG
>JBJOPV010000128.1:0-10477 GCA_046050625.1 Pseudomonadota bacterium
TTCAGCAATCGCCAGACCGGCCGAATCGTCCTTGGCCGAGTTGATCCGCAGGCCGGTCGACAGACGCTTCATCGAGGTCGAGAGCGAGCCGTCGGTCGACTGCAGAGCGCGCTGTGCGCTCAGCGAGGCCATGTTGGTATTGATGGTGGTAGGCATAGCTACTCCAGTGATGTCTGATGCTGATGAGCTGGGTGCCGCTCCCGGCACCTGATCGATCCGAGCTGCATGGTCGTCTGGATCGTGCCCTTGTTTTCGTCGTCGCCCGACAGGACTTGAGGGCGAACTGGGCGATTTTTTCGAACCAGTTCATCTTTTTCAGATCCCACCCAGGCCATGCGGCACAAGGCATCGTGTTGTCGGCCTGCAGCCGACCGTCTTGAGCCCATAAGGACACTAATTGGTACCGTTTTGAGCGCTCAGAAGTGAAATCCTTGGTGTTAGAAATGAACACAACATCCAGGCTGCTCCGCTGACCTTGGCCTGAATCGATTTCGACTCACTTGACGCCCTTGCCAACGACAAGCGCTCACGTTACGGAGATTTCCCTCATGATCAACCTCGTCGTCGCTCGCCTCGGGCAGGACATCCGATGGATCGACGAGCTGCCCGCCTCCTGCGGGATCAGGCTTCATGCACCGCTGCACCGCGAGGCCAGCGCGACAGAGATCCATCTGCGCCACCTGCTGGAACTGCCGGGCGGCGCCCCGCGTGACCTGACCGTGTTCTGCGATGGCGCGCCCTTCGAGGTTGCACCGGCCCTGATCGATCTGCTCGACCACACGGAGGCCTGGAGCGACGTGCAGCCCTTGGGCTGGCCGCAGACCCTGCGCGACCTGCCGGAGGAAGACCTGCCCCTGCATCCTGGTCAGCGCGACTGGATCCACGGATTGCCGACGCAGCCGCAGCATTTCTGCCCCCGCAGCCTATCGACACTGGGCGGACGTGATGCGGATGCGCAGTGGCTGGCCCGCCAGTACCGCCGCGTGCACGGGTTGGCACGGGGAGAGCACCTGCTTGGCCATTTCCTCGACCTGTGCGGTCTGGAAGACCTGGCGATGGCAGCCCGCCAGAGCGATCTGGGGTACCGAGCGCCGGGCGGCATCCTGGCAGTGCGTCAGACCGTGCTGGAAGCCACAGTGCACCGTCACCGTCAGGCACTGATCCATGTGCTCGAGCGAGTGCTGCCGGGACAGCCCGTCCATGCACGCCTGTGGGAACACGTCGGAATGCATCTGTTCGGCCTGCCTTTCATCATGCTGGAAGCCTTGCCACGTCCACCATCCCCACCCGCTCCGGCCCGACTCGATGCGGCCATGGCGCGCGCGATGGCCTCGATCGACGCCACACTGGCGCGCGCCACCGGCAGCAGGCCCACCACGGCCACGCCGGCGACTTTCCATCTGCCCGCCAAGGCGATCGCAGCCAGTGCGCCTGCAGCCCCGATGGACGAGGCCATGCTGGCCTTCGGACGGGGCGACTTCGAGCAGGCAGCGCGTCAGGCGCGCCAGGAGTTGATGCGCACGCCAGACCAGGCGCGCAGCCGATTCATGCTGGCGATGTCGCTGGCCGCCCAGGGTCGCAGCGACGAGGCGCTGGATCAGTTCGAGAACCTGCTGGGCCGAGAGCAAGAGGACGTGCCCCCGCGGCCGGTGCGCTCGCCCCCGCAGACCACATCCCCCACCTCCACATCGAGCAGCGCCGGATGGCCCGCGGAAGACCGGAATTCCTCACGCTTTTCCGACTGACATGTGCCGCGCGATCCTTGCAGGCCACCCGCTCGGAACCGACAAGCCGACGGTTTCCCGGCTTCGCCAATGGCAATGAAAATCCACGAAATTTCACACTCGGAGCCATTTCGGGACATGCCAGGGCCTGAAATGTCCGCATCAGGATGACAGCCTGTAGGAATTCATCTGACACGCTAACGGAATCAGGGTGACTCAAGGCACGGAAGAGGGATGATGTTCCGGCCCAGTTCGGCTCTTCAGAATCCGCTCCATCGACACACCGCCCCGCAGCACAGCAGCCGCCGGGCAACCCCGACAGACACACCGCCAGGAGCAAGCCATGAATTCCGACCAGATCCTCGCCGAGATCCGCGAAGCCAACCTGTCCTACCTGATGCTGGCCCAGAGCCTGATCCGCGCCGACCGCGAGCAGGCCCTGTTCCGCCTGGGTGTCTCCGAGGAGACCGCCGCGCTGCTGGAGGCACTGTCGCCGGCACAGATGCTGAAGATCGCGGCCTGCAACACGCTGCTGTGCCGCATGCGTGCCGACGACGATCTGGTCTGGAACCTGCTGACCAACCACGGCAAGAGTGCGGCCAACGAGGGCGTCTCCCGTCTGCACGCCAGCATCCTGATGGCCGGCCGCCACCGCGAGGCGGCCTGATCCTTCACGGACATGCGACGCCGGGGAACACGACCATGAAGACAAAGAGCATCCTCACCGAAGCCCGCCAGATCGAGCGCGCCGTCACGCTGATCAAGCTCGGCGCCCGCCTGCAGGTGCTCGAGTCGGAGACCGATCTCTCGTACGAGCGGCTGCTGCGCCTGTACAAGGAGGTCGCCGGCAAGTCGCCGAGCAAGGGCCAGCTGCCCTTCTCGACCGACTGGTTCATGACCTGGCAGCCCAACATCCACGCGTCGCTGTTCCTGAACACCCACGAATACCTGAACAAGGTGGCCGAGCTCGAGGAGATCGACACGGTCATCAAGGCCTACCAGCTCTACCTCGAGCAGACGCAGGCGCAGAACCTCGAACCGCTGCTGTCGATCACCCGGGCCTGGCGGCTGGTGAAGTTCGTCGACAACGGCATGCTGACGATGACGAAGTGCTCCAAGTGTGCAGGCAGCTTCGTCACCCATCCGCACGAGATCGCCAAGCACTTCGTCTGCGGCCTGTGCAACCCGCCGGCACGTGCCGGCAAGGGCAAGGCCAGCGGGTCGCTGCAGCTGCACTGAGCGATCCATCCTCCGATTCTTGTCTCCTCCCTTGCACCTCGAGCGGTGCAGTTCAGGGCCCGGTCATGCCGGGCCCTTTTTTCTCGTTCCGCCTCCCGAAGTGAACAGAAGCGCAGAAAAAGCTCAGGTCATGGCCAGATGAGCCGACAAGCGTGCGTGATCCACTCGTCGCGTCGAGGCGTCCCGGCGGACGCCAATCCGAGCGGAGTGAGAACATGACGGCCACCATCTACATCTCGGGGCGAAACTGCGCCCGCTACGTGACACGCAGCCTGCTGAGCCTGACACGCCAGACCTGGCAGGACTTCCACGTGGTGTTCGTCGACGATGCTTCGACGGATGACACCGCCGCGCAGGCCCGTGAGGTGCTGTCCAGCCATTTCGCCGGTCGCCATCGGCTGGTGGTCAACCCGGCGCCGCAGGGCAAGGCCGCCAACGCCTTCGAGCGGCTGGGGCGCGACGGCAGCACATTCACCACCATCCTGGATGCCGACGACGAGCTGATCCACGACGGCGTGCTGGCCCAGATGGCTGACGCCTATGCCCGCGGCTACGACATCGTCTGGACGCAGTATGTGACCGACGACGGTCGCCGCGGCGGCAACGGGCCGCTCGACCCGACCCGGGCACCGCGCGGCCAGCGCTGGCTGACCAGCCATTTCTTCAGCTTCCGCACCGAGCTGTTCGCGCAGGTGCCCGCCGCGATGCTGCAGGATGACGAGGGCCGCTGGCTGCAGTGCGCCTGCGACTTCGCGATCGCCTTCCCGCTGCTCGACCAGACCCGCCGCTACCTGCATCTGCCGATCGAGGCCTACCGCTACACCGCCAGCAATCCGCAGTCGCACCACAACCAGGCCGGACCGTCGCAGACGCTGAGCTCGCCGGCCCAGCAGGCCAGCGCGAAGCTGGTGCTGTCGCGGCCGGCCATGCCCTGCACCCGGCCGCTGGAGACACATCCGGACAGCCTGATCCAGCTGACCCAGCGGCTGCAGGCCGCCCAGACCGCACGCACCGAGCAGATCGCCCGCAGCACCGAGCAGCGGCTGGCACGCATGCCTTTCCGCACGCTGGCGCTGCAGCGACTGGTCCAGCAGGAGAAGGTGCCATCGGCCTGGCTGGGAGATGCCGGCGGCTGGGCGCTCGATGCGGAGTTCCTGTCACACATGATTGATGTACTTGACCGCCATCCGCAGCCGCGGGTGCTCGAGTTCGGCTCCGGCCGCGGCTCGAAGATCCTGGCCACGCTGATCGCCAGTCGCGGTGGCAGCCTGCATTCGATCGAGCACGATGCCGTCTGGGCCGGTCGGACCGGCCAAGACTTCGAGCGCCACGGGCTGGCTGCGCACGCCAGGGTGCTGCACTGCCCGCTGGTCGAGGTGAGCTTCTTCGAGCAGCCCGGCCGCTTCTACGACCTGTCGGGGCTGGATCCCGAACTGCGCTTCGACGTGGTGATCATCGATGGCCCGCCGGCCCAGACCTGCAAGCTCGCGCGCCTGCCCAGCCTGGCTGCGATCGCGCCTCAGCTCGCACCGACCGGATTCCACATCCTGCTCGACGACTACGAGCGTCCAGAAGAACAGCAGATCGTCGAGATCTGGAAGAAGATCGTGCCTGACCTGCACTACGAGCGCCTCGACTTCGACAAGTCGGTCTGCCAGATCACCTCCTGATCCAGCCGCCCGCATCGGCGCACGGACACTGCCCTGACGTGAACAAGCTCGCAATCGCGAGCCGGCTTTTTCCGGTTCCCTCAAGTTGGGGGCAGCCGGGACCGAAACACAAAGCAGCGGTACGGTCTTGAGCGAGCTCCGGACCGCTTCTCCCTGTGATCGTTTGCCAGTCTCCCTCGGTGTCAGAACACCGTTTGCACGGACCCGAGCCTCGCGCCCGGGTCCGTTTTTCTTGGGCTCGCGAGATCGGCATGGGCGAAAAAACCGCCAGATAGATCCGCCTCCATCGCGGAGCGGGAGGACAACACCCCCCCTAGGCTCCAAGGCTGCCGAGGATGGCGTCCGCCTCGTTCCCGGCCTGCTCGGAGTGCATGCCCATGTCTGCCCTGCCTGACCTCTCCCGCCGCCAGAAACGCCGGCTCGCCCGCCCTGCAGACCGCCCCTCAGGGGCCCACGAGATGCAGTCGCCCGCCCACCCGCGTCGCACCCTGCCCTGGCCCCTGCCCGCCCTGCTGGCCTGGTCCCTGGCCTGGAGCCTGTGGATCACCGCGGCCTCGAACGGCCTGCCGGCGGCTGCCGGTTTCGCGCTGGCCACGCTGTCGGCCGGGCTGTTCGCGATCGGCGCACGCACCCGCTGGCGACTGCTGATGACGCTGGGGGGCTTTCCGCTGTCGCTGGCGCTCTCCGGCCTGGCCCAAGGTGTGGCCGCCGCGCTGTGGCTGCTGCCGCTGGCGCTGCTGGCTGCGGCCTACCCGCTGCGCGCCTGGCGCGACGCACCGCTCTTTCCGACCGAGACCGATGCGCTCGAAGGGCTGGAGACGCTGGTGCCGCTGCCGCCGATGGCGCAGGTGCTCGACGCCGGCTGCGGCCTGGGCCACGGCCTGCAGGCGCTGCAGAAGGTCTGGCCGGATGCCCGGCTGGAAGGCATCGAATGGAGCTGGCCGATCCGGCTGGCCGCCGGCCTGCGTTGCCCGTGGGCCCGCATCCGTCAGGGCGACATGTGGGCCGCATCCTGGGCCGAGCATGATCTGGTCTACCTCTTCCAGCGCCCCGAGAGCATGAACCGCGCCGCCGAGAAGGCGCTGGCCGAGATGCGCCCGGGCAGCTGGCTGGTCAGCCTGGAGTTCGACGTGCCGGGCATGCGCCCGCACGCGCGCCTGCAGAACGAGGGCCACCGACCGGTCTGGGTCTACGCGATCCGCTGACCGGCCCGCCCGACATCGTCCAACCGCACGATCCCGGATCCATCCCGCATGTCGATGCTCCTGACCGACGACACGCCCGTGCCCGCCCGCCCCCCGATCGAGATGCGACAGGCCGAGCCGGCCGGTCGCCCGCCCAGGCCGCCCGACGGCCGCTGGCTCGCGGTGCTGCCGCCAGCCCGGCAGGTGCTGGCGGTCGGCGAGGAGGCCGCGCTGCTGGCGCCATGGCATCGGCAGCAGCATGCCCAGGCCCGCTGGCAGGCCGTGCCGCTGCCGGTGGGCGGCGAGGTGGTCGCACCGGCCCTGCCGCCGGCCGGATCGGTCGACCTGCTGCTGCTGTCGCCGGGCTTCTTCGCGCTGACCGATGCCGACCGCTGGCTGGCGCGGCTGGGCGAGTGCTGCGCGCCCGATGCCCGACTGAGCCTGGCGCTGGACAACGGCTGCACGCTCGAGCGCATGGCGCGGCTGCTGGAGGCCGGGACTGCCGCCGCCGGCGATCCGCAGCATGATCCGGGGCGCGCCCATGCGCCAGCCACCGTCTACAAGCTGCTGCTCGATGCCGGCTGGCTGCCGCACCTGGCCGCGCACGAGCCGGTCGAGACCGCCGATCCGGCCTTCGCGCAGGGCGTGCGCCAGCTCGCCAGCCTGCTCGGTCTGGGCGAGGGCTGTGTCGACGAGGTGCACCGGATGCGCCGGCTGCATGTGCTGGCCCGTCGCGACGAGGAAGGCCGGACGGCCGCGGCGCGCCCGCCACGCGCGAGCGCGCCCTTCGCCGTCGTCGTGCCCGCCACCGACGAGGCGCAGCTGCGCGCCAACGTGCTGGCCTCGCCAGGGCTGCGCGAGGTCAACGCCCGCATCGCGGTGTGCCGCGGTGCCACCAGCCCCGGCGACGCGATCGCGCAGGCCGAGGCCGCCTGCGATGCCGACTGGCTGCTGCTGTGCCACCAGGACGTCTACTTCCCGCCCGGCTTCGGCCAGCGGCTCACCGCCGAGCTCGACGCCATTCCCGCGCACGAGCGGTCACGCACGCTGCTGGGCTTCATCGGCGTCGGCGTCGATGCGCAGGGGCAGCGGCTGATGCGCGCCGGCCAGGTCATCGACCGGCTGATCCACATGGACCATCCCGGCTCGGGCGTGGCGCTGTCCTTCGACGAGGTGGCCATCGTCGTCTCGCGCGACTCGATCCACCGCATCGCGCCGGAGATGGGCTGGCACCTGTGGGCCACCGACCTGTGCCTGACGGCGATCTCGCGGCATCAGATCATGCCGCGGCTGCTGTCGCTGCCGCTGTTCCACAACTCGCGCACCGGCTGGGACCTGCCCGAGGCCTTCGTCGATTCGGCCGAGCGCCTGATCGCGCGCCATCCGGCCTTCGCGCCGATCCACACGCTGTGCGCAACGCTGACGCCGGAATTCGTCGCCAGCCGGCGGGCATGACGCCGCTGATGGGCGGTGCGAGCCGCGCTTTTGCCGATCTCGCCCGGCTCAAGTGACCCGAATCCGCACCGATATGCAAATCATGCCTGCGATCTGCGCAGCGCCCGAGGGCGCTGCGCCGGAACGCTGAGCCTCCACTGAGGAGTCAGGATCCATGTTCGTCATCGTCGGGTGGCTCGTCGCCATCGGTTGCATCTTCGGCGTGTACATCGTGCACGGCGGCAACATCCAGGTCATCCTGAAGGCCCTGCCCTTCGAGATGATCACCATCTTCGGCGGTGCGCTGGGCGCCTTCGTCGCGAACAACCAGCCCAAGGTGCTCAAGGCCACCGGCAAGGGCCTGGGGGCGTGCTTCAAGCCCTCCAAGCACTCGAAGGCCCGCGCGATGGAGCTGCTGGCCATGCTCTTCGAGATCCTGCAGAAGACCCGCAAGGAGGGTCTGATGTCGATCGAGAAGGACATCGAGGACCCGCACAGCTCGGCGCTGTTCCAGAAGTTCCCTGTGGTGGGCAATGACCACCATGTCACCGAGTTCGTCTGCGACTACCTGCGCATGATGGTCTCGGGCAACCTGAACGCCCACGAGATCGAGTCGCTGATGGACACCGAGCTCGAGACGCATCACCACGAGGCCCACGCAGCAGCCGCGGCGATCGCCCGCCTGGCCGGCGCCCTGCCCGCCTTCGGCATCGTGGCGGCGGTGCTGGGGGTGGTCAACACCATGGGCTCGGTCGGCCAGCCGCCGGCGGTGCTGGGCGGCATGATCGGCTCGGCGCTGGTGGGCACCTTCCTGGGCATTCTGCTGGCCTACGGCTTCGCCGAACCGCTGGCCGGCCTGCTCGAGCAGAAGATCGACGAGGACGGCAAGGAGCTGCAGACCATCAAGACGGTGCTGCTGGCCTCGATGCAGGGCTACGCACCGCAGATCGCCATCGAGTTCGGCCGCAAGGTGCTGTACTCGACCGAGCGCCCGACCTTCACCGAGCTCGAGCAGCACGTCAAGAAGAAGTGATGGCGATGCGGATCGCGATCCTCCTTCGCATGTTCACGGGAGCAGGCCATGGCCGGTGATTCCAAGAAACTGCAGCCGATCATCGTCAAGAAGGTCAAGAAGGGCGGCCACGGCGCCCACGGCGGTGCGTGGAAGATCGCCTATGCCGACTTCGTGACCGCGATGATGGCCTTCTTCCTGCTGATGTGGCTGCTCGGCTCCACCTCCGAGGGCGACAAGAAGGGCCTGCAGGACTATTTCCAGTCGCCGCTGAAGATCTCTCTGCTGGGCGGCGGCTCGGGTGCAGGCGATGCCTCCTCGGTCGTCAAGGGCGGAGGCACCGACCTGACGCACACCCACGGCCAGGTCCGCAAGGGCGACATCGAGGCCGAGAAGAAGACCTTCAACCTGCAGGCGCTCAAGGCCACCCAGGCCCAGGCCGAGCAGGAACGGCTGCACGCGCTCAAGCAGCGCATGCAGAACGTGATCGACGCCTCGCCGCAGCTGCGCTCGCTGAAGTCGCAGGTGCGCCTGGACATGACCCGCGACGGCCTGCGCATCCAGATCGTCGACGACCAGAAGCGACCCATGTTCGACAGCGGCTCCGACCTGGTCAAGCCCTACATGCGCGATGTGCTGCAGGCCATCGGCAGCGTGCTCAGCGAGGTGCCCAACCGGCTGACGCTGGAGGGCCACACCGACGCCAAGCCCTTCTCTGCCGGCGTGGGCAGCTACAGCAACTGGGAGCTGTCGAGCGACCGCGCCAACGCGTCGCGGCGAGAACTGGTCGCCGGCGGGCTGGACAACGACCGGATCCTGCGGGTGCAGGGCCTGGCTTCAAGCATTCCCTTCAACAAGCAGGATCCCCTCGACCCGGTGAACCGACGCATCAGCCTGATCGTGATGACACGCGATGCCGAGGAGCGCTTCTTCTCGTCGACCGATGCCGCGCAGCCCACAGAGGAAGGCGCAGCGCCGGATTCCGCTTCCTCAAGTCCGGCCTCGGCCGGTCGATAAACCCCACGCGGCCACCCTCCAGCACAAGGATCTGTCATGCCTTCCTACTCCGACCTCCGCTACCTCGTCGTCGATGACTTCTCCACGATGCGCCGCATCGTGCGCGGCCTGATCAAAGAAATGGGCGGCCAGTTCATCGAGGAAGCCGAGGACGGCGTCAACGCGCTGCAGGTGCTGCGCGCGAACAAGATCGACTTCGTCGTCAGCGACATCAACATGCCCAACATGGACGGGTTCGAACTGCTCACGCAGATCAAGCAGGATCCGGCGCTGTGTCACATCCCGGTGCTGATGGTGACGGCCGAGGCACGCAAGGAAGACATCGTGCGCGCCGCCCAGATCGGTGCGGCCGGCTACATCGTCAAGCCCTTCACCAAGGCCACCCTCGAAGAGAAGCTGTCGAAGATCATCCAGCGCATGACCGTGACGGCCTGAGCCGGGAGCACGCCATGACACAGCATGTGCCCATGGTCGCCGCATCGCCCCAGGTGATCCAGCAGATCGGCGAGCTGACCCGGATGCTGCACGACACGATCGAGCAGCTCGGCGTGGTCAACGTGGGCGTGATGCCGGAGCTGCAGGCGGCCACCAGCGCGCTGCCGGATGCCCGCAGCCGGCTCAACTACATCGCCAACAAGACCTCGGACGCGGCCAACCGGGTGCTGAACTCGGTCGACGATGCCAAGCTGGAGCATCAGCGCCTGATGAGCGAATCGCGCAGCATCGCCGAGGCGATCGCTGCCGACACGAGCCTCGCAGCAGACCTGCGCGAACGGGTTGGCCAGCACATCGACCGGCTGAACGGCTCGTGCGATCGCATCGACGAGCATCTGACCAACATCATGATGGCCCAGGACTTCCATGACCTGACGGGCCAGATCATCAAGAAGGTCGTGCGCGTCACCAATGAGCTCGAGGCCAATCTGGTCAAGCTGCTGCTCGATCTGCATCCGGAGCAGGTGGAGCAGGCGATCGCCGAAGTGGCCACGGCCACGCCAGCCCCTGCCACGTCGGCCGCCCCTCCCCTGACGGCCACCGCCCAGCCCAGCGAGCTCGAGGGTCCGGTGGTCGACGGCAATCGCACCGACGTGGTCACCGACCAGCATGAGGTCGACGACCTGCTGGCCCGCATGGGCTTCTGAACACGCTGCCGCCGTGACCGGTCGCCGAGGCGACAGGATCCTGCCGAGGCCGTGA